>CAZBXO010000051.1:2305-22785 GCA_964495645.1 uncultured Phenylobacterium sp. | reverse complement strand
AGGCCTCGTAGAGGCGCGGTTCAACGGTCTTGGGATCGAAGGTCTTGTCGAGCATCGCGGGCGTGCATAGCGGGCTGTGGGTGCATGCGCAAAGGAGAGCTGCGCCGCGATCTTGTCGCGGACCGGCAGCGCAGCCTAAGGTCGTCCTCAGGGGTGGGACATGCTGCGATGGTTGCCCGCGATTCTGGCCTGGACGCTGTTCTTGGGCGCGGCGCCGGGATGGAGCTCCCCGCTGTGGAGCAGCGACGATATTCGGGCCAAGCGTTCGACCGGCGACGTTGAGGCACTGATCTTCGACCTGCGCCAGGAGCGCACTCAGGGCGGAAAAACGCTGACGACCCAGTCAGTCGTGACCCTGGCTCCGGACTTCACCGATATCGCGGATGCGATCGGCGGCCATGATCTCGACGACCATGCACTCTGCTTAACGCTGAGCTGGAAGCCCGTTGCGGCGGTTGTCGAGAGTACGAGTTGCTATGCGAGTGTCGGGTTCAGGGTCTACGAACTCCGGAACCGCAAGCTGCTGGGCTCCGTGCTGGACCTCGCGGCAAAGGCGGACTCTTCCAACAAGCCGAAAGCGGCCGTGATGCGCCTCTATGGCGCTGAAGCCGAGCTAGGGGTCGCGGACGCCGGCGTGACGTCCCTAAGCCTCAGGCGCACGCAGGACGGCCCAGAGTTCCGGCTCGATGGCGTCCTGGTGGCCAGCCTGAAGGGCAAGGCAGCGGACCTGTCCGCCGACGAAGCGCGGCGTCTCGTGCGCTTCATTGCGCGGCGTGCGAACGTGCACCCGATCGTCAGGGACGAGATGGCCAAGGCGGCATCTCTGCCGTCGGAGATCTTCAGCGACTTTGCTTGGAACGCGGAGATGGGAGGGCGTCAGACCCTGCGGATCTCCAACGTTCGTCGGCAACGCGTGAGCTATCCACTGCCTCGGGGACTGGCATCGGCCCTGGCCAAGTCCTCTCGCGAGGGAGCGTCGCCAAAGGACCTGGCCGTCCGGGCTGCGATGACCGCCATCGAGTCCGGGACACGAGCGCCGGCCCTCGAAGAAACCCTGTCCAGGGCGGAAAGGGCCATGGCGGGTGGCCGCGGCCTGGAGGCGCTCTTCCTCACGATGCAGGCGGGACAGGACCATCCCGAAGCTTTCACGCCTTCCGCGGCGGCCAAGAATCTGTCGGCCATTCGCAGGCTGGGAGGCGTGATGCAGGCCGCGCTCAAGCAGACCGACGCGGCGCAGTTCATGGACGCGAACCGGCTCGCAGGATCGCGTCAGGAAATCGGCGACCGCGAAGCCGCGGCCCGCTTTCTCGCGTCGGACCGCTTTGCAGGCCTGCCGTTCGAGACTTTTCGGAACGTGACCTTCGCGAACCTGCTCGGAATGTCGGACACCAAGGGATGGGCCCAGTCCACGCTCAGAGCCATGCCGGACCGACGTGACAATTACTGGGTCCACCTTGCCGCGCATCCTTGGGCTGGCAACGCCTGGAAGGACGCCGGCGATGTTTACTTCAATGAGTTCGACCCGGTCATCGCCTGGCAGGCCTATGACATCGGTCGACAGATCGACCGGAACTGGCGCGACGGCGTGCTGTCCGTCGCAGCGCGGTTCGAAGCTCAGTTGCGGACGAACGAGCCGGACTTCTTCTGAGCGCTGCCCCCCGCCGGGCTACCGTACCCGGGTGCGGGAGATGCGTTCCACTTCCGCCGCGACGGCCTGCTGGACGATTCCGGGCAGGTTGGCGTCGAGCCATTGCTGCAGCAGCGGGCGAAGGAGTTCGCGCACCACGTCCTCGAGCGTGCGGCCCTCCGCGGGCATCGCGATGGCGGCCGAGAGCTGGCCGAAGGCGGAGGCGGCGGCCTGGGCGGCGACCTCGCCGACAAGGCCGGACTCGACCGGCGGCGCGATCGGAGCCGGCGTCGGCTCCAGGACATCGAGGTCGCCGTGGGTCTCGACCTTCTGGGTCAGCTCCAGAGTGTCGTCCTCATCCTCGTCCGCGGCGACAGCTTCGATGGGCGCCGGCTGGGGCTCTGCCTCGGGCTCGGGGGCCGGGGGCGGCGGAGCCTCCGCCACGGACGGGGCCGGTTCAGGCGCTGGTTCAGGCTCGGCCTCTGCGGCGGGCGCGGCCGCTTCGGCCGCCGGCTCCGCGCCGGGCTCGTCCTCGGAGATGATGCGGCGGATGGAGGCGAGGATCTCCTCCATGGTCGGTTCTTGCGAAGTCTGTTCGGACATGTGCCCCGCCGCCAAGTGAGTCCTGCGCCGGCCGGAGGGTAGGCGCGCCCGCACGATCCTGCAAACTTACTTCCACTTAGGAAACGCGGCGGCGGAAAGCGGCGTCAAATCACCGCGGGGCCGGCGCAGGCGCGACGGCCGGGGGCGGCTGCAGGCCGGGCGGGGTCGGCGCCTCGAGCGGCTTCTCCGCCGGCGGGGTCGACGGCCACGGCGTGGCGGCCTGGTCGACGATGCCGACCGGCTCCTCCCACGGCACCCAGCCCCAGGCCATCTTCAGCTTCCGAAAGTTCTTGCCCGGGTCGTACTGCTGCACGGTCGGGATCAGGTCGCGCCCCTCCAGCCGGCCCATCGAGGCCAGCACATTGGCCGCGGCGACGTACTCGTCGCGCCGCGCGGTAACGGCGTTCAGCTGCGCCTGGCGCAGCTCCTGCTCGGCGTTCAGCACGTCGATGGTGGTGCGCAGGCCCACCTGCTGCTCCTGGCGCGTGCCTTCGGCGGCGATGCTGGCGGCGCGGATCTGCGCCTCGCCGGAGGCGATGTTGGCGCGGGCGGCGAGCATCTGGCTGTAGAACTGCGTGATGTTCTGCAGGACCGTGCGGCGCACGGTCTCGATGGTGATCTTGTCGGCGTTGTTGCGGTGCGTCGCCTGGCGGATGCGTGAGGTGGTCAGGCCGCCGTTGAACAGCGGAACCGAGGCGTTCAGCGTGCCGGTGACGCCGCGCGTGAACAGGTTGGACTGGAGGGGGTCCTGCGGCCGGTTCGGGATCGCCGGACCGGTGAAGCCATAGGTGAGCTGCGCCGAGACCTGCGGCATGCGCTCGGCCTTGGCGCCGGCGACGCGGGCGCGGCTGGCCTCCTCGGTGAACTGCTGGGCGCGAAGCTGCGGATTGTTCTTCTCGGCGACCTGGTAGGCCTGATCCGGATCGGTCGGCAGGAGGTAGGCCAGCGACGGCTCGGGCGCGAGCTCGCCGGGGTTCTGCCCCACCAGGGCGGCATAGTTGGCGCGGCTGATCGACAGCTGCGCCTGGGCCACCGACAGCGACGCATTGGCTCCCTCCAGCCGCGACTGCGACTGGGCCACGTCGGTGCGGGTGACCTCGCCCACGTCAAAGCGGGCCTGGCTCTCCTGCAACTGGCGGGTGAGGACGTTCACGTTCTCCTGGCGGATGCGCAGGGTCTCGAGATCGCGGCGGACGTCCGAATAGGCCTGGATGACGCTGGTCAGCACCTGAGCCTCGACGCGGCGCAGGTTCTCGCGGCCAGCCAGCACGTCGGCGTTGGCGGCGTTGACCGACGCGGCCACCCGTCCGCCGGTCCACAGCGGCTGGGTGAAGGTCAGTCCGATGCGGGCGGAGTTCGACTCGCGGATCCCGGACGCGCCGAAGGTGTCCGGCGTGCCGTCGCCGTTCAGGTCGACCGCGGCCGCGGCGCGCGGGATGCGGTTCTCGGTGTAGGTGGCGGAGGCGCCCATGTTGATAGTCGGACGCCAGCCCGAGCGGGCCTGCACGTAGCTCTCGTCGAGGGCGCGCTGGGTCTCGCGCTGCGCCTGCAGCGTGGGGTTGTTCTGGTAGGCGAGCGCGATGGCGTCGGCCAGGGTCTCCGCGCCGGCGGGGGCTGCGGCGGCGGCCGCGATCCCGACGCTGAAGGTCGCGGCCAGCAGGCGGCCGCGGAAGCTCATCGACATTCCAAATCCCCGATCTCGGCGAGAGACGCGTCTATTCTTAAGACCGCCCTTAAGCCCGTGAGGGGGGACGGCGTCACCTTAAGCTTTTTTCACGCCCCCGTTTCGAAGGTGTTTCACTGATCTCAGAATGCGAAACCGTGTTGCGCCGCAAAACCGGCGTTCACGGGCGAGAACGAATCAAAGAGCTCACGCCTGCCCACTCCATCCTCTGTCTTGAGGTAGAGGCAAGCCTTGCCGACCGGTCCGTCGCGTTCGACGACCCCCAGGCGGCCGCCCGGGCGGAGCGCGTCGAGCCAGGCCTGAGGCGCACGGGCGACGGCGCCTTCGGCCACGACCAGGTCGTAGGTCCCGGCGACCGGTTCGCCGGCCTCGGTTTCGGCCACCGCCACGCCCATCTTCCCGATCACCGCGGCCGCGTAGGGCGCGGAGATGGCGAGCGCCGTCTCGCCCGGCATGGGTCGCAGGGCCTGGACGAGCTTGGCCACGTCGCGGGGTTTCAGCAGCCAGCGCCCGGGCGCGGCTTCGACCTCGATGTCGGCATAGGCCAGATGCCGCTTGGCTTCCGGCACGAAGGCCTCGCGCGGCAGCTCGCGCATGGCGTCGTGGATGCGGACGTCCGTGACGTCGGCAATGCGCACCTGGCTCTCCACCATGTTCAGGCGGGCGGCGGCGAGATCGGCCATGGAATCCTCAAGCTGGGGCTCGCGCGGCTTATAGGACCGCGGTCCCGAAACGCAATTGCGGGGGCTCCGGCGTTCTGATAGCCGTCCCGGCCTCTCCGGATGGCCTGATGGCGGAGTGGTGACGCAACGGACTGCAAATCCGTGAACTCGGGTTCGATTCCCGATCAGGCCTCCAACCCTTCCCTCGCCCGCAGGCTGGCGACCGGGGCGCTCGTGGGCGCGGCGATCGCGGTCGCCTGCGCGGCGCCGATGTGGCGAGCGCTCGGCGTGGGGCTGCGTCCGGTCGACAGCTACAACTCGGTCTGGATGAGCGGCTTCGTGGCCGCGCTGGAACGGGGCGAGTGGCCGCCGCGCTGGCTCCCCGAGGCGTTCGAGGGCATGGGCGCCTCGTCCTTCTACTTCTACCCGCCGCTGGCGTTCTGGTTCGGCGCGGCGGTGGACGCGGTCTGGCCGGGTCCGATGACGGCGGAGATGCTGACCGCCTGGGCGTGCCTCGCCATGTCGCTCTGCGGCAGTGCGGGAATGTACCTGTGGTTGCGCGGGTTCACGGGCCGCGGCGTGTCGCTGGTCGCCGCGTGCGCCTACGCCTGGACGCCCTACTTCCTGATCGACCTCTTCGCGCGAGGCTCGCTGGGGGAGCTGGCTGCGCACGCGGTGCTGCCGTTCCTGGCGCTCGGCCTGCAGGCGGCCGCGCGGAGCTGGCGCGGCGTCGCCGGGCTCGCAGCGGCCTACGCTGGGCTGGTGTTGGCGCACATCGCCGTCGCGGTGACGGTGACCGCATTCGCCCTGCCGGTCTGGGCCGGTCTCGCGCTCTGGCGGGCGCCTCCCAGGCATCGCCCCGGTCTGTTGCTGCGGCTGATCGCCGGCGGCGTTCTGGGGCTCGCGCTTGCGGCGCACTACCTGGCCCCGGCCCTCAGCCTGCAGGACGCGGCGTCCATGAAGTGGATGTGGTGGCCGCACCTGTCCGCGGACCCGGCCAGCTGGACGCTCTTCAACTGGGCCGCCTGGCCGTCGCGGCCGCTGGCCGACGCCTTCGCCTGGCTGGGTTGGACCTACGGCGGGGCGGCTCTGGTGGCGCTTCTGATCCTGTGGCGCGCCGGAGGCGAGCGAGCGAGAGCCGCGCGAACCTGGAGCCTGATCGTGCTCGTGGCGATCGCCGCCTACGCCTTCCCGGCCGTCTGGCACACGCCGCTGCAGCCGATGCTGGGCAAGGTGCAGTTCCCGTTCCGCATGCTGGTGGTGGTCGAGTTCGCCGTCGTGACCGCCGTGGCGCTCTCGTTGACGCGCAAGGGATGGTGGCGCGGGCTCGCCTTCATGGCGGTGGCGGCGGGGCTGTGGTTCCCGGCAGTTCGGATGGCCTGGCCGATGCGCGCCGCCGCCCTCGCCTATCCGACGAACGCCGATGCGACGATCGCCGAGCGGATCCGGCATGGCCGCGCGCCCGAGGAGCACCTGCCGGCCGACTTCAACTTCGACCCGAAGATCGTGCGTCAGCGCGTGCTGCTGGACGGGTTCGACGGGCTGCCGGCGATCATGCCCCGGGGGCCGGGCGTCACGGTGCTGGCGGCGAGCGAGTATCCGGACGGGAGTCTGGCCGCGAGCATAGCAGCCGAGCGGCCGGCGCTGGTGGCGGCGCGTCGATTCCACTTCCCGGCCTGGCGGGCCAGCCTCGTCCAGCCGGGCGACGATCCGAGCCTGCCGGTCCGCGCCTGCGGCGTCTCGCGGTTCGCCTGCTTCGAGGTGCGGCCGGGTCGGCATCTCTACCGCTTGCATATCGTGCGGACGCCGGTGGAGCGGCTCGGGGACGGCATCACGCTGGCGGCCATCGCGCTGACACTGGGCCTGGTCATTCATAGCGCAGCGCGCCGACGGGCTTGGCGCGGGCCACGTTGAGGGCGTGAACGAATACCGTGGCGAGCGCGATGGCCAGGGCCGCGGCCCCCGCCGCCACGAAGGTCCACGGAGCCAGGTCCACGCGATAGGCGAAGCCTTCGAGCCAGCGGCGCATGGCGAACCAGGCCAGCGGCCAGGCGATCAGGTTGGCGACCAGCACCGGCTTGGCGAACTGCCAGAGCAGCAGCTTGAGGATGTCCTGCGAGCTGGCGCCCAGCGCCTTGCGCACGCCGATCTCCTTGGTGCGCCGCTCGGTCGTGTAGGCCGACAGCGCGAAGAGGCCGAGTGCCGCGACGACCAGGGCGATGAGGCCGGCCGCGACCACCGTCGCGCCCTGGATCACCACGTCGAGGTAGAACTGCTGCAGGGTCACGAGGTTGGCGGGGACCCGAACGAGCGGACGCCCGCCGCCGAAGCGCTTCCACAGGCGGTCGATGGTGGGCAGGGTCTGGGCGTCCTGGACTCCATCGGTCTTCACGACCATGCCGATGGAGTTGGGCGCGCGGTTGCGGCCGTAGCTGTAGAGCGAGGGGAAGATCGGGTTGCGGACCGAGCCCAGGGTGAAGTCCGGCACCACGCCGATGATCTCGGACGGCAGGGTCGCCGGGATCGTCGGGCGGTCCTTGCCGAAGCCCTCGTCCCAGATGCCGTGCCAGGCAAGCGTCTGGCCGATGGCGGCTTGCGGCGAGCGGAAACCCAGCTTGCGGACAGCGGACTCGTTGAGGATCACCGGCGGGCGGGATTCGACGCTCTGCATGGCGCTGTCGGCGGATCGCGATGGGTCGATCAGCCGTCCGGCGATCGGCTTGACCCCGATCACATCGAAGAAGCGGAAGTCGATGGGGACGGTCGAGAGGTCGAGCTGGCGGCCGCGGAACAGCACGTTGTCGCGTGTGTCACCGAGGTTGGCCGCCTGGTAGGACGTGCAGGCGGCCGATCGCACGCCCGGCAGTTTGCGGACCTCGTCGCGCATCGCCTCCAGGCAGGGCGACGAAAGCAGCAGTTGCACCTGGTCCTTGTCGACCGTGCCGGCCCCGTTCACCGCGAAGAGGGTTTGCCGCGTGATCGTGATGGCCCCCAGCGCCAGGACCAGCAGGATGGCGAACTGGCCCACCACGAGCGCCTGGCGCACGCGAGGCCCGCCCGCCGTCTGCACCGGGCCGCCCTTCAGCACCGTGGCTGGGCGGAAGCCGGAGAGCACGAAGGCAGGATAGGTCCCGGCGAGCAGGCCTGTGACGAGGACAACGGCGACCACCGTCGCCACCAGGCCGGGGTCGTGCAGGTAATCCAGCTCGAGCGTCCGCTGCATCGCCGCGTTGATGGTCGGCAGCAGGAGCTCGACCAGCGCCAGGGCAAGCACCGCGGCGGAGGCGACGTAGATGAAGGCCTCGCCCAGGAACTGGACGATGAGGTCGCCGCGGCCGGCCCCGGCCGCCTTGCGCACGCCGACCTCGACGGCCCGGCGCGCGGCGCGGGCCGTCATCAGGGTCACGAAGTTGACTGCGGCCACCACGATGATCAGCACGCCGACCAGGGCGATTCCTGCCAGCAGCGAGCGGTCGACCGGTGGTTTGAGGTCGCCCTGGGTGAACGGCTCGAAATGCAGCTGGGCGAGCGGCACGAAGCGCAGCTCGCGCTTGATCAGGCGGATGTCGGTGAAGTTGCCCTGCAGCGACAGACGCGTGTCGAGGAACTGCGGCAGCCGCGGCGTCGCCGTGGCGGGCGAGGCGCCGGGCTTGAAGCGGGCGTAGGTGTAGAGGGTGTTGGAGAGCGGGCCGTTGACGCCCTCGTAGTTGACGATCGGCCCGGCGATCGACTTGCCCGACCCGATCATCTCCGCCTTCAGGTGGGTGTTCGAGGGCAGGTCCTTGAGGACCGCGGTGACGCGCAGGGGGTGGCCGTCGACGTGCAGAACCTCGCCGAGGGGAGCGGCGCGGCCGAAGTACTTCCGGGCCATGTGTTCGGTAAGGACGATGGAGTCGGGCGCGTCGAGGGCATGCGCCAGGTCGCCGGCCAGAGCGGGCAGCGGCGCCACCTGGAAGAACGACGGGTCGGCCCAGAAGACGTTGCGCTCCGAGGCGGTGAAGTCGCCGCGGCGGACATTGGGCGGAAAGTAGCTGGGCGAGAGGCGCGCGACGGCCTCGATCTCCGGGAAGTCGAGGGCGAGCGGCCGCGCCAGCATCATCGGCGTCTTGGACGAGTTGATGACCTTCGACCCGCTTGGATAGAGGTTGGTGGCGACGAAGTAGATGCGCTCCCAGCCGGGGATGAACCGGTCGTGGGTAAGCTCGTCTCGAACATACAGGCCAATCAGCAGGGCCGCGGCGAAGCCGATCGAGAGGCTGAAGATGGTGACGCCGGCGTAGAGCTTGTTGCGCGCCAGGTTGCGCAGGGCGGCTGCGAGGTAGTTGCGGAACATGATCAGGCTGCCAGCAGGGTTTCGGAGACGACCCGGCCGTCCAGCAGCTTGATCGTGCGCTGGGCGACGGCGGCGTGGACCAGGCTGTGGGTGACCATCACGACGGTGACCCCCGCTGCGGCGGCTTCGGTCAGCAGGCGCATGACCTCGTCGCCGTTGGCGGTGTCGAGGTTGCCGGTAGGCTCGTCGGCGAGGATCAGGCGGGGGCTGGAGACCAGGGCGCGGGCGACCGCGACGCGCTGCTGCTGGCCGCCGGAGAGCTGTTGTGGCCGGTGGCGGGCGCGGTGGGCGATGCCGACCCGCTCCAGGGCCTCCGCCACCCGGCGCTTGCGCTCGCCGGCCGAGACGCCGCGGTAGAGCAGCGCCACCTCGACGTTCTCGGCGACGGAGAGGTCGTCGATCAGGTTGAAGCTCTGGAAGACGAAGCCGATGTGCTCTCGCCGCAACTTGGTGAGCCGGGCCTCCGGCAGCCCCGCGACTTCCTCGCCGAAGAAGCTGAACGAGCCGCCGGACGGGCTGTCGAGCAGGCCGAGCACGTTCAGCAGCGTAGACTTGCCGCAGCCGGACGGGCCCATGATGGCGACGAACTCGCCCCCCTGGATCGTCATGGAGACGCCGTTCAGCGCCAGGGTCTCCACCTCGCTGGTCCGGTAGACCTTGGTGACGTCGTTCAGAACGAGCATCCGCCCCTCCTCATTTGCTCAAGATCACCCGCTCGACTTTGTCGAAGCCGGTGTAGTCGGACACGATCACGCGCTCGCCGGGCTGGAGGCCCGAGAGCACCTCGGCCTGGTCGTGGTTGCGGCGGCCGATGCGGATGCGGCGCTTGTCGGCGCGCTTGCCGTCGGCGCTGACCACCATCACCCAGTCGCCGCCGGTGCGTTCCAGGAAGGCGCCCGAGGGCAGCACCAGGCCGGGCTTGTCGCCGCCGAGCTGCAGGCGGCCGTCCAACTGCTGGCCGGCGGTGATGGAGCGCGGCGCGGCGCCGGTGAAGGCGAGCTCGGCCAGGAAGGTCGAGTCCTTCACCTGCGGGTCGACGCGGGTGACGCGCAGCGGCCAATTGCGGCCGTCGGCCTCCACCTGCCCCCCCTGCCCCACGCGGACGCGGTCCAGGTAGTACTGGTCGATGCGCGCCTCGACCTTCCAGCCGTCGGCGCCGACCACCTGGCCGAGGCGTTCGCCGCGGCCTTTGATTTCGCCGATGTTGAGGTGCATGTCGGCCAGCTTGCCGGCGACGGGCGCGCGCAAGGTCAGCGCATCGAGCTTCGAGCGGGCGACCTGCAGGTTGGCCTGCAGGGTGGCCAGTTCGCTGCGCAGGAGCGGCAGCTGGCGGCGGCGCAGCGCCTCCTGCTCTCGGTTGGAGGAGGCCTGCAAGGGCTGGAGCCGGCGAGCCAGCGTGAGTTGGTCGCGGGCGTCGTCGAGCTTCTGGCGCGGCGCGTAGCCCTGGGCGTGCAGGGCCTCGATGCGCTTCAGGTCCCGCTCGGAGCGTGCGGCGTCGTAGTCGATCTGCGCGGCCTGCTTCTCGCCGAGCACGCGGGCGTCCTCGAGCTGCTTCTCGTAGGCCTGCAGCTGGGTGATGGATTCGGAGAGCCGGCCCTCGCGGTCGAGCACCTCCAGTTCGAGCTGGGTGTTGCGGAAGCGGACCAGCGGCTGGCCGGCGGCGACCGTATCACCGGCCTGGGCGAGGATCTCGGCCACCTGCCCGCCCTCCAAGGCGTCGAGGTAGACCACCTGGCGCGGCACGACCTTGGCCTTCAGGGTCACCACGTCGTGGAAGACCCCCGAGGTCACCGTGCCGAGGGTGACGCTCGCCGCCGGCGTCCGCAGGGAGGAACGGGCGCCGGCGGCGAGGCCGCCGCCCACCGCCACCACGGCGATGAGCGCCGCGGCGCCGCCTCCGGCCAGCAGCAGGCGCCGCTGGGCCCAGCGTGGCCGCGCGATCGGTCGGTCCATGAGCATCGTCATGGCTTCAGTATCCGGCGGCCTTGGCCGGACAGGAAACGACACGGGATCAATGACTTGGCGGGCCGCAGAGCGGAATCGCGATGACGGGCCGTCCGGAAACGGACACCGCCCCGGTGTCTCCTCGCGCGAGCCAGCGCCTAAGCCGTTGAGCGGGCTCGGCTTTGGCCTGTCGGCCGGCGCGGCTTAGGCTTTCAGCCGTGGATCGACCGCTGCGATACCTCGTCGTCGACGACGACCCCGACGTGCTCAAGGCCGCCGCCATGGCGCTGCAGGCGCCTGGCCGCGCCGTCGCCACCCTTCCCGGCCCCGAGGGCATGGACGCAGAGGCCGGGATGCTCGACGCGGTGCTGCTGGACATGAACTTCGCGGTCGGCGCGCGCAGCGGGAGCGAGGGCTTCGAGGGCCTGGCGCGGCTGCAGGCGGCCGACCCGGCGCTGTCGGTCGTGCTGATGACCACCTACGGCGGGGTCACCTTGGCGGTGGAGGCGCTGAAGCGCGGCGCCGTCGACTTCGTGCTTAAGCCCTGGCGCAACGAGGCGCTGGTCCAGACCATGGCGGCGGCAGCGGCCATGACCGCCGACCGCCGCGCCGGCTCGCCGCTCAAGCTCGACGCCCTGGAGAAGCGGGCCATCGAACGTGCGCTGGCGCTGCACGACGGCAACGTCAGCCGCGCCGCCGCCGCCCTCGGGCTGACGCGCCCCGCTCTCTACCGGCGCATGGAACGCCATGGCCTCTAGGGGCCCGCTCGCCTTCGGGATCGGGATCGCGCTTCGGGCGGTGCTGATGGGCGCGCTGGCGTTTGGCGCGCTGTGGGCCGGGTCGACGGAGCGGTGGGCGACAGCCCTGCTGCTGGTGGTGCTGGCCCTGTTGGTGCTCGCTGACCTGGTCCGCAGCGCCGGAGCCGCGGACCGGATGCTGGCGGTGTTCGTCGAAGGTCTCGCCTCGGAGGGCTCGGAGCGTCCGGCGCCGCAGCCGGGCCTCGCTCGGGTCGCGGTGGCGATGGAGGCGGCGCTTGCCCGCTTGGGGACGGTCCGGGCCGACCGCCAGCGCCGCATCGACCATCTGGAGGCGCTCGCCGACAACGTGGCCGCCGCCCTGCTGGTGCTCGATGGGGACGGCAAGGTGGTGAGCACCAATCGCGCCGCGCGCCATGGCCTGGGCGCCGAGCCCGGACCGCTCCCGGCCGCCCTGCCCGCGGCGGACCCGCAGACAGCGCAGCGGCTGGTCACCCTGGCCCCCGGCGCCCGCGAGATCATGCGGCTGCAGGACGGCCGGGCCATGCTGGTGCAGACTGCACTGTTCACGGCCGAGGCGCGCGCCTTCCGGCTGATCTCGCTGCAGAGCCTCTCGGGCGACCTCGATGCGGTCGAACTGAAAGCCTGGCAGGACCTCGTGCGGGTGCTGGCGCACGAGATGATGAACTCCCTGACCCCGGTGAGTTCGCTCTCCGAGAGCCTGGCCGCGCGCCTGCGCTCCGGCGCGGCCGATCCGGCGGAGGTGGCCGACACCGTCGAGACGATCGCGCGGCGCAGCTCGGGCCTGATGAGCTTCATCGAACGCTACCGGCGCCTCACGGACCTGCCCGCGGCCGAGCCGGTGCGGCTGAAGGCGGCGGACCTCGTCCTCGGCCTCGACAGGCTCATGAGCGCCTCCATGACCGAGGCGGGCGTGGACTACAGGAGCGTCGTGGAGCCGGCGGCGCTGGTGCTGCGCGCCGATCCGGACCTGATCGAGCAGGCGCTGATCAACCTTCTCAAGAACGCGCTCGAAGCGGTGCGCGCACGTTCGAGCCCGGCGGTGCGGCTGGCGGCCCGCGCCGAGGAGGGCCAGGCCGTGCTGATCGTCGAGGACAACGGCCCCGGCCTGCCCGCCGGCGACCCAGAGACCGCATTCGTGCCCTTCTTCACCACCAAGCCCGGCGGCCAGGGCGTGGGGCTCACGCTGGCGCGCCAGGTCGCGCTTGCCCACGGCGGGCGGCTCGAGCATGCGCCCCGGCCGGGCGGCGGCGCGGTCTTCCGCCTGTGGCTGCCGCTCGGGTGAGGTTGCCACGTCGTGTTCCCGACGCTTCAGTGCGCTCGGGAGGGCGTCCGATGACTGTGCGCGAGAGCATCATCCTCGGTCTGGTCGGCTTCAGCATCTGGCTGTCCGGCGCGATCGGGTTCTACCTGGCGCCCGAGCTGCTGTTCGAGAGCGGGCCTGTGTGGCTGACCTTCGTGGGCGTCGTGGTCGCCGCAACGGTCTGCGTGCTGCTGAACGCCATCATGGGCTGGCGCCAGCTGCCGGCCGCCCTGTCGCCGCATGCGGCCGTGGCGCTGGCCTGGCCCGGACTGTTCGCGGACGCGCTCTGGGCCGCCAACTACGCGACGATCACCGGCCGGGACCAGGCCGCAGCGGGCGGCTTCGCGGCCGTGGTGATGGCCGGCAACGCGGCGCTGATCGCCTATTCCCTGGTCCGCGCGACGCGCGTGCCGGCGTAGTAGAGCAGGGCGATCAGGCCGAGGAACGGCAGCAGCGAGATCAGGTCGGCCCAGGGGCCGGTGATGAAGGGGTTCGACGCCTCCATGATTTCGGTGACCGCCCGGTCGAAGTTCCCCAGCACGCCGGCGGAGAACGCGATTCCGATGCCGGCGATCGCGCCGCCGGCGATGTAGCCCGACGCCATCAGCACACCCGGGCTCTTGTCGGACTCCGCGGCGAGCTCGGCCTCGCTGAGCGTCTCGGCGTGGGCTAGCCCCCGGCTCCTGCGGTCGACCAGCCAGCGCACGGCGCCGCCGACGAAGATCGGAGCCGAGGACGACAGCGGCAGGTAGACCCCGACCGCGAAGGCCAGCGCCGGGATGGCGCACATCTCCAGCACCACAGCGATCATCACGCCCAGCAGGACCAGGGCCCAGGGCAGCTGCTGATTGAGGATGCCCTTGATGATGTAGCTCATCAGAGTGGCCTTCGGGGCGTCGAACTTGGTCACCTGCGTCCCGTCGGGCCGGGTTTTCACCCGGCCGTTGATGCCGGGGTCGACGAGGTAGGCGACGGTGCCGTCGTCGCGCACCAGGTAGCGCTCCGCGGCGCCGCCGGCGGGGTCGGCCTTCTGCCAGACGTGGTAGGCGGCGCCGTCCTGGGCCTTCTGCGGGCCGGCCAGGGTCTCGGTCGGCAGCGCCTGGGCCTGGGCAGGCGTCATCACCACAGCGACCGGCTGCGGCACGTAGACGGTCGCCGCCTGGTTCAGAGACAGCAGGATCGGCCCAAGGCACAGCGCCGAGGCCAGTGCGCCGATCAGGATCGCCAGCTGCTGCGCGCGCGGCGTCGCGCCGACCAGGTAACCGGTCTTCAGATCCTGCGAGGTGGTCCCGCCGTTGGAGGCGGCGATGCAGACGATGGCGCCCACCGAAAGGGCGGTGACGTAGTAGGTCGGCCCGGTCCAGCCGAGCAGGAGGAAGATCAGGCAGGTGAGCAGCAGGGTGGCGACCGTCATGCCCGAGATCGGGTTGGACGAGGAGCCGAGCTCGCCGGTCAGGCGCGACGAGACGGTCACGAACAGGAAGCCGAACAGAACGATGAGCAGCGCGCCGGCGATGTTCATGTGCAGGGACCGGGCGATGAGGATCGCCCCGATCAGCACGATCACCCCTAGGGCGACCCAGCGCAGCGAGAGGTCGCGGTCGGTGCGCTGCGTCTCGGCGCCGTCGACCTTCGCGGCCGCGCGCCCGAGCTTCAGGTCGGCCAGCCCGCCCTGCAGGCCGCGCCAGATGGTCGGAAACGCGCGAAACAGGCTGATCAGGCCACCCGCCGTGACGGCGCCTGCGCCGATGTAGAGGATGTAGGCGCCTCGGATGTCATCGGGGCCCATCTCGCCGATCGGGACGTCGCCCGGAGGGATGATCGCACCCGAGGCGGACCCGAAGAACTGTATCGCCGGGATCAGAACCAGGTAGGCCAGCACCCCGCCGGCGGCCATGGTGGAGGCGATGCGCGGGCCGATGATGTAGCCGACGCCGAGAAGCTCCGGCGAGATCTCGGCGGCGACGGAGCCCTTCGCCAGCGGCGGACCGAAGACCACGCCAGGAATGTCCTTCCACAGCTTGAAGGCCCCGACCGCCAGCTTGTAGGCGAGGCCGACCCCGAAGCCGGCGATGATCGTGCGTGCGCCGCGGGAGATCTCGGCCTCGGTCTGGGCCCGGCCCCCGGTCTGGCCGATCTCGTGCTCCTCGCGGGTGGCGCCGGCCTTCAGCACTTCGGCGCAGGCCGTGCCCTCGGGATACTTCAGGATCCCGTGCTGCTCGACGATCAGCGCCCGACGCAGCGGGATCATCATCAGGATGCCCAGAAGGCCGCCCAGGACCGCCACCAGCATCACCCGGGCGATCTCCATGTCGAAGCCCAGGATCATGATCGCCGGCATCGTCACGCCGAGGCCGAAGGCGATGGATTCGCCCGCCGACCCGGCGGTCTGGACGATGTTGTTCTGCAGGATCGACGCCTTGGCGATCCGCAGCCGGCTGAGCAGCCGGAAGAGCGTGATCGAGATGACCGCCACCGGGATCGACGCCGAGACGGTCAGGCCCACCTTCAGAACCAGGTAGAGCGACGAGGCCCCGAACACGATGCCCAGCAAAGCGCCGACCACCAACGGCAGCGGCGTGAACTCGGGAAGCGATACGGACGCGGGAATGAACGGCCGGAATCCGGTCCGGGTCGGCGTATCTGTCACGTCGTGAACTCCCCCTCGAGCGGCGCAACTAGACCACGGGGTCCCGAGCTCGGCTACAAGGTTGCCACCCGGCGTGAGGCGCGCGACACCGCGCGCATGGCGGGCATCCTCCTCACCGGCTCCACGCGCGGCATTGGCGCAGCGGTCTTCCAGACGCTGACGGCGCGCGGTGCGGCCGTGGTCGGGCACGGGCGGACGGAGGGGCCCCACACCCTCGCCGCCGACCTCTCCGATCTGGCGGCGGCCGACTCCTTGTGGGACCGCGCCCTGGAAAGGCTGGGCGGCGGGATCGATGTGCTGATCAACAACGCCGGCGTGTTCGAGCCCGTGGCGGTGGACGCGCCGCCGGCCGAGTGGCGGGCCGCCTGGAGCCGCACGTTGCAGATCAACCTGCAGGCGGCCGCGGATCTGTCCCGCCGGGCGGTGCTGCACTGGCGCGAGCGGGGCTTAGGCGGGCGGATCGTCAACGTCGCCAGCCGCGCGGCTTATCGCGGCGACTCGCCGGCGCACTGGCACTATGCGGCGTCGAAGGCGGGCATGGTCGCGATGACCAAGTCCGTGGCCCGCGGTTACGCAGCAGAGGGCATCCTGGCCTTCGCCGTCTGCCCCGGCTTCACCATGACCGGCATGGCGGAGGATTACCTGGCCAGCCGCGGCGGCGAGAAGCTGCTGGCCGACATCCCGCTGGGACGTGTCGCGACACCCGAAGAGGTCGCCAACGTCACCGCCTACCTGGCCCTGGACGCGCCGCCCTCGATGACCGGCGCCGTGCTCGACGTGAACGGCGCTAGCTTCGTGCGCTGAGTCTAACCCCATCCGCCGCCCGCCTGCGTAGCAGAGATGTGACTGGCCTCGAGTCCGCTGTGGTGGCGGATATTACGCTGGTAATTTCTGGAGACGTCCAGTGGCTCGCAAGTGGCTTGCCGTGTCCCTCGCCGCGCTGTCCGCCTCGTACGGACCGCCGGCCGCCGCCGCGCCGGCCCGCATCGTCGACGGAACGCCTTCGGGCCCGTCATGCGAGGCGCTGGGCTTCGCGCCCCACCGAGACGCCGTTGAGGAGGTGGTCGTCAGCGGCAGCAGCATCAGGCCCTCCGCGCGGCTCGCCCGGCCGCAGATGGCGCTTCCGCCGCTGCCCGTACCGCCGCCTGCGGCGCCGTCGATCGAGCGCCGCATCGAGGCGCCGCAGCGTTCGGCGGCCGCGCCGCCACCGCCACCTCCGCCTCCGCCCGCGGCGCGCGCCGCGCAGGCTTACCGGAATGCGCCGCACTACATCGTCGCATTGCCGCCGTCCCGCGACACCGAGCGCTACCCGGACGCCGGCTCGAACCCGATCCGCCAGGTCGCCGAGGCGCCGGTCTCGACCTTCTCGGTGGACGTGGACACCGCCGCCTACGCCAATGTCCGGCGCTTCCTGAACGAGGGCGTTCGGCCACCGACCGACGCCGTGCGGGTCGAGGAGCTGATCAACTACTTCGACTACGGCTACGCGCGACCGGCCGACCGGGCGACGCCGTTCCGGCCGTTCGTGGCGGTGGCGCCCTCTCCCTGGAGCGCCGGGCGCCAGATCCTGCACATCGGCCTGCAGGGCTTCGACGCCGGGCGCAGCGAGCTGCCGCCGCTGAACCTGGTGTTCCTGGTCGACACCTCGGGATCGATGTCGTCAGACGACCGCCTTCCGCTCGCCAAGAAGTCGCTGAACGTCCTCATCGACCAGCTGCGGCCGCAGGACCGGGTGGCCATGGTGGCCTACGCCGGCTCGGCCGGCGCGGTGCTGGCGCCGACGAGCGGGTCGCAGAAGCTGAAGATGCGCTGCGCGCTGGACTACCTGCAGTCCGGCGGCTCCACGGCCGGCGGCGCGGGTCTCAGCCTCGCTTATGCGCTGGCGAAGCAGAACTTCGATCCGAAGGCGGTGAACCGGGTGATCCTGCTCACCGACGGCGACTTCAACGTCGGCATCGCCGACCCGGCCAGGCTCAAGGACTTCGTCGTCGATCGCCGCAAGGACGGGGTCTACCTCTCGGTCTACGGCTTCGGCCGCGGCAACTACAACGACACCATGATGCAGGCGCTGGCGCAGAACGGGAACGGGACGGCTGCCTACGTCGACGGGCTCCAGGAGGCCCGCAGGCTGTTCCGCGACGACTTCGGCAAGTCGCTGTTCCCGATCGCCGACGACGTGAAGATCCAGGTGGAGTTCAACCCGGCGGCGGTCCGCGAGTACCGGCTGATCGGCTACGAGACCCGCATGCTGGCGCGCGAGGACTTCAACAACGACAAGGTCGACGCGGGCGAGGTGGGCTCCTCGGCCTCGGTGACGGCGCTCTACGAGATCACGCCGGCCGGCGCGAAGGGCTCGGCCGATCCGCTGCGGTACGGCCAGGCGGCGCCGAAGGCCGGGCCGCCAGGCGAGCTCGCCCACCTGAAGGTCCGCTTCAAGCTGCCGGGCGAGGGCCGCTCGCACCTGCTGGAACGGCCGATCACGCGGGCGGACGGGTTCGCGACGCTGAGCGCCGCGCCCGAGCCGACGCGCTGGGCCGTGGCGGTGGCCGGCTTCGGCCAGCAGCTGCGGCGTGACCCGCGGCTCTCCGACGGCTTCGGCTGGCGTGAGGTCATCGACCTGGCCCAGGGCGCGCGCGGCGCCGACCCGTTCGGCGAACGGGCCGAGTTCGTGCAGCTGGCCCGTTCGGCCGGCGGCCTGCGCCCGCTCGCCGACAACTCAGGCCGCTAGCCGGGCGATCGCCTCCTGAAGGATCGGCCGCTGGCCCTTGTGGACCTTCCACAGGGCCACCTCGGGGGCGAAGTAGGCGGCGGCGTCGACCTCGGGGAACGTCGCGCGCTTGCCCGAGCGCGGCGGCCACTCGATCTCGAAGGTGTTGCTCTTCAGGTCGGCGAGGTCGAGGTCTGCTTCCACCAACCAGGCGTGGATGGTCTTGCCGGAGGCCCTGACCGGCGTGAGGGGGGTCCCCGTTCCGGCGATCGGCTGGCCGAGCTCCTCGGCGAACTCGCGGCAGGCCGCCGCCCAGCCGTCCTCGTCGGGCTCGATCAGGCCCTTGGGGATCGACCAGGCGGCCTCGTCCTTGCCGGCCCAGAACGGGCCGCCGGGATGCACCAGCAGGAACTCGGGGCCGGGGCGCCAGACCAGCACCCCGGCCGAGAACTGCGGCATCAGTTCATCAGCTGCTGGTGCAGGTAGGTGAACTCCAGCGCCGTGCGCATGGCCCGCTCGTTGAGGTTCGCCGAGGCCGCGTGCCCGCCGTCGATGTTCTCGTAGTACAGGTAGTCGTAGCCATACTCCTTCAGCCGCGCCGCCGCCTTGCGGGCGTGGGCGGGGTGCACCCGATCGTCCTTGGTGGACGTCTCCAGGAAGACCTTCGGGTACTTCTGGCCGGCCTTCAGGTTCTGGTACGGCGAGTAGCTCATCAGCATCGCCCGCTCGGCCGGGATCTTGGGATCCCCGTACTCGCCGACCCAGGAGGCGCCGGCGCCGATGTGGTCGTAGGCGATCATGTCGAACAGCGGCACCTGGATGACGATGGCGTTGTAGAGCTCCGGCCGCTTGGTCAGCGCCACGCCCATCAGGAGGCCGCCGTTGGAGCCGCCCATGATGCCGAGCTTCTGCGGGCTGGTGATCTTGCGGCGGATCAGATCCTCCGACACGGCGAAGAAGTCATCGTAGACGCGCATGCGGTTCAGCTTCAGGCCGGCGTTGTGCCAGCGCGGCCCGAACTCGCCGCCGCCGCGGATGTTGGCGATGACGTAGACGCCGCCCTTCTCCAGCCACAGCTTGCCGACGGTCCCGGAGTAGCTGGGCGTCTGGCTCGATTGGAAGCCGCCGTAGGCGTAGAGCAGCGTCGGCGCCGAGCCGTCCATCTTCAGGTCCTTCGGCCGGACCACGAAGTACGGGACCTTGGTGCCGTCCTTCGACGTCGCCCAGTGTTGCTCGACCACGTGCCTCGACGCATCGAACCGCGCCGGCAGGGTCTTCAGCTTCTGCGGACCGCCGGTGGCCGCATCGGCCACCCACTGGCTGGTGGGCGACAGGTAGCTGGCCACCGTCAGGATCAGGCGGTTGTCGTCGTCGGAGGCCGAGTTGATGCCGATGGACGAGTCCTTCGGCAGGTCCAGCTTGGTCGCCGTCCAGCCGCGCGGCCCGCGGGCGTAGCTGATCACCTGGCCCTTGACGTTCTCGTAGAGCGCCACGACCAGACGGTCCCGAGTGGTCGCCACCTGCTCGATCGACTGGCTCATGGTCGGGCGCAGCACCAGCGAACCGGCGAGCCTGGTCGGGTTCGCCTTCACCGCCGCCAGGTCGAAGTCGATCAGGTCGCCTTCCTTGAAGCCGCCGGCGGCCCAGTCCTGCTCCAGGCTGACGACCAGGCGGCCGGACACATAACCCTGGATCGTCGACTTGGTCGGCAGCGGCAGCTTCACGGCCTTGCCGTTGGACCACAGCAGGTACTCGGCGTTGAAGAAGTCGAGGCCGCGCTGGAAGATCACCGCGGCCACCTTGCCGTCCGGCTCGCGCAGCACCGTGGGGCCGACCGAGACGTCCTTCTTGATCCCGCGGTAGAGCTCGGTCGCCGCCGACAGCGGCTGTCCGCGCTTCACCTGCTTCAGGATGTAGGGATAGCCGCTCTCGGTGACGTCGCCCTTGGCCCACTCCATGCCCAGGATAAGGGTATCGCGGTCGAGCCAGGTGACGTTGTGCTTGCCTTCCGGGATGCGGAAGCCGCCATCCACGAAGCGGCCGGTCTGGATGTCGAACTCGCGGATCTCGACGGCGTCCTTGCCGCCGTTGGAGAGGCTGACCAGGCAGTAGCGCTCGTCCGGGCGCAGGCACTGTGCGCCCTTCCACACCCAGTTGGCGTTCTCGGCCTTCGACAGCGCGTCGAGGTCGA
>CAZBXO010000051.1:0-2205 GCA_964495645.1 uncultured Phenylobacterium sp. | reverse complement strand
GCGCCCTTCCACACCCAGTTGGCGTTCTCGGCCTTCGACAGCGCGTCGAGGTCGAGCAACGTCTTCCACTGCGGCGCGCCGGTCCGGTAGCTGTCCAGCGTCGTGGTGCGCCAGATGCCGCGCACGTGCGTCGCGTCCTGCCAGAAGTCGCGCAGGGTCCCGGCGGCGCCGAAGCCCACGCCCGGGATGCGGTCGCGCGCCGTCACGATCTTCAGCGCGTCCTCGTAGAGGCCCTTGTAGCGCGGATCGTTCTGCAGCTGCGGCAAGGAGCGGTCGTTCTCGGCGCGCGCGAACTGCAGCGCCTTCGCCCCCTCCATCTCCTCCATGTAGACGTAGGGGTCGTTGTCGGTGGCCCCCATCAGCATCACTCCGGCGGCCGCGAGGGCCAGCAAACGCAACTTCATCGGTGTTCCCCAACTTGCTGGGGGAATAGCTAGCGACGCGCGCGCCAGATCGCCAGTGCGGTGCGCGGGCGCACGAGGAAGAGGCCGGTCCAGACGGCCAGAGCCAAGGCGCGTCGCCGACGGCGCGGGCGATAGTCGGCTTCGTAGACGGCGGCGTAGTCGAGGGTCATGGCGCTCTCCTGTCGGTGACGGAGGAGCTGTGGCGCGCCTATCCGACAGAATCGGACGCATGCGCCCGGTTCGCCACCGCCAGCTCGGCCCGCATGATGTCCTTCAGCGCCTGCGGCTCCACGATCTGCACCTTGTCGCCCCACGTGAAGAGGTGCCAGGCGAGCTCGCGCATGCCGGAGGAGCGGAAGCGGATGATCACCGAGCCGTCGGGCTGCGGCTCCACGGTCTGGCGCGCATGGAAGCGCCAGCGTAGCGCATCCTCGACGCCCTCGGGCGTGACGGCGCGCAGGACCACGTCGTGGGTGTCGTCCTGATAGATGCCGAAGCTCTCGTCGGCGTAGGCCTGCAGCGAGAAGCCCTCCGGCCGGGCGGCCGGCGTGTCGGTCACCTCCACGTCGAAGATGCGGTCGAGGCGCCAGTTGCGCGGGCCGGTGTCGCCCTCCGACGCCACCAGGTAGTTCGAGCGCCCGAACAGGATGCCGTAGGGCGTCACCTCCCGCGTGCGGCCCGGTTCGCGGCCGCCCTCGTAGCGGAAGCGCAGGGCCGATAGCGACTTCAGCGCCTCGCGCACCGCCCCCAGCACCGCCTCGTCCTCGAACGGCCGCGGGCCGGCGGAGACGGCGACCGTCTCGGCCTGCAGCAGCGCCTCCAGGTCGGGGGCCAGGCGGCGGCGGGCCGCCGCGCGCGTAGCCGACAGCACCTTCTGCTCCAGCGAGCGGAGCGCCGCGCCGCGGGCCCCCGCGCCCTGCCGGTCCATCAGCTCGGCGGCCGCGGCCAGCGACGCCAGCTCCTCCGCCGTCGGCGCCTGGAAGAGGCCGTCCAGGCCGGCCGGGATGCGGAAGCGCTTGGTCGGCGGCTCGTCCACCGCCTCCATCTGCGGGAACACCTCCCAGACCGCGTCGCGCATGCGCTCGGCCGTGCGCCGGCCGACCCCCAGCCGCTCGGCCATCTCGTCGAGCGTCAGCCCCTCGGCGGTCGACGCCAGCAGCCGCGCGAGCTCCAGCAGCCGGGCCCCTTTTTCATGCCGCATGACCATTACGTCCGATTCTGTCGCACCAGGGCATCACAACCGAACCATCGCATTCGCGCAACGGAGTTTCGCCCGATGGCTTCCCGCTTCCCGCCCCGCCGCAGCCCCTACCAGCCCCGCGCCGTGCGCCTGCCGCGCCCGGTCCGCCCGCAACCGAGCGCCGACGTCGTCGACGCCGTCCTGCGCTTCGGCGACGTCACCCTCGACCAGGGCGGCGGCCGCGTCCTGCTCCGCGTCTCCGAAAGCCGCGCCAGGGACGCCGAGGTCAAGGCCGCCCTCGGCCCCGCCGCCGCCAACGTCACCGCCGTCTCCATCCTCTGGAACGAGCGCGAAGGCGAAATCATCCGGGTGCTCGCGGCGTGAGCACAGACGCAAGCCCTCCCCCTCGATGGGGGAGGGTTGGGTGGGGGTGTGCGTAGCGACTTGCCGAACGGGCGCGAGTGGGAGTCTGCGCCAAAGGGCGCCAGACCTCCGCCTCAGCGGCCACACCCCACCCCAACCCCGCCCCATCGAGGGGCGGGGCTCTGGTCACCGCGGCCCCTCGCCCTCGTGGCGGTAGTTGGGCTGGTCGATGGCCTGCTGGGCGAAGCTGATGGTGGT
>CAZBXO010000050.1:20961-22822 GCA_964495645.1 uncultured Phenylobacterium sp. | reverse complement strand
CTAGACCGCCCGCGTCCGGCGGTGCGGGAGCCGGCGTGCAGCCGCAGGCTCCCTCATGTGCAGATGGGGTGCAGGCTCAGCCCTTGAGTTCCAGACCCCTGAGCTCACCCTCGGCGCGCCAATCTTCCAGGATCTTGACGAAGGCCACCGGCCCCGCGCCGTACGAGCCGTTCTTCACGGTCATCGCCTCCGGGTTGCCCTCGTTGTTGTAGTAGCCAGGCGTGCATTCCTTGAGGAACGCCTCGCGCATGATCGCGGTCTTCACGATGGTGTCGACCCAGGCCTCCTCGGCCTCCTGCGTGGGTTCGATCGTCTTCGCCTGCCGGGCGTTGGTCTCATTGAGCAGATAGGCGATGTGCTTGGACTGCTCGTTGATCATGTGCGGGAAGTTGGCCGTGAAGCCCGACTGGACGTTCGAGACGATGAAGCAGTTGGGGAAGCCGCGGCTCAGCACCCCGTGCAGGGTCGAAGCGCCCTTGCTCCACTTCTCGGTCAGCGACTGTCCATCGCGGCCATAGAGCTCGTAGCCCGAGCGGCGGGTGTAGTCGGTGCCGACCTCGAATCCGGTGGCATAGATCAGGCAGTCGATCTCGAAGGTTTCGCCGTTCGCGACGACCGCGTTTTCGGTGATCCGCTCGACGCCCTTGCCCTTGGTGTCCACGAGCCGGACGTTCGGCCGGTTGAAGGCGTCCAGGTACTCGTCGTGGAAGCACGGACGCTTGCAGAACTGATTGTACCAGGGCTTCAGCGAGGCGGCGGTCTCTGCGTCCTCGACGACCGCGTCCACGCGGGCGCGGACCTGCTCCATCTTCTTGAAATCGGCCAGCTGCATCAGCTCGGCGGGGTTCTTACCCTCCGCCGCACCCTTGCGGGCGAGCAGCAGGATGTTGCCGATGATGTCGGTCCAGCCGTCGTTGACCAGGTCCACGTCGGCGAAGCCGCCGGAGACCAGGGTGTTGAAATTGTCCATCCGCGCCTGCTGCCAGCCCGGCTGCAGCGAGGCGGCCCACTCCGGATCGGTCGGACGGTTGGCGCGCACGTCGATCGACGACGGCGTGCGCTGGAAGACGAACAGCTCCTTCGCCCCCTCGGCCAGGTGCGGCACGCATTGCACGGCCGTGGCGCCGGTGCCGATGATCCCGACCCGCTTGTCCTTGAGGCCGGTCAGGCCGCCGTTGGAGTCGCCGCCGGTGTAGGCGTAGTCCCAGCGGCTGGTGTGGAACGAATGGCCCTTGAAGGTCTCCACGCCCGGGATGCCGGGCAGCTTCGGCCGATGGAGGGGGCCGTTCGCCATCACCACGAAGCGGGCGCGCAGCGCGTCGCCGCGATTGGTGGACACCGTCCAGCGCCTGGCGTCCTCGTCCCAGCGCATCTCGGTGACTTCGGTCTGGAAGAGCGCGCCGCGGTAGAGGTCGAACTTCTCGCCGATGGCGCGGCTGTGGCGAAGGATCTCCGGCGCGCGGGAGTACTTCTCGACCGGCAGGTAGCCGACTTCTTCCAGCAGCGGCAGGTAGATGTAGCTCTCGATGTCACACGCCGCGCCGGGGTACCTGTTCCAGTACCAGGTGCCGCCGAAGTCGCCGCCCTTCTCGATGATGCGGATGTCGTCGATGCCGGCCTCGCGCAGCCGCGCCCCGACCAGCTGTCCGCCGAAGCCGCCGCCCACGATCACCACCTCGACCTCGTCGGTGACCGGCGCGCGCTCGACCCGCTCCACGTAGGGGTCGTCGAGGTAGTGGGCGAACCTGCTGATATCGATGTACTGGGCGTTGCCGTCGGCCCGCAGCCGCTTGTCGCGCTCGGCCCGGTACTTGTCGCGCAGGGCGTTCGGGTCGAAGCCGAGTTCGTTCACCGCACCGAT
>CAZBXO010000050.1:8685-20861 GCA_964495645.1 uncultured Phenylobacterium sp. | reverse complement strand
ACCCCCGTCGTCGTCGGAAATGAGATCGGCAGGCCGCGGTGCGTGCGGGCGGCCAGGTAGGCGATGGCTTCGGCCTCGATGGCGTCGCCGCGCCAGCCCACCGCCTCGGCGGGGCGGACCGGGATCGGCAGGCGCTCGGCATAGGCTTTCATGAGCTCGGGGTTGTGCCGCCCGCCGCCGGTGACGATCACTTCGCGGGGCTGACCTGGCAGGCGCTCGATGGCGAGCTTGAGCGCCTCGGCGGCGAAGGCCACCAGGGTCGCGCAGGCGTCCTCGAGCTGCAGCGGCTCCAGCGGTTCCAGCGAAAAGTCGTAGCGGTCCAGGGATTTGGGTGGGGGCGCCGAGAAGTACGGATGCGCCAGCAGCCCCCTTACGATGCCCTCATCCACCCGTCCCACGCTTGCGAACCGGCCGCCGGCGTCGTAGCGGCCCGCGCGGCGGGACTGGACCAGGAGATCGATCATCCCGTTCCCCGGCCCCGTATCGAAGGCGATCAGGTCGTTCGCCCGCGGCCAGTAGGTGACGTTGGCCACGCCTCCGACGTTCAGCACCGCCAGCGGCGCCTCCAGTTGCGACTGTCGCGCCCGCGCCAGGTGATAGATCGGGGCCAGCGGAGCCCCCTCCCCGCCCGCCGCCACGTCTGCCGAGCGGAAATCGAACGCCACAGGACGCCCGGTCAGCTCCGCAAGGCGCGCCGCGTCGCCGAGCTGGACCGTTCGGCCGGGAACGCCGTCCCGGGGCCGCTCATGCAGCACCGTCTGGCCGTGCATGCCGATGAGGTCGATTTCCGGCCAGGAGAGCCCGTGCTCGGCCAGGAAGCTGTCGGCGGCGAAGTGGTGCTCATCGGCCACGGCCGTATCGGCGCGGGCGAAGATCTCCGGACGCGTTTCGCCCCGACCCCACCTCAGCGCCTCAGCCGTCGCCTCCAGCAGGAGATCGCGCGTGGCGTCGGTCAGCTTTCGCTCGCCGGCCGGCCCGAAGCCGCGGATGGCCTCGCCGTCGGTCTCCAGGATCGCCATGTCGACCGCGTCCAGCGAGGTCCCGGTCATGAAGCCCAGCACGCGCATGCGGCTTGACTGCCACGGCGCGCATCACCTAGCTAGCCCGCCCATGATCGACGCCGCGACCCACACCCGCAGCTATTACCGCCTGCCCTAGCAGGCGATCGATCCGACGCGCCTGCCTTTCAACCGGCCGGCGCAGTTCGAACCCAGCGCCGGCGCTCCAGCCCGAGAAGCCCGATGTCCGACGCGCCCTTCAAGTCCGAGTTCCTGCAGACGATGCAGGCCCGCGGCTACATCCACCAGGTCACCCATCCGGCGGAGCTGGACGAGGCCGCCGCTTCCGGCGTGGTCACCGCCTACATCGGCTTCGACGCGACGGCCGCCAGCCTGCACGTCGGCCACCTGATCCAGATCATGATGCTGCGTCGCCTCCAGCAGGCCGGGCACAAGCCGATCGTGCTGATGGGCGGCGGCACCACCAAGGTGGGCGATCCCACCGACAAGGAGGGCCAGCGTCCCCTGCTCACCGACGAGCAGATCGACGCCAACCTGTCGTCCATCCGCGGGACCTTCGCCAAGTTCCTCACCTTCGGGGACGGACCGACCGACGCGGTGATGGTCAACAACGACGACTGGCTTTCGGCCTTCGGCTACGTCCAGTTCCTGCGCCAGTACGGCGTGCACTTCACCGTCAACCGGATGCTGGCCTTCGACAGCGTCAAGCAGCGGCTCGAGCGCGAGCAGCCGATGACCTTCCTCGAGTTCAACTACATGCTGATGCAGTCGGTGGACTACCTGGAGCTGGAGCGGCGCTACGGCTGCCTGCTGCAGATGGGCGGCTCCGACCAGTGGGGCAACATCGTCAACGGCGTGGAGCTGATCCGGCGCGTCGACGGCAAGCCCGCGTTCGGCCTGACCACGCCCCTGCTCTCCACCGCGTCCGGCCAGAAGATGGGCAAGACGGTGGGCGGCGCCGTGTGGCTGAACGCCGACATGCGCAGCCCCTACGACTACTGGCAGTTCTGGCGAAACACCGAGGACGCCGATGTCGGGCGCTTCATGCGCCTGTTCACCGACTTGCCGCTCAGCGAGATCGCACGCCTGGAGGCTCTGCCGGGCGCGGAGATCAACGAGGCCAAGAAGGTGCTGGCCAACGAGGCCACGCGGATGCTGCACGGCGCCGAGGCGGCGCAGGCCGCCGAGGCCGCCTCGCGCGCGGCGTTCGAGGAGGGTCGCGTTTCCGGCGACCTGCCGACCCATGAGGTGCCGGCCGCGGACCTGGCCGGCGGCATCGTGCTGGCGGCGCTGGTGGCGGATGCCGGTCTGGCCGGCTCGCGCGGCGAGGCCCGACGCCTGGCGCAGGGCGGCGGTCTGCGGGTCAACGACGCGCAGGAGGCCGACGCCAACCGCACGATTACCGGGTCCGACCTGGTCGACGGCGTGATCAAGCTTGCGGCCGGCAAGAAGAAGATCGTGCTGGTGAAGCCCGTCTGAGGGAGGCGACGATGAGCGAGGTGACGGAGGGCGCCGCGGCGCCGGACTTCGAACTGGAGACGGCGGAGGGACCGGTCAGGCTGGCCGACTTCAAGGGCAAGACCCTGGTGCTCTACTTCTATCCGAAGGACGACACGCCCGGCTGCACCAAGGAGGCGCAGGACTTCACGGCGCTGGCACCGGAGTTCGCCAGGGCCGGCGTCACCGTGATCGGCGTCTCCAAGGATTCGCTGAAGGCGCACGCCCGGTTCGCCGACAAATACGGCCTGGCGGTGAAGCTGGGCTCGGACCCCGAGGGCAAGGTGATCGAGCGGTACGGTTCCTGGGTTGAGAAGAGCCTGTACGGACGCAAGTACATGGGCATCGACCGTTCCACCTTCCTGATCAGGGACGGTCGGATCGCGAAGATCTGGCGCAAGGTGAAGGTGCCGAACCACGCCGAGAACGTTCTGAAGGCGGTGACTTGATCCACATCAACGCCGTCGGCGCGCGGACGGCCGATAGGTGACTTCCCAGTCCCCCAACGAACTGGGTCGGCGGGCGCTTCCCATGGGCGCCGGCCACCGCATCCAAAGCCACGGCACGAGGACGGCGGCGGCGGATCGAGAACATCGGGCCGGGCCTCCCTCCCGTCGGGGGAAGCCCGGCCGCGGCCAGTCGGCGAACTGGACGCCTCGGTGAACGCGGTTCACCCTGCGTCCTCGCGCCGCGATTCCCCAATTGAGGGTTAATCGGGGTTGCGGCTGCGGGAAAAGTCGTCGCATATCGCCCGATCCGAGGGGGTCGGGGGACCGTTGCGCATGAGACGACTGGCGCGCCTTCGCCAATCGATCGAACGGATGTTTCCTGAGCGTCACCTCTACGTGCGCTCGGGCGGGACGATGAAGGGCTTCGTCCTCTCGACCTCAAAGCAGTTGGCCATCGCGGGCGGCGTCGCCGGGGCTGCGCTCTGGATGGGCGTCTGCACGGCGGCCATGCTGGTCAATCTGTTCTCGGCATCGTCCGCGGACCGCGAGATCGCGCGGCTGAAGTCGCAGTCCGAGCGCTACGTGGCCGACCGCCAGGCGCGGCTGGACAGCGCACTCGCCCGTCTCAGCGCCGCGTCCGGGACCAACGCCGACGCGGCCGCGTCGATCGCCAGCCGCCATGCGGCGCTGGCGCTGCTGCTCACCGACCTCAAGGGCGCGCCGGGCGCAGCCGAGGCGCTCGCGCCGGCGATCAACCGCGCGGTGGCCTCGAACGCCAGCCCGGGCCGGCGGGTGGAGATGGTGCGCATCGGCCAGGAGCAACTGCTCGAGGCCGCCGACACCTTCGCCAAGAGCCGCGCCGACCGCCTGCGCCTGGCGTTCCGGATGGCGGGCCTGACGCCGGCGTCGTTCGTCGACCGCGGCGGATCGCTGGGCGGACCGCTGATCGAGGCCAAGGATCCCCGGGCGCTGGCCGCAGTGCTGGACGTGGACGAGGACTTCGCCGTGCGCATCCAGCGCGCCGCTCGCGACCTCTCAGACGCCCGCTCGCTCGCCGACGCCGCCAATGACCTCCCGCTGGCGCGTCCGACGACGGCGGCCCAGTCCAGCGGCTACGGCGTGCGGTTCGATCCCTTCACCGGCCGCCCGGCGCTTCACTCGGGCATGGATTTCAACGGGGGCTACGCCAGCCCCATCTATGCGACCGCGCCGGGCGTGGTGGCCTACACCGGCCGCCGCTCGGGCTATGGCAACGTTGTGGAGATCGACCACGGCCGCGGCCTCAAGACCCGCTACGCGCACCTGTCGGCCATCGCGGTGCGGCCCGGACAGGCTGTGGCGCTCGGCCAGCGCATTGCGGCCATGGGCTCGACCGGCCGCTCGACCGGAACCCACCTGCACTACGAGGTCTGGGCCAAGGGCCGCGCGCTCAACCCCAATCGCTTCCTCAAGGCGGGCCAGTTCGTCCAGCAGGCCGCCGCCGACTAACCCTCCCGCGTCGCGCCTACGCGCTGGGCCAGGGCCGCGCCCATGAAGGCGTCGAGGTCGCCGTCGAGGACGCCGGCGGTGTCCGACGTCTCCACGTCGGTGCGCAGGTCCTTCACCATCTGGTACGGCTGCAGCACATAGCTGCGGATCTGGTGGCCCCAGCCGATGTCGGTCTTCTGATCCTCGATCGCGGCCTGCGCCGCCTCGCGCTTTTCCAGCTCCGCCTCGTAGAGGCGCGCCTTCAGCATCTTCCAGGCCTGGTCACGGTTCTGGTGCTGACTGCGCTGGTTCTGACAGGCGACGACGATGCCGGTCGGGATGTGGGTCAGGCGCACGGCGCTGTCGGTCTTGTTGACGTGCTGCCCGCCGGCCCCGGAGGCGCGATAGGTGTCGGTGCGCACGTCGGCGGGGTTGATCTCGATCTCGATGGTGTCGTCGACGACCGGATAGACCCAAACGGAGGCGAAGCTGGTGTGGCGCCGCGCGCTCGAGTCGAAGGGGGAGATACGCACCAGGCGGTGCACGCCAGCCTCGGTCTTCAGCCAGCCGTAGGCGTTCGTCCCCTTCACCTGCAGGGTCACCGACTTGATGCCGGCCTGTTCGCCGGAGGTCTCCTCGATCACGTCCACGCTCATGCCATGGGCGGTGCACCAGCGGGTGTACATGCGCAGCAGCATGCCGGCCCAGTCGTTGGATTCGGTGCCGCCGGCGCCGGAGTTGATCTCGACATAGGCGTCATTGCCGTCCGCTTCGCCGGAGAGCAGCGCCTCGAGCTCGGCCCGGGCGGCGCGTTCCTTGATGGCCTTCAGTTGGGCCCGGGCCTCCTCGAGGCTGCTCTCGTCGCCCTCCTCGTCAGCCAGCTCGGCATAGCCGACGGCGTCTTCGAGATCGCGTTCCAGCGCCCTGACGGCATCCACCGAGGTGGAGAGCCGCGAGCGCTCGCGCGAGACGGCCTGGGCCTCGTCGGGATCGTTCCAGAGGGTCGGGTCCTCGACCCGGGCGTTCAGCTCGTCGAGCTTGCGGAGCGCGGGCTCCCAGTCAAAGACGCCTCCTGAGCAGTTCGATCGACTGCTCGATGTCGGCCTTGGCGGCCTCGACATCCAATCTCATGGGAACACCTCGTTGCGGCCGCGGGACATAGGCTGCGCCGCAGGTCAGTACAAGCCGGTGGTGTCGTCCTGCTTCTTGGGCGGCGGCGGAGGCGGCGGCGGTGCGACCGCCGCGGCGGCGTTGGGGGCGCCGGTCAGACCGTTGCCGAACACCTTGTCGTAGGGCTGCGGCCCCGCCGGCTGGGTGGGGTCGACGGCCACGACCGCCGGCTCGGTGCCCGGCCGGAAGGCCTCGCGGACACCGCGGATCAGGGCGAAGCGGGCGTTGGACGGCGCCTTGAACGGTTCCGGCGGCGTGTCCTTCAGCGCCTCGCCCATGAAGTCGACGAAGATCGGGACGGCGTCGACGCTGCCGGTCTCGCCGGAGCCCAGGCTGCGGTTGTCATCGAAGCCCACGTAGACCCCGACCACGATGTGCGGCGAGAAGCCCATGAACCAGGCGGAGCGGTAGTCGTTCGTCGTCCCGGTCTTGCCCCCCAGAGGCTTGCCGAGCGAGGAGGCCTGAGCGGCGGTGCCACGCTGCACCACCCCTTCCAGCATCGAGGTGATCTGATAGGCGGTGATCGGGTCCATGACCTGGTCGCCGGCGCGCGGGATCCGCGGGCTCTCGGCGCCGCTGAAGCCAGCGTCGCAGCGCGGGCATTCGCGCTTGTCGGCGCGGAAGATCGCCTTGCCGTTGCGGTCCTGGACCACCTCGATGAGATGCGGGGTCACCAGCTTGCCCCCGTTGACGAAGGTCGAGTAGGCGGCCGCCATACGGAACACGGTGGTCTCGCCGGCGCCCAGCGCCATGGCCAGCACGCGGTCCATCTTCTTGGTGAGCCCGAGCCGTTCGGCGAGCGCCGAGACGCGAGCCATGCCGACGCCCTGGGCGATGCGAACGGTCATGGTGTTGCGCGACAGTTCCAGGCCCCGCCGCATCACCAGCGGGCCATAGTATTTGCCCTCGTAGTTCTCCGGCGACCAGGCCTGGCCGTTGGCTCCCGGCAGGGTGATCGGCGCGTCCATCACGACGGTGGCCGGCGTGTACCCGGCCTCCAACGCCGCGGCGTAGACGATCGGCTTGAAGGACGAGCCGGGCTGGCGCAGGGCCTGCGTGGCCCGGTTGAAGCTGGACAGGGAGAAGGAGTAACCCCCGACCATCGCCAGCACGCGACCTGAGAAGGGCTCCATCGCCACGAGCGCGCCATTTACCGCCGGGATCTGCTTCAGCCGGAACGGGCCTCCCTTGGGGTCGGGCGCGACGAAGATCAGGTCGCCGGTCCCGATCCCCTTCCCGGCCCGCGCCCAGGCCACGTCCTGGTTGGCCAGAGCGCCTCTTTGACCGTCGACGGTCAGCACCTGCACGGAGCCGCCGGCCACGGCGGTGACGACGGCCTGGCGCCAGTCACGGCGCTCGCCGGGCTTGACGGTCTTCTTGGCGACGGCTTCCCAGCCCGCGGTCGTACTGACCTTGCCCCAGGCTCCGCGCCAGCCGTGGCGGCGGTCGTAGGCTTCGAGCCCGTTCTGCAACGCCGCCTTCGCCGCACTCTGGAGACGCGGATCCAGCGTGGTGCGCATGTAGTACCCGCCGGCGTTCAGCTTCTCGTCGCCCAGTTCGGGCATGTTCAGCGCGACGCGGCGCACCTCTTCGACGAAGTAGTCGGCGTCGCGGTACTGCGAGCGGGTCGGCGCCGGCTGCACCCGCAGCGGCTCGGCCATTGCGGCGCGCGCCTCGGCCCGGCTGACCCATCCGAGGTCGGCCATCTGGTCGATGACCCAATTGCGCCGCGCGATGGCCGACCTGGGCCGCCGGATCGGATGGTAGTTGTCCGGCCCCTTGGGCAGCGCCGCGAGGTAGGCGCTTTCAGCCAGGGTCAGGTCGCTCACCGACTTGCCGAAGTAGTTGTAGGCCGCCGCGCCGACCCCATAGGACCGGTACCCGAGCCAAATCTCGTTCATGTAGAGTTCGAGGATACGCTCCTTGGACAGGCCGCCCTCCAGCTGCGAGGCCAGGATCGCCTCCTTCAGCTTGCGCCCCACCGTCTGGTCGGAGGTCAGCAGGATGTTCTTGGCCACCTGCTGGGTGATCGTCGAGCCGCCCTCGAGCCGCCGGCCCTGCGCCAGGTTGACCACGTCCTTGGCCAGCGCCCGGAACATGCCGCCGACGTCCAGGCCGCCGTGCTGGAAGAACCGCGCATCCTCGGCCGCCAGAAACGCCTGGGCGGTCTGCTTGGGGATCGCCTCATAGGGCACGAAGATCCGCCGCTCACGGGAGAACTCGCCGATCAGAGTGCCGTCCCAGGCGTAGGCGCGCGTGGCGGTGGGGGGGTGGTAGTCCACGAGATCCGCGGCGTCCGGCATGTCGTGGAACAGCCAGGCCGAGTACACGGCCGCCGCGAAGGCGCAGACCGCCAGGAAGCTGAGCGCAACCACGCCGGCGATCGCGATCTTGCGCTCGCGGGTCTGGGGATTGCCGCTTTCGGGGGGTTCCAAGGCTAAGACGCGCTCCGGAGCCGGGGCTCCAACGGTGGCCCGTCTAGCCTGTGTCGAGGCGGGCGCCAACGCCCGCTGAGGCTCCGTGCGTCAGCTCGACGCGACCCGGACCCCGACGCCGAAGTAACTGTCGATGGCCTGCGCCACGGCGTCCATCAGACGCGCGCGCCCGGTCGGATCGCGCAGCCGCGCCTCGTCCTCGGGATTGCTCACGAAGCCCATCTCCAGCAGCACCGCCGGCACGTCGGGCGCCAGCAACACCATGAACCCCGCGTCGCGCTGGCTGCGACGCAGCATGGGCGCGCGGCCGTCGATGTTGGAGACCAGGGTCTGGGCGAACACCGCCGAGCGGTTGCGGGTCGCGCGCTGGGTCAGATCGAAGAGGATGTCGCGCACGCCCTGGTCGCCCGTGAGGCTGGCCTTCATGAACCAGTTGTCGCGGCTGACGAACTGCTGGGCGCGGCCGGTGGCGCGGTCGGAGAGGGTGTAGACCGAAGCGCCCTTGATGCCGGCGTCAGGGCCGGAATCCGAGTGCAGCGAGATGAAGAGGTCAGCGTCGGCCCGCTGGGCGATCCGCACACGGGTCTCGAGCGGGATGTAGACGTCGGACGCCCGGGTCATCACGACCTGGTAGCGCCCCGTGCGTTCCAGCCGCGACTTCAGCGTCAGCGCGGCGGCCAGGTTGATGTCCTTTTCGAAGCCCTGAGCGCCCTGCGCGCCGACGTCGCGGCCACCGTGACCGGCGTCGATCACCACTATCTTCTTCAGGTTCAGCGCCGCCCTGGCGACCGCAGGTTGGGCTCGGACGATCGCGGTCGTCACCACGGGAGCCGGGCCCTTCGTCAGGATCGCGCCGGGCCTGGCCGCCACGTCGATCACGTAGCGGTAGTGATCGATGCCGTCGGCGGGCGGCAGCAAGAAACGGCGTTTGATCTGCCCGTCCGCCGCCAGGTCGATCTGCAGGCGCGCCGCGCCTTGCGCCTTGTCGATGGTCCAGGCGCGCACGACGCCCGCCGAGCGGCCCTGCATCGTCTCCGCAGGCTGCACGCCCGGCAGCAGCACCACGACGCGGCGGTCCGCCGAGCCGTCGGACACCACCCGCGCGCTCGCGGCTCCGTCAAGGTCGAGGACGAACCGGGTCTCGGCCGAATCGCCGCCGAGGCGGACCTTCAGCAATTGGGCCGTCTCGGTGGCGGCGTGGGAAACGGCAAACACCGCCAGCCCGCCCAGAGCCGCGACTCCGGCAGCCAGCCCGCGCCAGCGGCCGCTCCTGAACGCTTGCCCCAGCCTCACCAGCATCCAACCCCCAAACGCCGAGCGCCCGCAGTAGCGGGCCCATAGGCATATCACCCCTTGGCCGTGGACAAACGGTTAACGAGACCTTGCCGTCCTTACGTGGCGATAGAGCGCGGCTTTCCTTTTGCCCTGCGCTGTTGCAATGTCCGGCCCGCGCGGCGAACCGGGTGTCCGCTTCGGGCCCAAAGCGCCGTGCGCCAACGAGAACCCTGCGTCGGACAGACCCGTTTCCCGGGCCCGACGCGCCATCCGATCCGCGCCCTCCGGCGCGTAGGAACAACCCCGATGGGCTGCGCAGCTCGAGCCAGTTTCGGCCTGAAGGCCGCCGGAGACGCCGGTTCCGGCGTCTTTCCCGGCGCGCGCGTCCATCCCCTTGAGCGGCCGCGCCCTGGCGATCTCGCCCCCGCGCGCCGCGGAGACACATTGAATGCCCAAGACGATGCTGATCGACGCCGCCCACGCCGAAGAGACGCGTGTGGTGGTGGTCGACGGAACTCGCGTTGAAGAGTTCGACTTCGAAAGCCAGAACCGCAAGCAGCTTCGAGGAAACATCTATCTCGCCAAGGTGACCCGCGTGGAGCCCTCGCTCCAGGCGGCCTTCGTCGAGTATGGCGGCAACCGCCACGGCTTCCTCGCCTTCAACGAAATCCACCCGGACTACTACCAGATCCCGCTCGCCGACCGTGAAGCGCTGCTCCGCGAGGAGGCCGAGGAGGACGAGGAGGACGAACGCCCCGTCCGCGGTCGCCGCGGGCGCGGGAACGGCGCAGGCGAGGCGGCCGCGTCCGAACCGAACGGCGACGACGAGGACGAGATCGACTCGTCCGCCTCCGACGACGACGACGACGTCATGGAGGAGGAGGTTGCGCGCCGCCGCCGCCGGCTGATGCGCCGCTACAAGATCCAGGAAGTGATCCGCCGCCGGCAGATCATGCTGGTCCAGGTCGTCAAGGAAGAGCGCGGCAACAAAGGCGCGGCCCTGACCACCTACCTGTCGCTGGCCGGCCGCTACGGCGTCCTGATGCCGAACACCGCGCGCGGGGGCGGCATCAGCCGCAAGATCACCACCGCGACCGACCGCAAGCGCCTGAAGACCATCGTCACCGGCCTCGACGTGCCGAACGGCATGGGTCTGATCGTGCGCACGGCCGGCGCCAAGCGCACCAAGGCCGAGATCAAGCGCGACTACGACTACCTGCTGCGCCTCTGGGAGAACATCCGGGAGAAGACGCTGCACTCGATCGCTCCGGCCCTCATCTACGAGGAAGAGGACCTGGTGAAGCGGGCGATCCGCGACCTCTTCGACAAGGACATCGATCAGGTGTTCGTCGAGGGCGAAGGCGGCTTCCGCGAGGCGCGCGACTTCATGCGCATGCTGATGCCGAGCCAGGCAAAGAAGGTGCAGCACTACCGCGATCCGGCGCCGCTCTTCGTGCGCCATCGCATCGAGGATCACCTCAGCCAGATCTATTCGCCGGTCGTGCCCCTGCGTTCGGGGGGGTACCTGGTGATCAACCAGACCGAGGCGCTGGTCGCCATCGACGTGAACTCCGGCCGTTCCACCCGCGAGCGGAACATCGAGGCCACGGCGCTGAAGACCAACCTGGAAGCGGCCGAGGAGGCCGCCCGCCAGCTGCGCCTGCGCGACCTGGCCGGCCTCATCGTCATCGACTTCATCGACATGGACGAGGCCAAGAACAACCGGTCCGTCGAGAAGAAGCTGAAGGACTGCCTGAAGGACGACCGCGCCCGCGTGCAGATGGGCAAGATCAGCGCCTTCGGCCTGATGGAGATCAGCCGCCAGCGCCGCCGCACCGGCGTGCTGGAAGGCACCACCCACGTCTGCGAGCACTGCGGCGGCACGGGCCGGGTGCGCTCCGTCGAATCCAGCGCGCTGGCGGCGCTGCGGGCGCTGGAGATCGAGGCGCTGAAGGGCGGCGGCGAGGCCACTCTGCGCGTGCCGCGGGGCGTGGGGCTCTACATCCTCAACGAGAAGCGCCAGCACCTGGCGCGCCTTCACCAGGCGTTCGGCCTCTTCGTCACCGTGCTGATCGAGGACGAGATGGCGCATGCGGACCACGCCATCGAGCGCACCTCGATGGAGACCCGCGCCGAGCACGCCGCGGCCCTGCCGGTTGCCCCTGAGACGGCTCAGGCTCCGGCCGCCGACACCTACGACGATGAGGTCTTCGAAGACGAGGACGAAGACGAGGAAGACGAGGAGGCCGACGAGGAGGCGCCCACGGCGCGTGGCGAGAGCCGCTCGTTCGGCGAGCGCGACCGCGGATCCGATCGCGACCGCGACGAGGAGGACGGTGGCCGGCGTGGCCGTCGCCGTCGCCGGCGCGGCCGCCGGGGCGACGAGCCCCGTGGCGAGCGCGAGGGCGGGGGCGAGCGTCCGGCCCAGGCTCGCGGGATTGAGGACGACGGGGATCATCGCCGCCGCCGGCGCGGCCGCCGTGGCGGCCGTCGTATGCGCGACGACTTCCGGCCGCACGACCCCTTCTCCTGGGTCCGCCCGTGGGTGCCCTACGGCGACGATCCGTTCGTCTGGTACGACCCCTCCGAAGACCTGAAGCCGGCCGCGCCGCCGGCCCAGGACGCCCGACCTGCCCCGGCTGCCGCCGACGCCGCCCCGGCTCCGCGGGCGGCGCCGCCTCGCTCGAGCGATGGCGAGGAGGACGTCTGGGTCGAGCTGCCGGCGGCCGAAGAGCGTCCGAAGCGCCCGCGGCGCGGGCGTGGCCGTGGCCGCGACCGCGATCAAGCGGACTCTGCGCCGGCCGCCGCACCGGCGCCCGAAGCGGTCGCGCCGCCCGAGCCTGAGGTCGTGACCGAGCCCGAAC
>CAZBXO010000050.1:0-8585 GCA_964495645.1 uncultured Phenylobacterium sp. | reverse complement strand
CCGGCGCCCGAAGCGGTCGCGCCGCCCGAGCCTGAGGTCGTGACCGAGCCCGAACCGGTCGTCGCCGAGGCCGAGCCCGCGCCCGCCAAGCGCACCCGCAGCCGCAAGAAGGCCGCCCCTGAGCCGACCGCGGAAGCCGAGGTGGTGGAACTGGCGCCGCAGCCTGAGCCGTCGCCGGCGCCCGCGCCCGCGCCGATGGCGGCCGAGCCCGATCCCAACGAAATCTCCGGTCCCCCGCCAGAACGTCGCAGAGGGTGGTGGCGACGCGGCTAGACGGGTAGACTTTCAGCGGGTGTTAGGGCGGCGTCTCAGAGAGAGCACGGTATGATCTCCCGGGCCCGGTCAGTTCTTCGTTCGGCGTTGAGCCTCGCCGTGGCCGCTTCGGTGGCCGCGGCGCCGGTCGCCGCCGCTGCGCAGGACGGCTTGTCGATCATCCGCGACACCGAGATCGAGGAGATCCTGCACCGGGACGCCGATCCGATCCTGCGCGCGGCGAATATCGATCCGAAGAACGTCCAGATCATCCTGATCGGCGGCAAGGACCTGCAGGCCTTCGCCGCGCCCAAGGTGATGGGGGTGTTCACCGGCCTCATCCTCGAGACCAAGAACCCCAACGAACTGCAAGGGGTCATGGCGCACGAGACCGGCCACCTGGCCGCCGGCCACTCCATCCGCTCGGGCGAGATGCAGCAGGCGGGCATGCGGCCCTTCCTGCTGACCATGGGCCTCGGCGTGCTGGCCGCGCTGGCCGGCTCCACCGACGCCGCCGCCGGCCTGATCATGAGCGCGCCACAGTTCGGGGCTCTGGGCGCGGCCGGCTACAGCCGCGAGCAGGAAGCCCGGGCGGACCAGGCCGGCGCCACCCTGCTCGACAAGGCGGGCCTCTCCGGCAAGGGCCTGGCCGAGTTCTTCGACAATTTCCGCTATCAGGAAGTCTTCCAGGAAGCGCGCCGCTACAAGTACTTCGTCGACCACCCGATCTCGTCCGAGCGCGTCGAATCGCTGATCCGCCGGGTCTCCGTGATGCCCAACTACAAGCAGGTCGATTCGCCCGAGGCGATGGCCGAGCACGAGATCATGAAGGCCAAGCTGGACGGCTTCATCAATCCGCAGGTGGCGATCACCAAGTACGACGAGAAGTCGACCGCCTACCCGGCCCGCTACGCCCGCGCGATCGCCTACTATCAGCTCAAGGAACCGGACAAGGCGCTGAAGCTGGTCGATGCGCTACTCGCCGACCAGCCGAACAACCCGTACCTGTGGGAGCTGAAGGGCCAGATCCTCTTCGAGTACGCCCGCACCAAGGAGGCCGAGGAGCCGCAGCGCCGATCCGTGGCGCTGAAGCCGGACGCCCCGCTCCTGCGCGTCAACCTGGGGCAGACGCTGATCGCCCTGCCCGACCGCGCCAAGATCCAGGAAGGCGTCGCCGAGCTGAAGAAGGCCCTGACCCGGGAAGAGGACAATGCCGTGGCCTGGCGTCTGTTGGCGGAGGGCTACGATCACCTGGGCCAGGATGGCATGGCGCGCCTGGCCACCGCCGAATACAACTTCAACACCGGCGACATGCGTCAGGCCAAGGTGTTCGCCATGCGCGCCCGCGAGAAGCTGACCAAGGGCACGCCCGAGTGGCGGCGCGCCACCGACATCGTCCTGGTCGCTCAGCCGACCCGCGACGAGATGAAGGAGCTGACGCGAGAGGGCTCGCTCCGTTGAGGACCTTGCTCCTGGCCGCGGTCGCGGCCGCCCTGGCGATCGGCGGCTGCCAGAAGCAGGACGACGATGCATTCGGAAAGCGCGTGCGCGCCTACCTGCTCGCCCATCCCGAAGTGCTGAACGAGACGATTGCGGCCCTGCAGCAGAAACAGAAACTGGAGCTCGCCAAGTCCTCGGCCCAGAGGATCGACCGCATTCGCGCCCAGCTGGAGCGCGACCCGCGCGACCCTGTGCTCAACCCGGCCGGCTCGATCACCGTCGTCGAGTTCTTCGACTACCGCTGCGGCTACTGCAAGGTGATCGCGCCGCATGTGCTCGAGCTCGCCGCCGCGAACCCGGACGTGCGCTTCGTCTTCAAACAGTTCCCGATCTTTGGCGAGGTGTCCGACGACGCGGCGCGGATGACCCTGACGGCCGACGGCAAGTCCCGCACCGCGGCGCTCTACCGGTCGTTGATGGCCGAACGGGCGCTGGATGAGGCCGCCCTGGACCGCCACTTCAGCGCCGCGGGTCTCGATCCAAGAGCAGTCCGCAAGGCCGCGACCGATCCCGCCATCGAGCGGCACCTGCTGGACACCCGCGCGCTGGCGGAAGGGCTGGGGCTGGAAGGCACGCCGGCCTTCGTCATCGGCGACACGCTGATCCCCGGCGCGGACATGGACGCCCTGAAGGCCGCCATCGCCGCGGCTAAGGCCAAGCGCCGCGGAGCCCAGCAGGCTACCTGACCTATTGACCGCCGCCGCGTCAGCCGCCGAGGGTCTCGGCGGGGGAACGCGAGGAGGTATCCATGAGCGGCTTCAAGCTTCTGATCGGCGGCAAGCTCGTCGACGGCGCGCGCACCAGCGACGTGATCAATCCGGCGACGGAGGAGGCCGTAGCCCCCTGCCCCCGCGCCTCGAAGGCGCAGCTGGACGAGGCCGTGGCCGCCGCCAAGGCCGCCTTCCCGGCCTGGTCCGCCACCTCGATCGACGAGCGCAAGGCGGCGCTCACCGCCATCGCCGACGTGATCCAGGCCAACGTGCCAGAGCTCGCCCGCCTGCTGACCCAGGAGCAGGGCAAGCCGCTGAACGACGCCATGGGCGAGGTGTTCGGCGCCTCCGCCTTCTTCCGCTACTTCACCAGCCTCGACCTGGCGCCCAAGGTCGTGGAGGACACGCCCACATCGCGGGTCGAGGTGCGCCGCAAGCCCCTGGGCGTGGTCGGCGCGATCATCCCATGGAATTTCCCGATGATCCTGATGGCGTTCAAGCTGCCGCCGGCGCTGCTCGCCGGGAACACGGTGGTGGTGAAGCCCGCCCCGACGACCCCGCTCACCACCCTGCGCTTCGCCGAGTTGATCAAGGACCTTGTCCCGCCGGGCGTGATCAACGTGATCGCCGACGAGAACGAGCTCGGCGGCGAAATGACCGCGCATCCGGACATCCGCAAGATCAGCTTCACCGGCTCCACCGCCACCGGCCAGAAGGTGATGGCCAGCGCCGCCAGCGCGCTGAAGCGGGTGTCGCTGGAGCTGGGCGGCAACGACGCGCTGATCGTGCTGGACGACGTCGATCCCAAGGAGACCGCGCCCAAGGTGTTCGGCGCGGCGATGCAGAACGCCGGCCAGGTGTGCATCGCGGCCAAGCGCATCTATGTCCACGACAGCATGTACGACGCCATGTGCGACGAGCTCGCCAAGTGCGCCAACGAGGCGGTGGTCGGCGACGGCCTCGAGCAGGGCACGCAGATGGGTCCCCTTCAGAACAAGGCCCAGTTCGAGAAGGTGCTTGGCTTCATCGAGAGCGCGAAGAAGGACGGCAAGATCATCGCCGGCGGGGGCCGCAAGGGCGACAAGGGCTACTTCATCCAGCCGACAGTGGTGCGCGACATCGCCGAAGGCTCGAGGCTGGTCGATGAAGAGCAGTTCGGACCGGTGATGCCGGTGATCCGCTATTCCGACCCGGCCGACGCGCTGCGCCGGGCCAACGCGAGCATCTACGGGCTCGGCGGCTCGGTCTGGGCGAAGGACTCCGAGCGCGCCTGGGCGCTGGCCGAAGGCATCGATAGCGGCTCGGTCTGGGTCAACAAGCACGCCGACATCCAGCCCCACCTGCCCTTCGGCGGCGCCAAGATGAGCGGTGTCGGGTCCGAACTCGGCGAAGAGGGCCTGAAGGAGTTCACCCAGACCCAGGTCCTCAATATGGCGCGCTAGAAACGGTAGGTGGCCCCGACGCGGAAGGTGCGCGGCTCGACCACCCGGCTGAGCCGCCCTTCCACTGGCGCCGCATCAAAGGCCGGAATGAAGGACTCGTAGAAGTAGGCGATGTCCTTGTCGCGGCTGTCGAAGACGTTGAGGACATCGCCGTAGACTTCGATGTCCGCGAACTTCCGTGCGGCGCGCAGGTTGATCACGGTCGAACCCTCGTCGCGTACTGAGTTGTCCTCGATCAGCGGCGATGGGCCCAGGTGGCGCATGCGGATCGACGCCTCCCAACCGTCGCGGACGATCGAGACGCCCGCCGAGGCCGAGTTCTCGAACGCGTTGGGGATGTGGTCGCCGTTGTCGTAGCGGGCGTGGCTGCCGGTGTAGTTGGCGTCGATGGCCAGCCAGTCGAGCGGCCGCCAGAATCCGACCAGTTCGTAGCCGCGGCGCTTGCTGGCGCCCGTGGGCTCGACCGCGTTCGAGTCGCCCACGAACCGCAGTTCGCTGCCGATCGACAGCTTCCAGTAGGTCGCCGTGAGCGTCAGCCCGCCGTATTGCAGCCGGGCGCCAACCTCCTTGCCCGTGCCCTTCACCAGGATCGGCACAGAGGGGGTCTGAAAGGCGCCCCGCACGTCATTGGAATGAAAACCGCGGCCCCAGTCCGCATAGACCTCCAGGTGATCGGTCACCGCGTAGGCGATGTCGATCTTGGGCGAGAGGATGCCGTCGCCCTTGCGGCCCTCGCCGAGCGCCGCGGCCGCGGCGTCCTTGGCCTCGACGCGAGCGTGGTAGTAGTCGCCGCGCAGGCCGGCGATGACCCGAAGGCCCTCGATCGGCCGCCAGGTCGCCTCCCCGAACAGGGCCGTGGACAGCTCGTCCACCTCATGGAAACCGAAGGAGCTGACGAAGGTTCGGGCCGAGGTCTGCGCCACACCGACATTGCTGATGTGGTCGAAGCGGTTCTCCGCGCCGACGCGCAGCTCCAGCGCATCGCCGACGGTCCAGCTTCGCTCGGCCTTCGCGCCAAAGATGAGGCGCTTGTCGAACTGGTGGATCTGGGCGCTCGACCCGTCGGCGTTGGCGTAGGTCGGGTTCGAGTACATGTCCCAGTCGTAGACCTGCCCGTAGACGTTCCCCTTCCAACCGTCGCCGGTGATCTTGGCGTTGAGGACGAACCGGGTCGTCTCGCCCCGCGCGGAGGGATCGGGCGAGCAGAACACGTCCGCGCAGATCGCGGAGCCGATGATCCGTTCGGGGATCTGCTCGGTCGGCCGCCAGGTTCCGCGATAGCCATGCGCGGTCACCTCGAAGTGGCCGAGGGTGATCTCGCGGTCGTACTTGGCGAAGGCCGCATAGTGGCGCAGGTGTTCCTTCTGTTGCCAGCGGCCGTCGTAGATGCGCGCCTCTCCCACCGCGGTGAACTTTGCGCCCGCCGCGTCCTCGACGGTGCCGCCACTCGCCAGGCGTGCATAGCCGAAGCTGCCAGCCTCGCCGGCCACCCATGGGCGGTCGTAGCCTTCGATGGTCGACATGTAGGCGGCGCCCGCGAGCGCGAAGTCGCCGCCGTCGGCGCGGTACGGGCCTTTGCGGAAGTCCTCGCGGTCGATGATCTCCGGGATCAGGCCGTTCAGGTCCAGGTAGCCCTGCCCGTGCCCGTGCGTGCGGAAGTTCATCTGCACGTCGTCGATGTAGGTCGTGAAGTCGGTGCCGTGGTCCAGGTTGAACCCGCGCAGGAAATACTGGTTGGCCTTGCCCGTCCCGGAGTGCTGCGCCGCGATCAGCCCTGGCACCGCCTCCAGCAACTCAGCGGTCTTGAGCAGGGGCCGCACCAGCAGGTCGGAGCCCGAGATCGTGCCCTCGCTCGCGGCGTGCGCCACGCCGATCTTGGCCTCGCCGCGGCCGAAGACCACGACGGCCTCGACCTCCGGCGCGGTGGCGATCGCCTCCTCAGCCTGCGCCGCCGGCGCGCCCAAGCCCACACCTGCGACCAACAGCGCCGCGACGCTCACTCGATGCATGCCGATCCCCAAACTGACGTAGGGGAACTGGCGCAGCAGCCTGCGCCGCACACGTACTGTACGGTTACGGTGGGGGTTACAGGATAACGTAACGTCGATGCGCGCCCGGCTACGTCCGGATTTGTCGCAGAATGTCCCTAGATCGAGGGCGTGACCGACCACACCGCCCCGCCCGACTTGCTCACCGGCCTTACCGACGCCGCCGGGCGCCTCGGCCAGCGCTTCAGCGACGCCGCCGAGGCGGCGACGGACGACAAGGCGCTGATCGAGTTCACCAACCTGTTCACCGAGTGCTTCAAGGCCTACCGCCTCGGCCGTCTTCTGCAGCTGCGTGGCCTGAAGCCGCTGCCGGCCTTCCCCGCGACGGCCGACCGCGACCGGCCCGAGCGCGACGTCGACCGGGATCCGCGCGACGACGACCGTGACCGCGAGGCCGACTACGAGCCCGTCTCGCTCCCGAAGTTCCTGAACTCCCTCGGCCTCGTCGCCCGCAAGGCGACGGACCACCCCACCGTCGTGGGCGACGTGCGCGACGACCTGGCGCTGATCCGGTCCGCCGCCGTCCAAGCCAAGCAACCCGATGTGAAGGCGGCTCTGGCGGTCCTCAACCGCCCGAAACCGAAGCCCGACCGGCTATCGAGCCTCCTCGGGAGCTCGGCGCCCCTACGGCCGCCGAAGCCCAATTCGAGCTGAACGGTCCCTCTCGTCTCCTCTAGAACGTCATTCCCGGCCTTGTGCCGGGAACCCATGCTTCCGCCTCACGACCGTCGCCGCCGCGCGCGGACGCCCTGCGTCCGGGCGCGCTCACCCATGCCTCAGCCTCGGGGAGCGCGGCGAAATGGGTCCCCGGGACAAGCCCGGGGATGACTTTCGGGTTGCGGCTAGATCAACCCGCTCAGCGGCGAGGACGGGTCGGCGTACATCCGCTTCGGCATCCGCCCGGCCAGGTAGGCCTCGCGGCCGGCGATCACGGCGTGCTTCATGGCGACGGCCATGCGGATCGGGTCCCGCGCCTCGGCGATGGCGGTGTTCATCAGCACCGCATCGCAGCCCATCTCCATCGCGAGCGATGCGTCCGACGCCGTGCCGACACCGGCGTCGATGAGGACCGGCACGCCCGCCTGCTCGATGATCAGGCCGAGGTTCAGGAAGTTCTGAATGCCGCGCCCCGAGCCGATCGGCGCGCCGAGCGGCATGATCGCGCACGCCCCGGCGTCTTCCAGCTTCTGGGCGTAGACCGGATCGTCGGAGCAGTAGACCATCACCGAGAAGCCGTCGGCGACGAGCATCTTCAGGGCCCGCAGCGTCTCCTCCATGTCGGGGAGCAGGTGCTTGGTGTTGGACAGCACCTCGAGCTTCACCAGGTCCCAGCCGCCGGCCTCCCGCGCCAGACGGAGGGTGCGGACCGCCTCCTCGCCGGTGAAGCAGCCGGCAGTGTTGGGAAGGTAGGTGAAGCGGTCGGGCTTCACGTAGTCCATCAGCATCGGCTGGCTGGCGTCGGAGAGGTTCACCCGGCGCAGCGCCACCGTGACGATCTCGGCGCCGGCGGCCTCGGCGGCGGCGGCGTTCTGGGCATAGTCCTTGTATTTGCCCGTGCCCACGATCAGGCGCGAGCGGAAGGTGCGACCGGCGACCGACCAGACGTCCTCGGCTGGGCTCGTTCCATCCATCATCCGCCTCCGACAAAGCTCACGATCTCGATCCGGTCGCCGTCCGCCAGCGGTGTCTGGCCGTAGCGCGAGCGCGGCACGATCTCCAGGTTCCGCTCGACGGCGACCTTGCGGCTGTCCAGGCCGAGCGCGGCCACCAGGGCGGCCACGTGGGCCACGCCGGCGAAGCTGCGGGTCTCTCCGTTGACGGTCAGCTGCATGGTCTTCGAGCGCTCCAGGCCGCAAGCTTGTGACCCGCCCCCCTGCCCGTTACAAGGGCGCGGAATCGAGCGGCGGAGCCTGATGCCGAAACCGATCTATGTGCTCTCGGGGCCCAACCTCAACCTGCTGGGGACCCGCGAGCCGGAGATTTACGGTCATCAAACCCTGGACGACGTGCGCAGCCTCTGCGAGGCGCGGGCGAGCGCCTTGGGCTGCAGCGTCGTGTTCCGCCAGTCGAACCACGAGGGCGAGCTGATCGACTGGATCCAGGAGGCGCGGACCGAAGCCAGCGCCCTGGTGATCAATCCGGCCGGCTACGGCCACACCTCCGTCGCCATCCTGGATGCTCTGAAGGCGGTCGGCGTGCCGGTTGTGGAGTGCCACCTGTCGAACCCGGCCGCGCGCGAGACGTTTCGCCGAAAGACGTACGTGTCCCTCGCCGCCACAGGCGTCGTCTCCGGGTTCGGGGCGGCGAGCTACGAACTGGCCGTCGAGGCCGCCGCGGGTCTCGCCCGCTGATCCTGCAAGTCTGAAGAAAAGAAGGCCCATCCATGCCTAGCAACGCCAAGGCTCCCGCCGATCCGATCGACGCGCGCCTGGTCCGGAAACTGGCGGACATCCTCACGGAGACGGGCCTCTCCGAGATCGAGGTCGAACACGGCGACCTGAAGATCCGCGTCGCCAAGACCCTCTCCGCCGGACCCGTCCAGTATGCGGTTGCGCCGGCCCCGGCGGCGCCCGCCGCAGCGCCGTCCGCGCCTCCGGCCGCAGCCCCCGCCGCCGCTGCGCCGGGCGCCGCGC
>CAZBXO010000049.1:10657-22836 GCA_964495645.1 uncultured Phenylobacterium sp. | reverse complement strand
CGGCAAGGTGCGCGAACCGATCGTGCGGATGGCCAACTGGATGCGCGCGTTCGGCGCCACATCGGCTTCGGGCAACTGGCTGGTGCCGTCGACGTCCGCCAACACCTCGCTCGCGCAGTCGCCGCTGACGTCGCCGTCGGTGTTCAATTTCTACCGGCCGGGCTACTCGCCGCCGAATACCCGCACGGGGATCGCCGGCCTTGTCGCACCGGAATTCCAGATCGTGGACGAGGTCTCGGTCGCCGGCTACCTCAACACCATCCAGACGACCATCGACCTTGGTATCGGCACGGCGACAAATGGCGTCCGCGACGTTCGCTCCACCTACGCCGCGGAAGTCGCTATCGCCAACGATCCCGACGCTCTGGCGGACCGGATGAACCTGCTCCTCCTACAGGGCCAGATGTCTTTGGCCTTGCGGACCCGGATTACGGACGCCGTGGCGGCGATCCCGGTTGCCGGCAGCCAGGCGCAGATCAACGCGGCGCTGCTCAATCGCGCGAAGCTGGCCGCCTTCATGGCCATGGCCTCGTCCGAGTATCTGGTGCAGCGATGAGTGGCCTGGTCACCCGCCGCAACCTGCTGCGCACCGGCGGCGCGCTTTCCGTGCTGGGGGCGGCAGCGCCCCTGGCGCTGCAGATGCTGGCCGCCGGTTCGGCCGCAGGCCAGAGCGCCGGAGACTACAAGGCGCTCGTCTGCGTGTTCCTGTTCGGCGGCAACGACGCGCACAACATGGTGCTGGCGACCGATCAGGATTCCTGGGGCCGCTACTTCTCGACGAGAAACTCGGGCTCCGACCCGATCGCCCTTATGCCGGTGGGGACCGCCCCGACGCCGGTCGGGCAGACCAGTCCGGTCACCGGACGCGTTGCCGACGCAACATCTCCGGAAGCCTGGGGCGGCGTCCTGCCCGTCACGCTGGAACGCGCCCAGGCCGTGCCGGCGGGGACCAACGCCTCGAGCCGCAGCTTTGCCCTGCACCCGTTCATGGGATCTCTCCAAAGCCTGTTCCAAGCCGGACGGCTGGCGGTCGTCGCCAACGTGGGACCGCTGATCCAACCGACGACCAAGTCCCAGTATCAGGCCCGATCGGTCCCAATCCCCGCCAGTCTGTTCTCACACAACGACCAGCAGTCGACCTGGCAGGCGCTGTCGCAGGAAGGCGCGCGGTCGGGCTGGGGCGGCCGCTTCGCCGACCTTCTTGGCGCGCTCAACCAGAACACGGTCTTCACTGCAATCTCCGCGGCCGGCAACGCGGTGTTCCTCTCCGGCCAGTCCGTCGTTCAGTACCAGCTGTCGACCGGCTCGCAGCCGGCGGTGGTGATCAACGGGGCGCAGGGCTCGAGCCTTTTCGGCTCATCGATCGCGCCAGCGCGGCTGCGCGAACTGATCACCGACACCGGCCTCACCAACAACCTGGCGTCGGACTACGCCGGCATCGTCGGCCGCTCTATCGCGGCGTCCAGCACCGTCAACACGGCTTTCAGCCAGAGCATCGTCACCGGCGTGCGCACGGCGCCCACCTACACCAATCCGCTCACCGGACGGGTGGAAACCAACACCCTGGCCGTGCAGCTGCAGACGGTCGCCAGGATGATCGCGGCCTCCAGCCTGCTCGGTGTGAGTCGCCAGGTCTTCTTCGTCAGCCTGGGAGGCTGGGACACCCACGACTTCCAGAACACCGCCCAGCCCAACCTGCTGGCCAAGGTGGCCCACGGGCTCAGTTACTTCGACAGCGCTCTCTCGGACATCGGCGGCATCGACCGGCGCAGTCAGGTGACGACGTTCACCGCCTCGGACTTCGGCCGCAGCTTCACCACCAACGGGGACGGCACCGATCACGCCTGGGGCAGCCACCACTTCGTGATGGGCGGGGCTGTGGACGGCCGCAACATATACGGCCAGTACCCGACGCTGGGGGCCGACATCAACGGCTTCAACAATCCCGACAATGTCGGTGGCGCGCTGATCCCGACGACGTCGATCGAGCAGTATGGCGCGACTCTCGGCGCCTGGCTGGGCGTCGACCAGTCCGATCTGGACATCATCTTTCCCAACCTGCGCAACTTTGGCCCGAAGAACCTGAGGTTCGTCTAGCGCCGTCCCGGCCGGAACAGCACCTCGGAGAGGCGCCGGGCGCCGCCGGTGCGGTCGAGTTGGACGACGACGTCGATCACGCGGCTGACATAGGTCTGCACCTTGTCCCAGCCCAGGTCGACGCCGCTGGTCAGCGAGAGGAGGGCGATCTGGTCGAGCGCCCCGGCGGGGCTGTCGGCGTGGATGGTGGTGATGGAGCCGGGATGGCCGGAGTTCACCGCGCGCAGGAAGGCGAACGCCTCCTTGCCGCGCAGTTCGCCAAGCAGGATGCGGTCCGGTCGCAGGCGCAACGCCGCCGCCAGCAGCTGGTCGGCGTCGACCCGGGCCTCGCCGAGCTCGCCGCGCACCGCCACCAGGCCCACGCCATTGGGATGCTCGAGCCGGACTTCCGGCGCATCCTCGATGACCACCAGCCGCTCGCCGCGGTCGACCTCCTTCAGGAGCGCGTTCAGGAGCGTGGTCTTGCCGCTGCCGGTCCCGCCGGAGATCACGATGGTCTTGCGCAGCCGCACCGCGGTCTTGAGGAACCTCAGCAGATCGCCGGCGGCGAGCAGGGCGTCCAGTTCGGCGTCGGCCGCGTGCTCGCGCGCCGGGTCGCTGCGCTCGGCGCCCTCGAAGAGGCCGTCGCGCGCCAGGTCCTCGACCGTGAGGTCCGAGATCACGTGCTTGCGAACCGCCATGGCCAGGCTGCCGCGGGTGGCGGGCGGGGCGCAGATCTGCACGCGCGCGCCGTCCGGCAGGGTGGCCGAGAGCAGCGGCTGCTCGCGGTTGACGCCCTGGTGGCTGGCGGCGGCGATCTGGCGCGCCAGCCGCTGCAGCGCCTGTTCGGTCAGTTCGTCGGCCGGCTCGCGGCTCATCGCGCCGCCCGCGGTCTCGATCCACACCTCGCCGGGCCGGTTGATCAGGACGTCGGTGACGTCCGGGCGCGACAGCCAGGGCGCAAGCGGCGCCAGGTACGCGTTGAGGTAGACGTTTGCGGTCATCGGACGACGGCGGAGAAGTCCAGGTCGCGGGCGACGAACACCTGCACCGGCGTGCCGGCGGCGACGCGGATGGTCGGCGGGATGTCGATCTGCCGGGTCAGCGCGATCTCGGCGATGCGGTTGGCCTGGCCGGTCGAGCCTATGATCAGGTTGTTCTGCGCCCCGCCGCTGCCGTTGCTGGCGGCGGCCTCGAGCCCGGCGTTCATCACCGACAGCAGGATCGCCGCCCCGAAGCGGCGGAAGAAGTGCTCGTCCACCTTGCCCTCGAGACCGCCACGGCCCAGGCGGTCGGCGGCGGGGGAAGCGATGTCGATGGAGACCCCGCTGGGCGTCACCAGCCGCGACCAGATCACGAAAGCCCGGGTCTGGCCCAGCGCCACACCGCTCTTGTACTGGCCGATCAGGTGCGAGCCGCGCGGGATCAGGATGCGGCTGCCGTCGAAGCTCTTCACGTCACGGCTGACGAGGCCGCGGGCGGAGCCCGGCAGGTCGGAATCGAGCGCCGTCTCCAGAACGGCCGGGATCACCGCGCCTTGCGGCACGACGCGGGCAAGGTCGCGCATCTGGTAGGCGCGCGCGGCGTCGTTGCCAGCGCCGCCAATGCGAGCGGTGAAGCGCTCCTCGGCGGTGATGCTGCGGTCTTCGGCGGGGGCGCCCGCCGGCGCACCGCCCGGGGCTGCCGTGGCCTGCGCCAATTGCACGGTTCCCGCCCCGCCGGCGGTCAGGTCGACGACCACGGTCGGCGCGCGCCAGTGCGCCTCCTCGGGATTCACCGGGCGGATCGGCGGCAGCGACAGGGGCAACGGCGTGGGCGCGGGCGCGGGCGGCGGCGCGGCCGCGACGGGCGGGGGCGGCGGCGTCACGACAGGCGGCGGCGCGGCGGCGACGGGCCGGGGCGCCTGGGCGCGGGCCTCACGGCCATTGGACAGGGCGCCGAACACCATGATCCCGATCACGCCGGCGCCGACGATGCCCAGCGGCACGGTCCACGGCGAGTCCGGCTGCTCCACCTTCGGCCGCACGCGCTCGGCGCGGGCGAATACGGGGCTCAGTTCCTTCGGGTCCTTGCTGGTCATCGCCGCCACCATGGGTCCTTCGGCCGGGCCTTGAGCGTCGACGCCTCCTCGAGCGGGAAGGCGTCGTTGAAAATGCGGGTCACTTCGCTGCCGCGCCGCAGGACGAACCCGCGGGCGATGCGGTCCACCACGACGAGCCCGTCGCGCTCATGGCTGTTGACCACCGCCTCCTTGCCGTCGGGATCGACGGCGTAGATGGCCGGCAGGTCCTCCTGGCTCTTGAAGGCGAAGAACGTGCTCTCGCCGTCGTCGAACATCCGCGCCGGCAGCGTCTTGGTGGAGCCCTGGTAGCTGTAGTTGCGGTTGCGCTCCTGGGGCGGCGGGGGTGGCGGCGGCGGCGCGATGAAGGCCACGGCCGGCGCCGGATAGAGGAAGCGCACGGTGAACGGCACGCTGCGCGAGGCGCCGCGGGCCCGTAGCGCCGAAAGCTGGAAGTTGTACGTCCGAAGCGTGGTGACCACCGTCATGTTGGTGTCCGGCCCGGCTCGCTGCGGCTTGAGGAACAAGAGGTTGGCGCGGCGATTCGGCGTCACCTGCCAGCCCAAGGCGTCGCCGATGGCCACGTTCTCGATCCGCTCGGCGGGATCGAACTCGATGGCCAACTGGAAGCCGAGCGCGGCTTTGAGCTCGACAACGGCCTCGGGGTCGTAGTCCACGACGTGGATACGCGGGTCGCCAGGGCCGGGCCGCGGAATGACGGCGAAGGCTGGGGCGGCCAACAGGGTGAAGATCGCCACAAGCGGCAGGGCGCGTCTCATCGGGCGGCTCCGGCGGTGCGGCGCGGGGTGAAGGCGGGGCGGCGATAGGCGTCGCCCAGGCGCGGGGCCATGGCGACCGGGCTCGAGGCCGCGACCCGCGAGCCCGGCGCGACCTGGGCGGCCGTCTGGAGGCTTCGCGACCGCGCGGCGGCCGCCGCCCCGTCGCGCTGCAGGTCCATGGCCAGCCGCTCGGCGCGGGTGGGCATCGGCGCGCTCGCCGCGACCGCGGCGGGGGGCGCCGCCGCGCCTTGAGCCCGTGGCGTTGTGGTGAAGCGCGGGAGGCGGAAGCCGAAGGCCATGACGCAGGCGCCGATCACCAGCGCCGCCTGGCCGAAGGCGAAGACGAAGATCAGCGAGGCGGTGCTCATGGCCGTTTGGGGGTCCAGCTGCAGGTCTCGCCGCTCCTGCGCCAAGGTCACCACCCACGGCTCGACCACGGCCAGCATCAGTACGATCAGCAGCCAGCCCACGAGCGGCGTCAGCGCCGCCGCCGCCAGGGCCCGCACCCAGCCCACGAACAGGCCGCGGGTCGCCGGGATCAGGAAGAGGGCGATGAACACCGGTCCGATGGCCGTCAGGACGCCGATCGCCAGCGTTGCGGCCGAGATCGCCCCTGCGCTCATCACGAAGAGGGTCGCAGCCGCCGTCGAGAGGGCCTGCGCTGCGGCCGCCTCGGGGCTGGCGTAGGTGCGCGCCGTGGGCCCGGCCTGCTTGCCGAACGCTTCGGCCGAGCGGGCCAGCTCGTCGTAGGCGACCTGCAGCCCGTCCACCGGCCGCGAGGCCAGCGAAGCGGTGTCGCCCTGCAACGGGGCGGTGACGGCCGCCGCGATCTCCAGCGGCGCGCGGTCGGCCAGGTCGAACACCAGCGTCTGGAAGGTCGCCCAGCTGGTCACCAGGGCCAGGATCGCCCCGATCTTCAGCGCGATCCCGGGCGTGTCGGAGAGCCGCGTCTCGCCGCGCGCGAACAGCATCCGGTAGCCGACGACGGCGACGTAGATGGTGAGCAGCGCGGTCAGCGCCGTCTGGAAGGTCCCGGAGTTCCCGGTCAGCGCCGAATAGCCCATCTGGGCGTATTCGCGCGTCTGGCAGTCGACGGTGTGCAGCACGCCGCGGATGACGCCGTCGTTGACCAGGGTGCGGCAGGCTTCTGCTGGCATCCTAGGCCGCGCTCCGGCCCATGAATTCGGGCAGCCAGGCGTCAGGGGCGTCGCCGACCCGTTCTCGCAGCGCGTCGAGCCGCCGGACGGCCCGCTCGGTGCCGGCCAGGACGGCCAGTTCGCCGGTGAGCCCCGACAGGTCGAGCTTGGCCACGACGGAGTGGTCGCCGCGCTTCACCAGGAAACAGCGCGAGGTGTCGGGCAGCGAACGCACGAGCTCGAACTCGTGCTCGGAGAGGCCGAAGCCATCGATATAGTCCGCGGCGCGGGCCCGAGCGTTGGGGAAGAATATCTGGGTCGCCGCCTGCTCGATGATCGCCGAGGCGATGCGGCTGTCCAGCGCGTCGGACGCCGATTGGGTGCAGAAGCCCACCAGGCCGTTGCGCTTGCGGATGGTCTTTTCCCAATCCTTGATGCGGCGCACGAACACCGGGTCGTCCAGCGCCTTCCAGCCCTCGTCGACGACGATGATCGCCGGGTTGCCGTCCAGCCGCTGCTCGAGGCGGTGGAACAGGTACATCATGGTCGGCGTGCGGACGATGGGCGAATCCAGCAGCTTCGTCATGTCGAAGCCGAGGATGCGGGTGTCGACGTCGAGCTGGTCAACCGCATTGTCGAACAGCCAGGCATGGTCGCCGCCATCGCACCAAGCCGACAGCCGCGCCGCCAGGTCGCCCGAGGTCGGCCGCCGCGCACCCCGGAACAGCTCGCGTAGATAGCGCAGGCGCCGGTGCGCCGGGGCCTGGGCGAAGTTGGCGTCGATCGCGTCGGCGATCATCGCCCGGTCCTCGGAGTCCAGCACCCCGCCTTCGGCGGTCAGCAGCTGGCCGACCCAGTCGGACAGGAAGGCGCGGTTGGCGGGAGTGTCGTCGAGCGCCAGCGGGTTGAAGCCCGTCGGCTCACCAGGCGAGATCACGTCATAGCGGCCGCCGACGGCGCGGATGAAGGGTTCCGCGCCACGGTCCTTGTCGAAGTAGGCGATGCGCGGCTTCAGCCGCTCGGCCTGGGCCAGCAGGAAGGTCAGCAGCACGGTCTTGCCCGAGCCCGATGGCCCGATGACGGTGAAGTTGCCGAGGTCGGCGTTGTGGAAGTTGAAGTGGTAGGGACCGAAGGAGGTGGTCTCCAGCACCGCGATGGCCGGGCCCCAGTGGTTGCCATCCGCCTGGCCGGTCGGGTGGTTATGGAAGCTGGCCAGCCCCGCGAAGTTGCCGGCCGAGATCAGCGCCCGCCGCGCGATGTATTTGAAATTACCTGGGAATTGCGCCCAGAATCCGGGCTCCAGGCCCACGTCCTCGCGCACGGCGATGGCGCCGGCCTCGGCCAGCGCTCCCTGTACGTCGGCCACGTTCTGGTCCAGCTGCTCGAGGCTCTCGGCGCGCGCCAGGATGGTCAGGTGGTGCTCGCCGTAGGCCATGCGTCCGGCGCCCACGTCGTCACGCGCCTGCGCCAGTTCGCTGCGCAGCGAATAGGCGTCGTCGTCGGCCGCCCGCAGCCGCCGAAGCGCCAAGCCCATGCGGTCGAGTGCGGCCTGCCGGTCGACGAAGGCGAAGCTCTCGGTCAGCACCAGCTCCATGGGCAGGCGCAGTACGCCATCCAGCAGGCCGGGCGCCGTGCGGGCCGGATAGTCCTTCAGCGAGACCACCGCCCCGAAGCCGTCCGCGCCCGGACCGCCGGACACTTGCAGGGCGTCCAGGCCGAAGGCCAGTCGGCGCGCGGCGATGGCCTCCGACAGATCGCCGCTCGGGGCCAACATCGGCCGCAGCTCGCCGTTCAGCAGCAGGCCCAGGAACTCCGCCGGCTCGGAACGCTGTGCGCCGCCGGGCGCGGCATAGAGCGACAGGGTCCGCGCGCCGTAGGGCGCGAGCGCGGCGGCGAAGGCTTCGCGCATGGCGTGCAGCTGGCGCAGATCGCGCTCGAGGTCGGCCTCGCGCAGCCGTGGGCCCTTCATAACCCGCTCGATCAACCCCGCCCGGCCCTGCAGCGGCCGCTGCACCAGCGTCAGAAAAATCTCGTTGACGTAGAGCTGTCGCCCCGCGAGCTGCTCTCGCCAGCGGGCGTCGAGGTTGGCGCAGAAGGGCTCCTCGGGCGAGGCCGGGAAGGCGGGACTCACCCGCCGCCGCACGACGTGGTGGTAGATCGCCAGCCGCGAGCTGGAGGCGCCGCGCAGCACCGTCTCGCGGATCGCCTTGCGGTAGTTCAGCTCCTCGTCCGGCGCCGTCTCGAACGGGAAGCCGGCCAGGTGCAGCGTCTGCACCAGCAGACCCTCACGGGTGCGCAGCGTCGTCTCGTCGATGTGGCCAACGTAGGGCAGGCGGCTGCCGACGCTGACCTCTCGGGGCGCCAGCACCTTGGCCGCGCCGGTGGTGAGGAAGGGTCCGCTCATGGCCGGTAGGCGTTCCCGCGCCAGAAGCGGAAGTTGGGAATCCGCGGGCACGTCCTGAGCTTGGTCAGCCACAGGTCGAAGAAGCGCGGCTCGCGCAGGCAGCCCACATAGCCGATCGCGTGCAGCACGACGGCGATCAGCAGCGCCCAGAACGAACGGGTGATCAGGAAGGCCTCGACCGTCACGACCAGGTTGAAGACCGCGTAGGCGTAGGTGACGCCGCCGATCATCTGCGGCCGCGTCAGCGCTGCAAATACCGGGTCTGAGGCCAGCCGGTTCACTGGATTCCGCCAGCCAGCGAACGGATGCCGGCCACGATCGAGACCGCGCCGAAGATGATGAAGGCGCCGACCACCACCATCAGGCCGCGCCGCCACTCCATGCGCCCGGTCAGCATCATGTAGCCGACCACAGCGACCGCGATGACCGCGGCGGTGGTGGCGAGGTTGCCCAGCAGGGTGTTCTGCACCCACAGCAACGCGGCGTTGAGCGGCGAGGAGCCCGCCGGATCGGCGGCGGCCTGGGCGTGGGCTTCACTGGCCGCGAGCGCGAAGGCGGCGATCAGGACGGACGACGACTTCATGCGCAGCTTCACTCCGCGGATACGCCCAACCGACCGAGGATGGTTCGGACATAGGTACGTGTCTCGGCATAGGGGGGGACGCCGCCGTGACGCGTCACCGCTTCGGGGCCGGCGTTGTAGGCGGCCAGGGCCAGCGGCAGGCTGCCGAAGCGCCGCATCTGCTGCGCCAGGTAGGCGGCTCCGCCGTCGATGTTCGCACGCAGGTCCAGCGGGTCCACGCCGAGGTCGCTAGCGGTCTTGGGTAACAGTTGCATGACACCGAGCGCGCCCTTGGGCGAGACCGCGGCCTGGTTGAAGCGCGACTCCTGCCAGGCGACGGCCTCCACGACCTGGACCGGGACGGTGTGCCGCGCCGCGGACTCCGCGATGGCGGCGCGTACGGCTTCGGGAGTGGCGCGGACCGGCGCAGCTGCCGCCTGCGGCAGCAGTGAGCGCACGCCTTCGCTGGAATGGACCGCCGGGCCTGAATAGGTGACGACGCCGCCGTCGGGCTGGATTTCCAGCACCTGGGCCATGGCAGGCGCGCCAAAGGAGAGGGCGAAGATCGCCCCGATCCCTTGGCAGATCAAACGCTTACACGGCATCGCTCGCCCCAACCCGAAGACCCTGACGAGTTTAGTCTATCTGGGTCCGTCGCCGCCAGACCATGTTGTCGCGGGGTCGGTGGCCGGAGGCTGGAGCTCACTGGGCGGCAGCGGGGGTGGCGGGCGCCCCTGACGAACGGCCCGCACCATCTCGAGGATCGCCGCGTTCACCGCTTCCGGACGATCCTTGAACATCAGATGCCCCGACAGGATCGTCGTCTGGAAGCCCGGTTGGAACCGGCTGGCGAGCTCCTGTTGCAGCAACTCCCACATCGTCGCCCCGCCCGGCAGGTTGTAGGTCGACGAGCCGACCGCAGTCTGCGAAGCGGTGAGTACATAGGCCGGAATTCGCCGCAGGATCGCGTTGGTTCGCGAAGCCTGTTCGGACGTTCGTCCAAAGATTTCGTCCAGCTCCGACAGCTGGCTGCGCCAGTACTGCGGCTCGTGGGCCAGTTCCCGATCGTGCGGTGTCCCGGAGGGACCGGGGAGGCAGCCGACCCACTCGGGGGCGCTGTCGGGCGGACGCGACTGCGCAGCGTCCAGGCACCTTCGCACCCGCCGCCGAATACCCTCCAGGCCATCAGGGCCGGTAACCCGCGGCGGCCGCTCTATCGTGGTGTCGACGAAGACGAGGCCGGCGACTTCGCGCAACCGCCGGGCGGCGAACACCCTGGCATAGAGTCCGCCCGCCGAGTGTCCGACGACGATGAACGGGCCGCTTACGTTCGCGGCCGTCAACGCCCTGTCGAGGTCGCGAGCGATGGCCGCACCGTCGCGGGGGAGTGGCCCCGGGTCGCTGAAGGCGTAGCCGGCCCGATCGTAGCTGCACACCCGGGTCACCGCGCTCACCTTGGGCTGCACCGCCCACCATGCGGTCGACCAGGCGCCCCAGCCGGACTCCAGGAGCACCGTCGGCGAGCCACGTCCCTCGCACCGCAGGTTGATCGCGCGCCCGCCGTCGATCTTCACGAGCCGTCCCGGCGCGGCGGCGTCGGCGCGGCTCGCGCCGCTCGGCGCGCAACTGGTGATCGTCAGCGCGAACGCTGCGAGCGCGATCCGTCGCAGACGTGCGAACGCTGTCGTATGCGAGCGCGGTCGGGGAGGCATCGGGGTTCTATGGCACAGGCTGCGGCTCCGCGCGCGGCAATAGGACCCATGCGGCACGAGGCTTGCTAGAATGCGCAGCGTTTGCGGCGGAGTCGCATCCTGCTACGTAACGCCGTCTGACTCTCGCGGGGGATTGCAGTGGAAACCGTCTACGATTGGATCACGGTCGCAATCTTCGGCGGTCTGGTCGTCCTGTTCCTGCACCGCTCGGTGCAGCCTGGCGAACCGCAGGACACCATCCTCCACTACCTGCCGCCGGCCGTCGGCTGTGCGGTCGCCAACTACGTCGGCAATGAAGGTCAGGGACTGATCTCATTCCTGATCGTGGTGGCGGTGCTGGTCTACATCCTGCTGGTGCTGAAGCCGTTCGGCCTCAAGCTCTGGCGCTGACGCGGGCTACCGATCCAGGCCGTACCGGTAGAGAAGCCGCAGGCCGACATCGCCGACCCCAGGGTTCTGGCTGCCCGCCAGCTTCGCGTGGCTGAGGTGGATCCAGGACAGTTCGACGGATAACCGCCGGGTCGCCTTCCAGCCGACCGACAGCTCGGGCTCGAAGAGGACCCGAGAGCCGAGGTCCAGCATGGTCTCGCGGTCGCGCTGGCGCTTCAGCATCTCGGCAAGCGAGAGCCCCGCGTCGTCGGGAGACGGCAGGCCGACCTTGCCATCGTGAATGGCCATCCCCAGGCCCGGTTGCACGTAGAATCGTTCCGACAGGTGGAACCGCCACGAGAGCCCGGTCGCAAGGTAGTTCGTCCCACCGCTCGTGTTGATCCCGGCGAGCAGATGCACCCGTGGGCGCCCGAGAGCGGCCAGTTCGTCGAGTGCGGTCGTCCGTGCGCCGACGACGACCTGCGCGCCGTCCTCGAAGTTACCGACCGCCGAGATCCCGTCGTTGAGGTCGTGAGCGTAGAGGCCGGCGAAGGCCTCGCCCGCGGCGGCGGATTCGCCCTGGATGGCCGCCAGGGCGATGGCAAGCACGATCACACGTCGACGCATGACCAGCTTCATAGCTGCCGAACGGTCATGTGCGAACCTGCGCACAAGCTCAGCCTTGCGCACGACCCTCGGAACGACCACTTACCGCACCCTGGCTGTGTTGCAGCGCACAAACTTTCAAAAGCTATGTGTTTACACTTCTCGCCTAGTGTCGACCGCGTCCGCGGGTCGCTCGGACGCGTAGGTCAGAGTGGCGCAGTTGTTGCATCGCGTCATGCAGCGCTTTCGTGCGCGCCAAGAAGGTGGGATGGATTGAGACAGAAGTCGATGGCAGTGATCGCCGCGCTGGTCGCCGTGGCGCTGGCTGCCTCCCCCGCCCTGGCCAAGGACAAGGACAAGGACCCGGGCTCTTCGAGCTCCTCCGGCGCCAGTTCGGGCGAGAAGGACAAGGACAAGGACAAGGACAAGGGCTCCTCGAGCTCGGGTTCGTCCTCCTCGAGCTCGGGTTCGTCCTC
>CAZBXO010000049.1:0-10557 GCA_964495645.1 uncultured Phenylobacterium sp. | reverse complement strand
CTCCTCGAGCTCGGGTTCGTCCTCCTCGAGCTCGGGTTCGTCCTCGTCGGGCTCCGGCGGGTCGTCCGGCGCCGGCAGTTCAGGGTCGTCCGATTCCAGCGGCTCGTCGGGTTCCAGTTCGAACTCATCCGGCTCGAACTCGTCCTCGGGTGGCGCAAACGGCGCGGCCGGGAACATCGTCCTTTTGAACACCACCTGCCAGTTGGCCATCGGTTGTCTGTTCTCCGGGAACGACGTCAGCGCCGCCGGCATCATGTCGGCCTTCGCCGAGGGTCAGCCGAACACCGAGCTCGACCTCGCCTTCGAACAGAAGGTCGAGTTCTCGGGGAGCGTGTACTCGGGCCAGTGGTCGAGCGACGAATTCGTCAGCTTCCTGACCGTCAAGGCTGGCAACGAGTTCATGCTCTATCAGTTGTCGCAACCTGCCACGTCCGGCGCGTGGTCGACGGCCGGTCTCGTCAACAACCACGGCATTGCACACGCGGTGTCGCATATCTCGCTCTGGAGCTCCCCCTTCATTGCGCCGGCGCCGCCCCCGATCGCCCCGCCGCCGCCGGACCGCGGCTCCCTCAGCGACGTTGGCAACAACCTGGTGATCGGTGTGCCCGAACCGGCGACCTGGATGACCCTCATTCTGGGTTTTGGCGGCATCGGCGCGACCCTCCGCCGCCGCCGGGCTCGCCTGAGCGTCTAGTCGCGCGCGGCGAACGCCCAGAGGCGTGACGCGCCGAAACTGAACACCGGCACCAGGATCACGACCGGAACCAGCGCGACAGGGAAGGGCAGCCCGAGCTTGCGGGTGGTCGCCCAGATGATCGCCTGACCGAGCGCCAGACCGGCCAGAGACACGACCGCGAACCGCAGCATCTGTCCGCGGTGGCGCACAGGGCGCAGGAAGGTGATACGGGCGTTGCCGACATAGCTCACGCCGACCGCGCCGACGTAGCCCAGGAAATTCGCCAGGAAATCGCCGGCGCCCAACGCCCCGTGCGCTACGAGCGCAACCGCCGCGTGGGTCGCCGTCGCCGCCACGCCCACCGCGGCGAACGCAGCGGCTTGCCGGATCAGGGCGGCGCCGATCCTCACGCGGGCCTGGCGATGACCATGAGCGACACGCCGAAGGGCAGGTCCAGCGCCCGCAACGCGTACCGCTCAGCCCTAAAGACGCGTTCCAGCAGCCAGTTGAGTGGCTGGGGCGGCAGGGCGTCGTCGGATCTCCCCGCCCGCTCGCTGAGCTTCAGGCCGCGGACCGAGGCGATGGCCGGGAACAGGGCGGCGTTGAAGTAGCTCGCCTTCTCGACCCGAAAGCCCGCCCCCCGGATCAGCTGCAGGTAGGCCGCGCGTCCGTAGCGGCGCTTGTGGTGGTGCAGTTCGTCGTGACGGCTCCAGAGCCACGGGTGCGCCGGCACCGTGGTGAGCAGCGCGCCCTGCGGCTTCAGGAGTCCCCTCAGGGCCGCCAGGGAGCCCGCGTCGTCGTCCAGGTGCTCGATCACGTCCAGCGCGGCGATGAGGTCGAAGGGACCGGGCAGGGCGGGCAGACCGTCGGGCAGGCGGCCGTCCAACACCGGCCGCCCAGAACTCGCCGCCGCATGCGCGCGGGCCGCCGCGTCAGGCTCGATGCCGGTGACCTCGCCGAATCGCGACAGCATCGGCAGGTTCCCGCCCGTGCCGCTGCCGACCTCCAGGATCGCGGCGTTCTTCGGCAGGCGCAGGCGGGCGATCTGGTCGGCGAGGATCGCGCGGCGGCCACGGAACCACCAGTGGTCGCCCTCGACCTTGGCCATCGTCTCGTAGACCTCGCGCTCCACAGCGCTAGACCCTGGTCTTCAGTATGTAGATCGGCCGTCCCTTGGCCTCCTGGTAAAGCCGACCGAGGTACTCGCCGATTACCCCGATCGCGACCATCTGCATGGCGAAGCAGAACAGGATCACGACCATCAGCGAGGCATAGCCCGGGACGTCGCGCCCGAAGATCAGCACCCGGATGATGACGCCGATCGCCGTCAGCGCCGCCACCAGCCCCGCCCATACGCCCACGAAGCTCCACACCCGAAGCGGCGTCGTCGAGAACGAGGTGATCCCGTCGAAGGCCAGCCGCCAGAGCGCCGGCGAAGCCCAGGACGACGAGCCCGCCACCCGCGGCGGGCGCTGGTAGGGGACGCCGATCTGGCGGAAGCCGACCCAGGCGAACAGGCCCTTGTTGAATCGGTTGCGCTCCGGCAGCTGCTTCAGCGCCTCGACGACCGCACGATCCATCAGGCGGAAGTCGCCGGTGTCGGGCGGAATCGGGAAGTCGGCCACGCGATTGAACAGCTTGTAGAACAACCGCGCCGGGATCCGCTTGGCGGGCGAATCCGCGCTGCGGTCGGAGCGGATGCCGTAGATGACGTCGTAGCCCTGCTCCCAGAGCGACAGGAACTCGCCGATCAGCTCGGGCGGGTCCTGCAGGTCGGCGTCCAGCGGGACGACAACGTCGCCGCCGGCGTGGTCGAGGCCGGCGGTGAGCGCCGCTTCCTTGCCGAAGTTGCGGGCAAGCTCGAGCACCTTGAGCCGCGTGTCCCCGGCCGCGCGCTCCTGCAGCTGCGCCAGGGTCGTGTCACGGCTGCCGTCGTCGACGCAGACGATCTCCAGGGCCACGCCGAGCCCGTTCAGCGCCGCCTCCAGCCGCGTGAAGAGGAGGTCGATCACCTCCGCTTCGTCGTGCATCGGAATGACGATGGAGAGCGTCACGCCCTCGCGCGAACGGGCCAACGGCGGGGTCCTCGGGCGAACAGTCCCGCCCCCCTTGGAGCAAGTTTGGCCGCGCGTCTAGCGCACCGCGTCGGCGTCCCCGAGCAGGCAGGGCGCGGTCTTCAGGATGATCGCGATGTCGAGCAGGATCGACTGGCGCTCGACGTACTCCAGGTCCAGCGCCACGCGCCGCGCGACGGCTTCGGGCGTCTCCACCGGCCCGCGCGAACCGTTCACCGCAGCCCAGCCGGTGAGGCCGGGCTTGATGCGGTGCCGGTGCGCGTAGGTCTGGACGAGCTTGGAGGCGTCTTCGCCGGCGGCGCGCATGCCGATGGCGTGGGGCCGTGGACCCACCAGCGACATCTCGCCGGAGATCACGTTGAACAGCTGCGGCAGTTCGTCGATGCTGGTCCTGCGGATGAACTTGCCCACTCGGGTGATCCGGTCGTCGTCGGCGGTGACCTGGCGGCTGGCCGTGAAGTCCGAAGCCTCGGTCCGCATCGAGCGGAATTTCCAGACCACGATCTCCTCGTTCATGTAGCCGTGGCGGCGCTGGCGGAAGAACACGGGTCCGGGGCTGTCGATCTTGATGGCGATGGCTGTCAGGCACATGAGCGGCGCCAGCGCGATCAGCAGGCAGACGCCGCCGACCAGGTCCAGCGCCCGCTTGGCGGCCAGGTAGCCGATGCGCCCCCGCGGGCCGGTCACCTGCATGAGGTCGAAGTTCGCGATCCGGCTGACCGCCTGAGCTTCGGCCTCAGCCTCGTCGCCATCCATCAGCAGCGCGATCGGGTTGGGAATGGGCGCCAGCCGCTCCATCAGCTGCGTCACCCGCGCCGTCGCCTCGCGGGGCACGGTGATCACGATGCGGTCGACATAAGGCAAGACGCGGTGATCGATGAGCTCGCGCGTCGTCCCCAGCACGGGCACGCCGGAAACCTTGGGGGCTACCCGGTCCTTGCGATCGTCGAATACCCCCAGAATGTTGGCGTCGTGGCTCTTGAGCGCCCGGCTGATAAGCCGCCGGGCTGCCGCGGTCGCGCCGACGACCACGATGTTCGGGGTGAGCAGGCCGCGCCTGCGCAGGTTCTTCAGCACGGCGGACCAAACAAGGTGCAGCGCGGCCAGTACGCCACCGGCGGTCAGCGTCCAGATGCCGGGCAGCGAGCTGCCGGCCGCCGGCGCGAGCAGGGGGGCGAAGGTGGCGATCGCGCCGCCGGCCGCGGCCACGGCCAGGGCCACGCGGCCCATGCGCTTGGCGATCGGTTCTCGGGCGCCGCGGCGATAGGCGCCGGCGGCCAGAAGCACGGCGAGGGCTACGAGCGGCGCCCCGATCAAGAGCAGTTCGGCCCGTTGCGCGCCCGCCCAACGCCCGGCGGCAAAGGACGCCGCCAACAGGCCCAGGACGTCGGCCAGCTGGAACAGTCGCGCCACGGCTGCGCCCGAGACGCGCGTGCGTGCGCTCTGCAGCCGCTCGGGCCGCAGCGGCCCACGCCGTTCCGGTGGATCGGCCGTGATTTCCTCGCCCGTCAGAGCGGCGCCCGCGCCCGCATCGTCAGCCATCTCAGGAGCACCCCAACCGTTTGGGGCGACCCTAGCGACCGGCCCTGAGCGTTCGGTAAACGAGAGCTAGTAGGCGTTGGCGTCGGCGAAAATCAGCGGGATGGTCCGCCAGACGATCTTCATGTCGAGCCAGAACGACCACTCGTCGATGTAGGTGTTGTCGGCCTCAATGCGGTCGAGGATCGACTGAGGGTCATGGATCTCTCCGCGGTGGCCGCAGACGGCGGCGTAGCCCGTGAGGCCCGGCCTCGCGCGGAAACGACGCGCGTAGTTTGGCGCGATCTTCTCCCAGGCCTCGTCATGGGCCAACGCATGCGGTCGCGGCCCAATCAGCGACATCTCGCCCCGGATGACGTTGAGGATCTGCGGGATCTCGTCGATCGACAGCTTCCGCAGCAGTCCGCCGAGGGCGGTGACGCGGGCGTCGCCCTTGGTCGCCTGGCGGATTTCGGCGCCGTCCTCGACGACGCTCATCGTGCGGAACTTGAAGACGGTGAAGACATGGCCGTTCAGGCCGGTGCGCTTCTGGCGGAACAGCGCCGGGCCCGGGCTTTCGAGGCGCACCAGCACCGCCACCATCACCAGCAGCGGCAGGAAGACCAGAAGCGCCACTAAGGCCACGAAGAGGTCGAATGCACGCTTGCGGCGGCTCAGCGCGACGGGCGCGGACGGTATGGCCCCGGGAACCGAGCCGCCGAGGGGCGTCTCGCTTGGGGCCCATTCACGCGGACCGGCTTCGGTGCGGAACTGGGCGAGGTTGCTCATCACCGACGACGGTCCGCGACGTTCAACTGGGCGACGAAGTCATCCATCGCCTCCGCGCTCCACAGCCGGACACGCAGCTCCGCCCCGGTGTCGCCGATCTCGGTGCGGATGTGCGCGGGCCCCTCGACATCGTCGCCGTGACGCGCCAGGAAGCCGTAGAAGGCGGAGCGGATGCGATCCGCATCCTCACCTGCCGAAAAACGCGTCTCAAAACCGGACATCAACCCCGACCGTCCCTCGAACCTACCCCCGCCTCAGCAAGGGCCGCGCCATGTCTGGCTCTCCCGCAGAGTTAATTACGGGAAACCATGGCTCGGGGACGCATTGGGTGGTTTGACCTGGATCAGGTCTCAATAGGCCTGCGGGTCTCGAAAGATGACCACGGCCGTGCGCGCCAGGATCGCGATGTCCAGCGCAAGCGACCAGCTGTCGATGTATTCGTTGTCGGCCGCCACCCGTTCGCGCATATCGGCCGGCTCGTGAATCTCGCCGCGCAGGCCATTGACCTGGGCGAGACCCGTCAGGCCAGGCTTGGCGCGGAAGCGGGCGTCGTAGGCCGGGATCATGGCCCCGTAGTGCTCGTCGTGGGCCAGCGCGTGCGGCCGCGGCCCCACCATCGACATGTCGCCGCGCAGCACGTTGAAGATCTGTGGCAGCTCGTCCAGCGACAGCTTGCGCAGCAGTCCGCCCACGGCCGTGACCCGGGCGTCCCCACGGGTGGCGTGGCGCACCTCGCCGGAGTCCTCCGCCACCGTCATGGTGCGGAACTTCAGAATGGTGAAGACGCGCCCCTGATGGCCGGTGCGGCGTTGGCGGAAGATGACGGGGCCGCCCGACTCCAGCTTGATGGCCAGTGCTACGGTCGCCATCAGCGGCAGGAACAACATCAGGGCGATGAAGGCGCCGAACACGTCCAGCAACCGCTTGGCCGACGAAACCCCGACCGGTGCGGACTCGATCGCCGCAGGCGTCCGCGCCGCGCTGGCGGCCGTCAACGGCCTATCCAACCTAGCGGCCACATCGGACATACGCGCGATACCCCAACCCTGACCGGCGCCCCCACACATAATGGCGCCTTTCGTTCACCAATCATACCAACGAACTTTTCACGTTCCTCGGCGCTTATGTGACGCAGCCTCGAAAGTAGGCGCTGCGCCGGAGTAACCCTGGATGCCGTCTGACATCCCTTTCCAGTCGGTAGCAATCACCGAAGCGGCGCCGCGTCGCCTGCCCCTCGGTGTGGGACTGGTCATCGGCGCCGGCGCCTCGGTGGCCCTGTGGGGCGCCATCGGTTTGGGCTTGCGCGCGCTATTCTTCTAGCGCGACGATCCCGAACCGCGGTCCCCTGGAGCCGCGGCTAGTTAAGGGCCGCCTCGCTCCGGGTCAATCAAAGCAGATCGTCGCGGGCCCGCCTCGCGAAACCGTGACCAGCGCGAGAGCCGCTGATACACACACCAGCCTGGGCGTTGGGGGCGGTTGTTCGCGTCGATGAATCCTGACTTTTGGTTGTTCGCCGCGGTCGGCTTCTTGGCTCAGCTCGTCGATGGCGCGCTCGGTATGGCTTACGGCGTGATCTCCACGACGGTTCTGCTTTCGACCGGCGTCAGCCCGGCCAACGCCTCGGCCAGCGTGCATGCGGCCAAGGTGTTCACCGGCGCGGCCTCGGCCATCTCGCACATCGCCAACCGCAACATCGACTGGCGCCTGCTGAGCCTGCTTGCCGGCGGCGGCGTGATCGGCGGGGTGCTGGGAGCCTATGTCCTGACCTCGATCAACGGCGAGGTGGTGAAGCCCTACGTCATCGGATGGCTCTTCCTGATGGGCCTGGTGATCCTCTACCGCGCCTGGCGCGGGTCGCGGCCGAAGGTGTTCTCCTGGCGCTCCCCGTTCCCGCTGGGCTTCGCCGGCGGCCTTTTCGACGCGATCGGCGGCGGCGGCTGGGGGCCGGTGGTGACCTCCAGCCTGATGGGCGCCGGGGCCGATCCGCGCATATCCATTGGCACCACCAACGCCGCGGAGTTCTTCGTCGCGGCCGCCACCTCCGCCGCCTTCCTGGCCTCCCTCCTGACCGGCCATTGGGACACCAGCGGCCTTCGCGCGCTCGTCTGGTCGGTCGGCGGGCTCATCGCCGGCGGCGTCGTCGCCGCGCCGATCGCGGGCTGGATGACCCGCAAGCTGCCGCTTCGTGCGCTCACCTGGCTCGTAGGGATCCTCGTGGTCGCCCTCGCGACGTGGCAGGCCGCGGGGCTGTTCCACCTCATCTGACGAAGCGTGCGGTGTCCCTATGTGCAGCCACCGAACGCTCGGCTAACTGGAGACGTCTTCTTGCAGAATCAGGAGGGGGCAATCGGACGCCAGGTGCGGATCTGCCTCGCCGCCTCCGGCGGTGGGCACCTTCGGCAGTTGCTGGATCTCCAGCCGCTCTGGTCGCAGCACGACTACTTCTTTGTGACCGAAGACACGGCTCTTGGTCGCAGCCTGCAGCCGGAGCATCCCGTTCGCTTCGTGCCGCACTACGGGTTCGGCCAGGCTCGCCAGGGAGCCCTCGGCAGGATGCTGTTTGGCGCTCTGAAGAGCTTCTTCAAGAGCGGCTTCCTGATGATGCGAAACCGCCCGGAGGTGCTCATCACCACAGGCGCGGGGGCCGTGTTCTTCTCGGTGGTATGGGCATGGCTTCTCGGCGCGCGGATCGTGGTCGTCGAGAGTTTCGCCCGCTTTGAGCATCCGTCGCTGTTTTGCCGAATGACGCGACCCTTCCGCCACGAACTCGTCGTGCAATCTGCGCCGCTCGCCAAGCAGTTTCCGAATGCGCACTTCTTCGATCCCCTCAAGATCCTGGAACGCAATCCGGAGCCGAAGGAAAGTCTGCTGTTCGCTACGGTTGGCGCAATTCTTCCGTTCGATCGGCTGGCGGCTGCCGTGGAAGCGGTCGCGGCGAGAGGAGCAATTCCCGAGAGGATCGTGCTGCAAACCGGCGCAGGCGGCGCAAGACCGGACGGAATGGAGGTCCTGGAATCCCTGACGTTCGGAGAAATCCAGGAGCTGCTTCGCAGAGCCGCCATCGTTGTGTGCCATGGAGGCACGGGTTCGATCATCACCGCGCTTCGGGAAGGTTGTCAGGTGGTGGCGATGCCGCGACTGCAGCGGCTCGGTGAGGTCTACGATGACCACCAGGCCGAGATCACCGCGGCGTTCGAAAGGCGTGGACTCGTGCTCACGGCGAACGACGCCGACGAACTTGAGGCCGCATTGAAGAAGGCGAGGGCGCGCACGCCCGTCTTCGCGACAACCGAACCCCGCGAGCTGCTCGAGTTCCTCGCGGGCGTCGTGGAGCAAGCCTCCGCCCGCGGCGCACGTCGCCAGCGGGGCGCTCGCTGATGGCGCGTTTGGCCCAGGCCTTGCAGGTAGCGAGCGCCCCGCGAGACGTCCTTTTCGCCTGCTGACTCACCTGATAGGCACCCTGCGATGTTGAACAATCCATTCACGGCCTCGCCCGTCCGTATCGCCGTTCTGGGCTTGGGCTATGTGGGCCTACCGCTTGCGGTCGCCTTCGCCGAGCACTTCGATGTCCTCGGCTTCGACATAGATCAGGGCCGGGTCGCCGAACTCGCAAGGGGTGAGGATCGCACGCTCGAGGTGACGGAATCTGAACTCAAGGCCGCCAAGCGCCTCTCCTTCAGTTCTGATGTCGCCAAGCTCAAGGACTGCAACGTATTTGTCGTGACGGTGCCGACTCCCATCGACGCCCACAAGCGCCCCGACCTGGGGGCCCTACTCGCCGCCACCCGTACGGTTGGATCGGCGATCTCGAAGGGGAGCGTCGTGGTCTATGAGTCCACCGTCTACCCGGGCGCGACGGAAGATGACTGCGTGCCACTGCTGGAGCAGACCTCTGGTCTGACGTTCAACCGCGACTTCTTCGCCGGTTACAGCCCGGAACGCGCGAATCCTGGCGATCCTCACCACCGGTTGTCCAATATCGTCAAGGTCACGGCCGGTTCGACGGCGGAGGCAGCCAGCTTTGTCGACAACCTGTACCGGCAAGTCGTTCCCGCGGGAACTCACCTCGCCAGTTCGATCCGGGTGGCTGAAGCGGCCAAGGTCATCGAAAACACCCAACGGGATTTGAACATCGCCCTCGTGAACGAGTTCGCCTTGATTTTCCGCAAGATGGGACTCGATACGGGTGAAGTACTCGCCGCGGCAGGCACCAAGTGGAACTTCCTGAATTTTCGTCCAGGCTTGGTGGGAGGGCACTGCATTGGCGTAGATCCATACTACCTGACCCACAAGGCCCAGGCGATGGGCTATCACCCCCAGGTCATCCTCGCCGGACGGCGTATCAATGACTTGATGGGCGGCTACGTGGCGCGAGAATTGGTGCGCGAACTGATACGTCGCAGCGTTCACGTGAAGGGCGCTCGCGTCCTTGTCATGGGACTTGCCTTCAAGGAGAACTGCCCCGACCTGCGGAACACGCGCGTGGTCGATATCGTCGAGGAACTCCGCGGCTATGAGGCCGAGGTCGACGTCTGGGACCCTTGGGTCGATTATTCGGAAGCGCGCCACGAGTACGGACTTGATCTGATCGATGCGCCGCAACCCGGCGCCTACGATGCGATCGTTCTTGCGGTCGGTCACAAGCAGTTCGCCGAAATGGGAACGGAAAGCATTCGCGCACTCGGGAACCCCAGATCGATCATCTTCGATGTGAAGGGCGTGCTCCCCTTGGGCGATGCTGAACTGCGGCTGTAGACATGACGCCGTCGACAGACTCCCCACCGGCGACGCGACTCTTTCTCCGCGACGATGACATCGGCGAACTCACTCCCGAACTCCGTGGATTTGTGGGCCTGTTTGCGAGCGCCGGCCTGCCGGTGAGTTATCAGATCATTCCCGAGCGGCTTACGCCTGAATGCGCAAGCTTCCTCCTGGAGGCCAAGCGATCGACTCCGGAACTCATCGAGTTCGGGCAGCACGGGTTGCGCCACGAGATGACCGTGCGCGGCAAGCACTTCAACCATGAGTTCGGGCCACAGCGCAGCTACGCCCAGCAACTCGCGGACATCATGGAAGGCAGGTCGATCTTGGCCGAGCGCTTAGGTCCGCTTGAGCCGATTCGGGTCTTCACTCCTCCACGCCACCGCTACAATCGCCATACACTTCGGGCGATCCAGGAATGCGGCTTCGAGGTGTTTTCGGCGTCCAGTTATACGACCGCGAAGCATCGTATCGCCTATGCCTGCGCGCGGTTGCTGGGGCTCACCAATCTCGGTCCGCCAGGCGTGCCGCGACACGGACGGATGCGGCCTGAGGTTCCGCTGTTTGAGCTCTCGATCGCCGTTGGCGTCGACGATGGCCACGTTCGTGAGGGAAGCGTGGAGCGCATTCTCAGTCATATCCAGCAGGCGCGGCGGCACACGACGGAGTTGGGGGTGATGTTCCATCACCAAGCCCATCCTGGAGACGCAGGGGCTGCGTTCCTGCGTGAGCTCGTCG
>CAZBXO010000048.1:12953-22951 GCA_964495645.1 uncultured Phenylobacterium sp. | reverse complement strand
CCGGCCGGGCCAGGGCGGCCGCCGCGGCGGTCCGGGCGGGGCCGGCGGCTTCGGTGGCCCGGCGCAGGTTTCCGTCGTCGCCGTTACGCCTCGACCGTTCCAGGACACCATCGAGGTGCTGGGCGTCGCCAAAGGCCGCCAGTCGGTCACGCTGACCGCGGCGGCGACCCAACTGGTGGACAAGGTGCGATTCACGGACGGCCAGGCCGTCAAGCGCGGCGCGGTGCTGGTGGAGCTGAAGAGCACCGAGCAGGACGCCGGTGTCGCCCAGGCCCAGGCCCGCCTCGTCCAGGCGCAGCGCGCCTACGAGCGCTACAAGACGCTTCAGGACAAGGGCTTCGCCTCGAAGGCCGCCGTCGATCAGTATGAGGCCGCATACCGAACCGCCCAGGCGGACGTGGCGGCCGCCCGCGCCCGCGAGGCCGATCGGGTGATACGCGCGCCGTTCGCCGGCGTGGTCGGCCTCTCCGACGTTGCGCCGGGCGCACTCGTCAACCCCGGCGCCCCGATCGTCACCCTGGACGACCTCTCGGCCGTACGCGTCGATTTCCAGGTGCCCGAACGTTACCTGGCCCAGCTGCGCCAGGGGCAGCCCGTGCTCGCGACCGTCGACGCTTTTCCGGGCGAGACCATCAGCGGTCGCATCTCGAAGCTGGATACCCGTATCGACGAGCGCACCCGCGCCATCACCGCCCGCGCCGAGTTCCCGAACCCGGGCGGCCGCCTGAAGCCGGGCATGCTGCTTCGCGTCGGCGTCTCTCGCGGCGCACGCACCAGCGCCTCCGCCCCGGAGTCGGCCGTTACCGTCCAGGGCGACAGCGCCTTCGTCTTCGTCGTCCGAAGGATGGGCCAGCGCACGGTGGCCGAGCAGCGCCCGATCGTGACCGGGGTCCGCCAACAGGGCTTCGTGGAAATCCTCGACGGTGTGAAGCCCGGCGAGCAGATCGTCGCCGACGGCCTGAACAAGATCCAGCCCGGCCAGCCGATCCGCGTGGCGGGCGGCCCCCGGGACCCAGGCGGCCAGCGCCGCCCCGGCATGGGTGGCCCACCCGGGGCGACCGGCGCGCCGTCCGACGTCCCAGACAAGGGTGGCCAGCGCCCTGAGGGTCAGCGCGGCCCCCGCGCCGGCGGCCAGAGGCCCGCGCCATGATGCTCTCCGACATCTCGGTCCGCAGGCCGGTCTTCGCCGCCGTCGCGGCGATCATCCTATGTGTCGTCGGCTTCGCCTCGTTCCAGTCGCTGACCGTCCGTGAGCTTCCCAGCGTGGATCCGCCGGTGGTCGGCATCTCCACGAGCTATCGTGGCGCCTCGGCCGAGGTCATCGAAGAGCGCATCACCGAGCTCATCGAGCGGCAGGTGGCCGGCATCGAGGGCATCGACCGGGTCAACTCCTCCTCCCGCGACGGCCGCTCGAACATCTCGATCCAGTTCAAGCTCTCCCGCGACCTCGACGCGGCGGCCAATGACGTGCGCGATGCGGTCGCCCGGGTCTCGGCGGCGCTGCCCGAACAGGCCGATCCGCCTCAGGTGCAGAAGGCCAACGCCGACGCCTCGCCGATCATGTTCATCAGCTTCACGTCGAGCACGATGAACCGCCTGCAGCTGTCGGACTATGCCCAGCGCTACCTCGTCGAGCGGCTGTCCACCGTGCCGGGAGTCGCCAACGTCGGCGTCGGCGGCGGCCAGTACTACGCCATGCGCATCTGGCTCGATCCGGACGCCATGGCCGCGCGGGGCGTCACCGTCGAGGATGTCGAAGCGGCGTTGAATTCGCAAAACCTCGAGCTGCCGGCCGGTGCGCTCGAGGCGCCCACCAAGGACTTCACGATCCGCGTCGCCCGCGGATACTCGAGGCCCGAGCAGTTCGCTCGCCTGCCTATCGTTCCGACCCGCACCGCGGCCAGCCAGGCCAACGCCTCGGCGGCGGTCGGCGGCGCGGCGGCCGGAGCCGGCGCGGCGGCCGGGACGATCAAGGACATCACCTCGGCGGTCAGCGGGCAGGGCTATGTCGTGCGCCTCGCCGACATCGCCCGCGTCGAGGAGGGTTCGGACGAGCCGCGCAGGAACTTCCGCTCGAACGGCCGCGATCAGGTCGGCATCGCAATCACCCGCCAGAGCCAGGCCAACGACCTCGAAATCGCCGACGGTGTCCGAGAGGCGCTGAAGCAGATCAACCCGACCTTGCCCAAGGGTACGAGCCTCGACATCGCCGTCGACTACACCGCCTTCACCCGCCACGCGATCCAGGAGGTCTGGATCACCATGGCTATCTCGCTGGCCTGCGTGGCGCTGGTGAACTTCCTGTTCCTGGGCACCGCACGGGCCGCGATCATCCCCTCGGTCGTGGCGCCGATCTGCATCCTTTCGACCTTCATCGTCCTGGCCCCGCTGGGGTTCTCGATCAACCTGCTGACCCTGTTGGCCCTGGTCCTGGCCATAGGCCTTGTCGTCGACGACGCCATCGTGGTCGTCGAGAACATCCAGCGGCGGATCGACGAGGGCGAGCCGCCTATCGTCGCGGCCCAGCGCGGCGCCCGGCAGGTGTTCTTCGCGGTGGTCGCCACCACCATCGTGCTGATCTCCGTCTTCGCGCCGCTGATGTTCATGGGCGGCTTCACAGGCCGGCTGTTCGTGGAGTTGGCCGTCTCGGTGGCCGCGGCGGTCGGCTTCTCGGCGCTGCTGGCGCTGTCGCTGTCGCCGATGCTCTCGTCCAAGCTTCTGCGGCCCGCCAACAGCGAGGGCTGGCTGGCGCGCAACGTCGACAAGGCGATGCATACCCTGCGCTCCTCCTACCACGCCTCGCTGGAGGCGATGCTGGGCAAGCGGTCGGTGACCGTCGTCGCAACCGGACTCGTCGTCGTCCTGGCGGCCGCCGCGGTCGCCCTCTTCCAGATCCTGCCCAAGCAGCAGACGCCCGACGAGGATCGCCGCCGGGCTGGCTGGTTCGTCGCCGGTCCGGAGGGCGCCGGCTTCGACTACACCAACGCGGCGGCCAAGCAGGTCGAGGCCGTGCTGATGAAGTACGTCAACGACGGCACGATCCAACGCTACGTCATGGCCATTCCGCGGTTCGGAGGCGGCGGGGGCGGTTCGTTCAACTCCGGCGGCGGCAACATCATCCTCCCGGAGAAGGGCGACATCAGCACCCAGGACCTGGCGGCGCGGCTGAACCGCGAACTGAGCTCGATCACCTCGGTCCGCGCCATCGTCAATCCGGAAGGCGGCCTGCAGCGCGGCGGCCCCGGGGGCGGGGGCGGCGGCTCTTCGGTCCAGTTGATCGCGACGGGCTCGGACTATCCCGAGATCGCCCGGTGGATGGCGCCCATGCTGGCGGCCGCACAGGAGAACCCTGGCTTTTCCCGGGCGCGCATCGACTACGAGCCGACCAGCCCGCGCCTCGTCGTCGACGTCGACAGAGAGAAGGCCGCCGCGCTGGGGGTTTCCAACCAGACGATCGGGCGCGCGCTCGAGACGATGTTCGGCTCGCGGCGCGTCACGACCTACATCAAGAACGGCCAGGAGTACGATGTCCTGCTCCAGGCCGAGCGCAAGAACCGCGAGAGCGAGCAGGACCTGTCCAAGCTCCATGTGCGCACCAACACCGGCGAGCCCGTGCCGCTCTCCAGCGTGGTCACCAGCCGCGTGCGTGGCGACACGCCCGACCGGCCGCGGGTCGACCGGCTGCGGTCGATCAGTCTGAACGCCCAGCTCAACCCCGGCTACTCGATGGGCGAGGCGATCGACTGGCTGAAGGCCGAGGCCGCCAAGCAGCCGGGCACCGTCACGATCAAGTGGGGCGGGGGCGCGCGCGACTTCCTGGAGTCCAGCGGTTCGGTCAATGTGGCCTTCGGCCTGTCGCTGCTGCTGGTCTTCCTTGTGCTGGCCGCCCAGTTCGAGAGCTGGATCCACCCGGCGGTGATCATGCTGACCGTGCCGGTGGCGGCCGTCGGCGGACTGTTCGGCCTCTTGATCGCCGGTTCCTCGATCAACCTCTACAGCCAGATCGGGCTGATCATCCTGGTCGGAATCGCCGCCAAGAACGGCATCCTCATCGTCGAGTTCGCCAACCAGTTGCGCGACGAGGGGCTGTCGATCCGCGAGGCGGTGATCGAGAGCGCGACGCTGCGCCTGCGCCCGATCATCATGACCTCGATATCGGCCGCTGCCGGATCGATCCCCTTGATGCTCTGGGGCGGCGCCGGCGGCGAGGCGCGCAAGACTATCGGCGTGACCATCTTCAACGGGGCGATTTTCGCGACCCTGGTCACCCTCTTCATCGTCCCCGTCTTCTACAACCTCTTCGCCCGCTACACGAAGTCGCCCATGGCCACCGCGAGGCGCATCGAAGCCTTCGAGGAAGCCGAAAAGGGCCGCGTCGCGAACGCCGCGGAGTGATCGTTCCCTGCCCTTCATGGGTAGGGCCAACGCGCGAAGGAAAAGGGGTTGCGCCAGGGGCCTTCAAAAGGGGGGGTGGTCCGGCCCCTGGCGCAGGTGGGCGGACTTGCGTCCGCCACATGGGGCGTCGATGACAGATGCTTCAACCGACACGCTGAATCTGGCCCATTCATGGGTGCGCGTCAAGGTTGTCCCCTACAATTAGTAGGGGGTGTGAGAGTCGGGTCTACGACCCCGAGTGGACGATCAGCCAGGCGATGAGATCGGTGCGGTCCTTGGCGTCCTTCAGGCCCGGGAAGGTCATCTTCGAGCCCGGCACGACGTCCTGCGGCTTCTCGAGCCAGCGGTCCAGCGTGGGGGCGTCCATCGTCAGGTTGGCCTCGAGCAACTTGTCGGAGAACTTGAAGCCCGGGACCTCGCCGGCCTTCTTGCCGTAGAAGCCGTGCAGGTTGGGGCCGGTCATGTTCGCCCCGCCCGCCGCGATCGTGTGGCAGGACTTGCAGAGCCCGAACTTGGCCTCGCCGTTCGCCAGATCGGCGGTGTTGTAGGGGGCCGGCAGCGCGGCCTGCGCCTTGGCCACCGCCTCGGGGCTCATCGTCGCCTCGGCTGGCTGGCCGCCCTGCTGTGGCTGGGTCGTCGACGACTTCCCGCACCCCGCGAGCGCGAGCGTGACGAGGGCGACGGCGGCGAGAGCAGGGCGCATAGGGGTCTCCGAAGGGATACGCAGACCATGGTCTAGCGCCAGTATGTCGCGATTCAAGTCGCCTTGACCCGGAAGAAACCTATAGGTTACATGTCACCCATAGGTGACACATCAGTCGGGGCTCCTCTCCCATGTCCGAACCCAACGCCGAGCGCATCGAGCGCCTGCAGCGCCGCCGTACGCGCCTGACCTTCATGCAGGCGATCCTGTTTCTGGTCTGGCAGTACAATTTCCTTGCGCTGAACGACACCGCGACCGCGGCGCGCCGCGCGGTCACCGACGTGAAGATCTCGGCCTACATCGTTTGGGCGGCGCTGCTGTTGGCCTTCCTCGCCACTGGCGGCAACTGGTGGTCCGACCGCGCCACCCGGGCCATCCTCAACGACGAAACGACCCGCGACCACCGCCGTCGCGCGATGTCCACGGGCTTCTATGCCGCCATGGGGGCCGCGTTGGGCTCCTACATCCTGTCCTTGTTCGAGACTCTCGACGGGCGCGAGGTGGTCCACATCGTGCTGTCCATGGGGATCGCCGCGGCCCTCCTGCATTTCGGCCTTCTGGAGCGTCGGGCGCAGGCGGATGGCTGAGCTGCGCAACACGCTGCGAGAAGCCCGCGCCGCCCGCGGCTGGACCCAAGCCGATCTGGCCGACCGGGTGGGGGTCACGCGCAAGACCATCAACACGGTCGAAAACGGCGTCTTCGTCCCCTCGACGATCCTGGCGCTGAAGCTCGCCCGCGCGCTGGACACGACCGTCGAGGCCCTGTTCCAGCTGCCCTAGCGCCGCCCGGCCAGCCTGCGCCGCTCGCGGTGCACGGCCTCGTCCAGCGACTGCAGGAACCGGGAGCGGTCGGCCGCGGCGAAAGCCCGGGGCCCGCCGGTCATCTCGCCCATCGAGCGCATGTGCTCGCCGATCGCCCGCGAGGCCAGCGCCGAGCCGATGGAGTCGGGCGTGAAGACGCGCCCGTTCGGCGCCACGGCCGCCGCGCCCGCCTTCAGCACCCGGTCGGCGAGCGGGATGTCGTTGGTGATCACGATGTCCCCGGCGACGGCCTCGGCGGCGATCCAGTCGTCGGCCACGTCTGGACCGGCCTCGACGATCCGCCGCTCGATCAACGGCGAGGCCGGAATCTGGATGAAGCTGTTTGAGACCACGAACACCTTAAGCCGGTAGCGGGCGGCGACCTTGTAGGCCTCGTCCTTCACCGGGCAGGCGTCGGCGTCGATGAAGATCCGCATGACCGCCGCCTAGCCGGCAGCGGAACCCGCCGCAAGCCTGGCCGTTCGAGCTTGACCAGGGGAGTGCTGTTCGTGTCCGCCGATGTCGCTGCGCGCCCGCATCCAATCCTCGACCGCCTGACGTTGCGCCTCCACGCGCTGGCTGACCGCCTGGACTGGCTGCCGGAGGGCTTTGGCGACGACGCGCCGTTCAGCCCCACCGACGCCGTTTCGGTCCGCCACGCGTGGCGCCGCGCCGTCCGCCGGGGGATCGACGACAATCCTGAGCGTGTGTTCGCGCTGAAGATCGCGGGCGGTCTGCTCGCCGTCGTGTTCGTCGTCCTGACGGCAGCGATCGCGGCGTTCTAGCCGAACGGCGGCGCGAAGCGGATGTTGTCCCGCTCCAGCCCCTTCAGCACCACGTCGATCCCGCCCGACTTCACCATCCACTCCAGCCGGTGGTCGCGGTATTCGCGCTTGAACAGGCCCTTCTCCACCAGTTCGGCGACGTTGGGCATCGTGGCCCCGGCCGCCGCCTCGTTGAACGCGGCGATGTCTGCGCTGCAGGACGCCACCGACGGGCGCGCATTGGCCCGCGCATGCCAGGCCGCGAGCTTGCTCCCGGCCGCCGGCGCGGTCCCCTGGCCCGCCGAGCCGTTGAGATAGGGGACCACTGACAGATCGCCCCAGCCGAAAGTTTCGCCGTTGAACCACGGACGGTCACCAAGCTGGCCCTCCAGCCAGCCGAAGAAGCCCTGCGTCTGCGTCCTGGCCGCCGCCTCGAGGGTCTCGGCCAGGGCTCCCTCGGCGCGACGGAACCAGCGGATCTCCGAGACCGCCCAGTTGATCGCTTCGTAGTGGGTGTCCATCACCTCCTCGAGCATCCGCACGCGGGCGCGCTCGGCGGCGCTGGCGGGGCGCATCGGCGGGTCGGGATAGGCGTCGTCCAGGTACTCGAGGATGATCGTGGAATCGAAGATGCGCACGTCGCCGTCGGCCAGCGCCGGCACCTCCGCCCGCGGGCTCGCCTCGACGAACTCCCCGGCCGCGCCGCCGGCGCCCAGGGCGCCGGGCATCATCGTCTCGAACGCCAGGCCCTTCTCACGGAGCGCGATCTTCACCTTCTGGGCGTAGGGCGAGAACGGGTGCTCCCAGAGCCGGATGGTCATGACTGGAGCGCCTCCCTGAAGTCCTTGCCCTGCGCCGCCTTGGCCGCCTTGAACGACGGGCGCGCCTGCAGCCGAGCCCAGTAGGCCGCGATCGTCGGCGAGAAGCGTTCGGAGAGTCCGAGCTGATGGGCCAGCACCAGCGCATAACCCACCGAGATGTCCGCGCCGGTGAACCGTCCGGCGACCAGCCACTGCCGGCCGTCGGCGAGCGCTCGGTCCACGTGGCGCAGGCGGCTCATGAACCACTTGGCGTAGTCGTCGGCGACATGCTCGGCCCGCCCCGGCTCCAACTGCCGGTACCTCAGCACCAGCGTCTGCGGGAACGTCAGCGTCGCCTCGCCGAAGTGCAGCCAGTTCAGCCACGCGCCGTAGTCCGGATCGCCGGGCTCCAGCGCCAGGCCTGAAGGCCCGTCGCGAGTCGAGAGGTACTGCACGATGGCCGCGCTTTCGGTCATGAACACCGCGCCGTCCCGCATCGCCGGGATCGTCCCCAGCGGGTTGATCTCCAGGTACTCCGGTTGCCGCACGCGCGGCGGGAAGGGGAGGAGGTGCAGTTTGTAGGGAAAGGACAGCTCCTCCAGCGCCCACAGCACCCGGAACGAGCGCGCGTCAGGGCAGTGCCAGAGTTCGATCATGCCGCCATGTTCGCGCGCGCGGCGGCCATGGCAAGCGTAACGCCGCGTCAGCCCGCGCCGCGATCCAGCGCGCTCTCCGCGACGCCGCCCTTCTCGACCTTCACGCCAAGGAACCGCATGACCCCGCCGGCATAGCTGATGTCGGCGACCGGGGTCTTCGGGTCGCGGGTGAGCCGCGTGCTGTCGCTCAGCGTCAGGTGCAGCGTCATGTCTTCCAGCGCCACACCCTCGGCCACGGCGGCAGCGATCTCGCTCCGGAAGCGGGCGTCGGGCGATACCGGGATTACGCCAGGGCGGTGCGGAGCCTTCGCCATCTAGAACCCCCGCAACTGGGTCTCGCCGGAGACGCGGACCTCAGAGGCCCGGCCGCGGTCGAGCATCTCACGGGCGTGGCGGTGAGCGGCCGCGCGGGCGACCTCCTTATCGGTGGAGTGGCCGAAGGCTTCGCCTTCGAGTTCGACCAGCCAGACGCCGTCGCGGCGTGTGACGGTCAGGACGGCTCTGTCGGGCAGCATGCGCATTGCGACTGTCTAGCACAGGCGAGGCGCCCCGATTCCAGAGATATTTCAAAATATTCCTTGCCATATCGGCGGAAGACGCCCATCTGGCCTGAGTCAAATATCGTTTTGGCTCGCCTGGCATCCGCGACGAATTCCATGGAATCCGGTCCGGACACGACCTCGACCCTCTCCGAAAATTTGATCTCAACGGCTGTTCAGCCTGCGAGAACTCATGTCCGAAAGGGACGAAAACATGCAAACCGGTACGGTAAAGTGGTTCAACGCCACCAAGGGCTTCGGCTTCATTCAACCTGACGCGGGCGGCGCGGACGTGTTCGTGCACATCTCGGCGGTCGAGCGCGCGGGCATGAGCTCGCTCGCGGAAGGCCAGAAGATCGGCTTCGAGCTCGAGCGCGACCAGCGCAGCGGCAAGATGTCTGCCGGCCAACTGAGCGCCGCCTAGGACCGAACCGCGGCCTTGCGGGACGGAACCGCAGGGCCGCGACTTCGCTAAGCTATCAGCGACCGCGCCCGCGTCGTGCGTCAGGAGTATTAGATGAGCCGTTACGCCATTCTCGCCGAAGAGTACCGCGAACGCGCGCGCGAGGCGTTGAAGGCCGCCGAAGCCACCTCGCTCGCCGAGGTCAGGCGCAAGCACGAGACCGCCGCCCAGGTCTGGACCGACTTGGCCGACGCCCAGGACGCCCGCGCCGCCGAGCGAGCCCGCGCCGACGCTGCTGCCGGGCAGGCCGCGCTCCACACCTAGCTGAGCCGTCCGCTCAGCCCTCGCGGCGCTGATACTGCGGCCGGCGCTTCTCCAGGAACGCCTGCACGCCCTCCTGGAAGTCGCCGTCCGAGCTGGCCAGGATCTGGTTCCTATCCTCCATCGCGATCACCGCTTCCAGCCCGCCTGCGTCGATGGCGTGGTTCAGGGCCTCCTTGGTCAGACGCAGGCCCAGCGGCGTGGCGTGCAGCATGTCGTCGACGAACCCCTGGGCCTCGGCCGCCAGGGCCTCCGGCGACACGATCCGGCTGACCAGCCCCAGCTGGTAGGCCCGCTCGGCGTCGATGAAGCGGCCGGTCAGCATGTACTCCGCCGCCACCGAGCTCCCCACCATCCGCGGCAGGAAGTAGCTCACGCCGATGTCGCAGGCCGACAGCCCGATGCGGATGAAGGCGGCGTTCATGCGCATCCTGGGCGTGGCGATCCGCACGTCCGAAGCCAGCGCCAGCGCGAACCCGCCGCCGGCCGCCGCGCCGTCGACGCAGGCGATGATCGGCTGCGGACAGCGGCGCATGGCGATGACGATCTCGCTGATCTCCCGCTGACGGGTCAGCCCGGCGCCGACCGATCGCGACCCCTGCGGATCGCCGCGCTC
>CAZBXO010000048.1:9001-12853 GCA_964495645.1 uncultured Phenylobacterium sp. | reverse complement strand
GCTGACGGGTCAGCCCGGCGCCGACCGATCGCGACCCCTGCGGATCGCCGCGCTCCTTCAGGTCCAGCCCTGCGCAGAACGCCCCGTCGGCGCCCGACAGCACCACCACGCGCACGTCCCGCCGCCAGTAGAGCCCGACGAAGAAGTCGCGCAGTTCCTTCACCAGCCCGCGCGAGAGGGCGTTCAGCCGCCCCGGCCGGTTCATCGTCGCCCAGACGACGTCGCCATCCTGGCGCAGCTCAAGGTCTGGCATGAGAAGCTCCTCCTGTCGCGAAACTCTTCGCGCGCCGGCGGAGCGTGACAAGGCTGACCTGACGTCAGTGTTTGGAGGTTGGCCCCGACGCGCGCCCATTGGGGTCGGCGTTCGCCGGGGCCGGCGCCTCACCGAGCACGAACGGCGAGCCGCGAGGGGTGCGAGGCGATGATCCTGGCGACCTGCACCTCGGTGGCCGCCGTGGTTTCGGCGCGGCATGCCATCACGACGGCGCGACCCCTCACGTCGCGCACATCGTAGGTCCCGCAGACCTTCTCGATGGCGGCGGCGACGCGGGCCTGCAGCGCGTTGCGCCCGGCCTCGGTGGCGAGGTCCAGGCCTCGGTGCTTCACCACCACAGAGTCGGGCATCTGGGCGTTGGCCGCCCCGGCGAGGGCAAGCACGGCGGCGACGGTGACAATCAGCGTCTTCATGGCTGTCTCCTGGGTTTCGAGGCTCCCCAGCCCGATCCCGTTGTCGGACAGCCCCGTCAGCGCCGGCGTCAGCCCAGCGTCGTACAAGCGTCAAAAGCGCTGCCGGAGAGCGTCAAAAGCGAGGGAAAGCGTCAAAGTCTGGTGCCGGATGCAGGACTCGAACCCGCGACCTTCGGTTTACAAAACCGCTGCTCTACCAGCTGAGCTAATCCGGCCTTTCCCAGGCCTGCGCCTTATGCGGTGAAAGCCTGTTCGGTGCCAAGCTGGAGGCGAAGAACGTTCTCTCATTCGACTCCAGGCAACCCCGTTCTCTCATCCACGCTCCCAATGTGCGGATCGACCGCGCCTGACCTCGGGCAGGCCACCACAGCGTCCCACAACGTTGAGCCGTCCATCAAGGCATCCATCCGCCCGGCGTGGCCGTAGACCCTGCAGAGTCGGGACAGCGGCCCGCCTATTGACGGCGGGCTTGCCGGCCCGACGCGGCAGGGTTAGCCCTTGCCGTATCTGCGTTCGTCGATTCCGCCATCGGGGGGACCGCCATGAACTTCGACCGTCGCATCTTGCTTGCCGGAGGCCTGCTGGCCGCAGTCTGGCCCGCCGCGGGCCGCTCCGCCGTGCCGCCGAACCGGCTTCTGCAGTTCGCCATCTTCCGTAACGGCCGCCCGTTCGGACAGTACAAGGTGAGCTTCGCCCAGAGCGGGGACCTCCTCACCGTCACGACGGATGTGGCTATGAGCGCCAAGGTCGCGGGCCTGAAGGTGTTCGACTACACCCACTACTGCCAGGAGATCTGGCGCGGACCCGAGTTCCTGGAGATGCGGAGCCGCAGCGTCCGCGACAAGGGCAACTCCCTCAACGAGGAGGTCACGGCCACCCGCACCGAGCTCGGCGTGCGCGTCGTCACCAAGAAGGATCGCCTGACGCTTGCGAAGGAGGCGCGCCCGTTCACGCACTGGAACGCCGACGTCATCCAGGGGGCGATGTTCAATCCGCAGGACGGCTCGCAGCTGTTCCTGACCGCCAGGCCGCTGGGCAAGCAGCCGGTGACGCTCGCCGGGGGAGCCAAGGCGACCGCGAACCGCTGGGCGATCCGCGGGGACAAGCAGGCGATCGACGAATGGTACGACGACGCCGGCGTGTGGACCGGGCTGACGTCCTACTTCCCCGACAAGTCGATCGTGGAGTACCGAAGGGTCTGAGCGCGCCGATCCGACGGGGCGCCTTGCGGGGAGGGGGCGCCGATGCGCTTCGACGAATACCGGCGCCACGACGCCGTGGGCCTGGCCGACCTGGTGGCCAAGCGCGAGGTGAGCGCCGCCGAGCTGCTCGACGCGGCCGTCCAGCGCATGGCGCAGGTCAATCCGCAGATCAACGCCGTCACCCTGGACCTGACGGAACGCGCCCGTTCGGAGACCCCGTCCCCCGGGCCGCTACATGGCGTGCCCTACCTGCTGAAGGACCTCGGCGCCGCGCTGGCCGGCACGCCCACCAGCCGCGGCTCGCGCCTCTTCGCGAACAACGTGGCCGCCGCCGACAGCCCGCTGGTCGCCGCGTACAAGGCCGCGGGGCTGAACATCTTCGGCAAGACCAGCACGCCGGAGTTCGGGCTCTGGCCGGTCACCGAGTCCGAGCTGCTGGGCGTCTGCCGCAACCCCTGGGACCTCTCCCGCAGCCCCGGCGGCTCCTCGGGCGGCGCAGCCTCGGCGGTGGCGGCCGGCATCGTCCCGGCCGCCCATGCCAGCGACGGCGGCGGCTCGATCCGCATCCCGGCCGCCGCCTGCGGCCTCTTCGGCATGAAGCCGTCCCGCGGCCGCGTCTCCATGGCGCCCGCCGGCGAGGGCTGGGCCGGCGCCTCGGTGGTCCACGCCGTCACCCGGTCGGTTCGCGACAGCGCGGTTCTGCTGGACATCTCGTGCAAGCCGCAGCCGGGCGACCCCTACTTCCTGGCCCCGCCCGAACGTCCGTTCGCCGAAGCCGTCGGCCGCGATCCCGGCCGCCTGCGCATCGCCTTCTCCACCGAGGCCATGCAATCCGACCGCCTCGACCCCGAGGTCGAGGCCGCCGTCATCGACGCGGCGAAGCTGTGCGAGAGCCTCGGCCACGCGGTCGAACAGGTGAAGATCCCGGGCGACGTCCAGGCCATGGCCCAAGCCGCCGGCGGGGTCATCGCCGCCAGCATCGCAGCCGACATGGAGACCGAGGCGGCCCGCCGCGGCCGCCCGATCGTCCCCGGCGACGTCGAAGGCCCCACCTTCGCCAGCTACCAGCGCGGCCTGAACGCCAGGGCCGCCGACCACGTCCGCGGCATCCAGGCGCTGCACGCCTACGGCCGGGCGATTGCGGGCCTGTTCGCGGACTACGACGTGTTGCTGCTGGCCACGCTGGGGCGTCCAGCGATCCCGATCGGCTATCTGTTCGAGGACCCGGACGACGTGGCCCGGCGCTTGTTCAACTACATGCCCAACACCCAGGCCTTCAACAACTCGGGCATGCCGGCGATGAGCGTTCCCTTGGCGTGGAGCCGCGACAACCTGCCGATTGGCCTCCAGTTCGCCGCGCCCATCGGGGAGGAGGCGCGCCTGTTCTCGCTGGCGGGCCAACTGGAGACGGCCCGGCCCTGGTTCGACCGGGTGGCGCCGCTCTGAAGCCCGGCTGCGGCGGCCTGCCGCAGGCCCCCTGACCCGCAACTTGCATCGACCCGGTCCAACGGTCTGGGGATCGTCCCGTCGTGGGACGGACCGGCTGCCGGGTGGGCCATCGTGGGGGTGGGCCTGTCCGGCTCGAGGCGGGCGGCGGCGTCGGGCGGATGCCGCCGCCCCCTCACCCTCCTGAGGGTCTTTGCAGGCGGAAGCTAAGCACGATGCCGAGCGCCACCAGCCCGATCAGGATCGTCGAGACCGCGTTGATCTTAGGATCCACGCCCAACCGCACCTGGCTGTAGAGCCGCATGGGCAACGTCGTGGCGCCAGGCCCCGACGTGAAGCTCGCGATGACCAGGTCGTCCAGCGAGAGGGTCAGGGCCAGCATCCAGGCTGCGGCCACGGCCGGCGCGATGATCGGCAGGGTCACCGTCAGGAACGCCCGTCCCGGCGAGGCGCCCAGGTCCCGCGCCGCCTCCTCCAGCGCCGGATCGAGGCTCGAGAGCCGCGCCTGCACCACGAC
>CAZBXO010000048.1:0-8901 GCA_964495645.1 uncultured Phenylobacterium sp. | reverse complement strand
GCGCCGCCTCCTCCAGCGCCGGATCGAGGCTCGAGAGCCGCGCCTGCACCACGACGGTGGCGTACGCCAGCGTCAGCGTCGTGTGCGCCAGCGTCACCGTCCAGAACCCCCGCTGCACGCCCATGGCCACGAACAGCAGCAGCAGCGACAGGCCCAGGATCACCTCCGGCATCACCAAGGTCGCATAGACCCCGCCGGCTAGCGCCGTGCGCCCTGCCGAGCGCCGCCCGCGCACCAGCGCCACGGCGGCCAGCACGCCCAGAGCCGTCGCCAGCGTCGCCGAGATCGCGCCCACCCGCAGCGTGACCCAGATCGCGTCCATCAGCTGACGGTCCTGGAACGCCGCCGCGTACCAGCGTGTCGAGAATCCGCCCCACACGGTCACCAGTCGGCTCGCGTTGAACGAATAGGCGATGAGGATCGCGATCGGCGCGTAGAGGAAGGCCAGCCCCAGCCCGATTGCCGCCAGGTTGAACGCCGACGGCCGCCTCATGGGCGAACCTTCCCCTGATAGTGCTCGAAGAGGATGATCGGGATCGTCAGCGTCGCCAGCAGGGCGATGGCCACGGCCGAGGCGGTCGGCCAGTCGCGGTTGGCGAAGAACTCGATCCAGATCACGCGGCCCATCATCAGGGTCTCCGAGCCGCCCATGAGGTCCGGGATCACGAACTCCCCCGCCATCGGGATGAAGCAGAGCAGGGCGCCGGCCGCCACGCCCGGCAGCGAAAGGGGGAAGGTCACCCTCCAGAATGCTTGCAGCGATGACGCGCCCAGGTCGCGAGCGGCTTCGACGAGGCTGTCGTCCTGCCGTTCCAGCACCGCGTACAGCGGAAGCACCATGAAGGGCAGGTAGGCGTAGGTGAGCCCCAGGATCACACCGGCCTCGGTGTTGAGGATCGAGATCGCCGGCAGCCCCAGCTTGGCCAGCACGAGGTTCAGCAGCCCCGCGGGCTTCAGGATCGCGATCCAGGCGTAGATGCGGATGAGGAAGCTGGTCCAGAACGGCAGCATCACCGCCAGCACCAGCCCGCGTCGCCACGGCTGGGCCGTCCGCGCAATCCCGTAGGCGAGGGGATAGCCGATCAGCAGGGCGCCTATCGTCCCGATGGCGGCCAGCCGCAGGCTCGACAGCCAGGCGTCGAGATAGAGTGGATCGCGGCCCAGCCGCGCGTAGGTCTCGAAGTCCAGCGCGCCGATGAAGCCGCTGAGGTTTCCCGCCTCGAACCGCGGCGCATACGGCGGGATCGCCAGCGCTACGTCCGACAACGACAGCTTCCCCACCAGCACGAACGGAAAGGCGAAGAAGACCAGCAGCCATAGGCCGGGCAGGAGGTGGGCGAGACGCCTCACTCGCGCAGCTCCACCTCGGCTTCGGCCGGCCAGGACAGCCGCACCGCATCACCCACCCCCACGGCCGGGCCGCCGCCGGGTGCGCTGGCCTTCAGGTAGCCTTCAACGGTCTCCACGATCAGGCGCGTGCGGTCGCCGAAGTAGGCGATCTCGGCGACGCGACCCTCCAGGCCCTCGGCCCCCACGACGACCTTCTCCGGCCGCACCGCCACCCAGCGGTCCCCACGCGTCAGGAGGTTGGCCTCGCCGATGAACTCGGCCACGTAACGGCTGGCCGGCCGCTCGTAGACCTCCCGGGGCGGGCCTACCTGCACGACGCGACCCTCGCGCATCACCGCCATGCGGTCGGCGACCACCATGGCCTCGTCCTGGTCGTGAGTGACGATCATGAAGGTCAGGCCCAGGCGCCGCTGCAGCGCCATCAGTTCAAGCTGCGTCTCCTCGCGCAGCTTCCTGTCCAGCGCCGCCAGCGGCTCGTCCAGCAACAGGATCCGCGGGGAGGGCGCCAGAGCCCGGGCCAGGGCCACCCGCTGGCGCTGCCCACCGGACAACTGGTCCGGCCGCCGCGCGCCCAGCCCCTCCAGCCGTACGAGCGCCAGCATCTCCGCCACCCGCGCCGCCGCCGCAGCCTTCCCCATCCCTTGCTGCTTCAGCCCGAACGCTACGTTCCCGGCCACGCTGAGGTGCGGGAACAGCGCGTAGCTCTGGAACATCAGATGCACAGGCCGCCGGTGCGCCGGCACGCCCGCCAGATCCGCCCCGTCCAGCAACACGCGGCCGACGTCCGGCGCCTCGAAGCCCGCCAGCATCCGCATCAGCGTGGACTTGCCGCACCCGGACGGCCCCAGGAGCGCAAAGAACTCCCCCTCGCGCACCTCCAGCGTGACGTCGTCGACCGCGACCGCCTCGCCGAACCGCTTGCCCACCCCCTCGAAGCGGACCAGCGGCCTCACTTGCCGGTCAGCACCCGGGTCCACTGCCGGTTCACCTCGCGCAGCAACGTCTGGTCCTTGGTGGTGGTCACGAACAGCCGCTTGGCCAGTTCCGGGGTCGGATAGACGTTCGGGTCGTCACGCACCTCGGGGTCGACCAGCTCCGTCGCGGCGGTATTGGCGTTGGCGTACTGCGTATGGTTCGAGGCCCGTGCGATCGCCGACGGGCGCAGCATGTAGGCGATGAACTTGTGCGCCGCGTCCGGATGCGGCGCGTCCTTCGGGATGGTGAAGACGTCGAACCATATCTGGCTGCCTTCCTTCGGCACGGCATAGGCGATGTTGACGCCGTTTTTGGCCTCCGCCGCACGGTCCTTGGCCTGCAGCACGTCGCCCGAGTAGCCGATCGCCACGCAGATATCCCCGTTGGCCAGCGCCTCGATGTACTCGCTGGAATGGAACTTCCGGACGTACGGCCGCGCCTTCAGCAACAGCTCCGTCGCCGCGGCATAGTCCTCAGGCTTCTTGGAGTTGGGATCGCGGCCCAGGGCGTTCAGCGCCACGGCGTACATGTCCTCCGACGCATCGAGGAAATAGACGCCGCAGTCCTTGAGCTTCGCCAGGTTCGCGGTGTCGAAGACGACGGCCCACGAGTCGACCTTAACGCCCGGCAGGCGCTTGGCGACCGCGTCCACGTTGTAGCCGATGCCGATCGTGCCCTGCATATAGGGCACAGCGTACTTCGCGCCCGGGTCGAACGGCGCCAGGTGGGTCATCAGTTCCGGCGACAGGTTCTCCAGCCCGGGCAGTTGCGTCTTGTCGAGCTCGCGGATCGCGCCTGCGGTGATGTAGCGTGGCAGGTTGTGGTTCGACGGGACCACGAGGTCGTAGCCGGTCGACCCCTGCAGCACCTTGGTCTCGAGCACCTCGTTGGAATCGAAGGTGTCGTAGGTGACCTTGATCCCGGTCTCCTTGGTGAACTCGGTGAGCAGCGCCGGGTCGATGTAGTCCGACCAGTTGTAGATGCGCAGTTCCTGCGACGGCTTCGAGCACGCGCCGAGCGCCAGCGCCAATCCCACCGCCGCCAGCCGCCTCAGCATGCCGTCCCGCTCCCCTCGACGCCTACCTGCGGTTATAGGGCCAAGCTCGACGCCTTGAAGCGGGAAACGCCTATGTCGAACGCATGGACCTTCGTCCTGCCCGTCCTGATGCTGGTCGCCTCGAATGTGTTCATGACCTTCGCCTGGTACGGTCACCTGCGGGTCGAGCACCGTCCGCTCTGGCTCATTGTCGTCGTCAGCTGGGGCATCGCCTTCTTCGAGTACTGGCTGGCCGTGCCCGCCAACCGTATTGGCCGCGCGGTCTACGACCCTGCCGAACTGAAGGCGATGCAGGAGGTGATCACGCTCGCCGTCTTCGTGGTCTTCTCGGCGACGTTCCTGAAGGAACCCCTGACCCTGAACCAAGGGCTCGGCTTCATCCTTATCGCCTTGGGCGCCTGGTTCGTCTTCAAGGGCCCGTTCTGAACGATTTGCCTTCCGCCCCGGCGCCCGGCCACCTTCGCGCCCGACCCCCAGGAGATCCCTCCATGCTGAAGATCGCCGCACTCGCGACCGCCGCCGCCCTCGTCGCCGGTCCAGTCCAGGCCCAGGCCCCCGCCGCGCCCACGGTCGTCCGCGGCAAGGTCAGCGCCATGACCGCCAACCAGCTCACCGTGAAGCCGGCCAAGGGCGCGGCCCAGGCGGTCACCCTGACGCCCAACTGGACGGTTGCGGTGATGAAGCCGGTCGCGCCGGACGCCATCCAGCCCGGCAGCTTCATCGGCACCGCGGAGATGCCGCAGAAGGACGGCACCGGCCGCAGCCTCGAGGTCCACGTCTTCCCGCCGGGCGTCAAGATGGGCGAGGGCCACTACGCCTGGGACCTCAAGCCCAGGTCGATGATGACCAATGGCACGGTGGGCAAGGTGGTGTCGGGCAAGAGGGGCACCCGCCAGCTCGAGGTCAGCTACAGCTACGGCAAGCGCACGATCAACGTGCCGGCGAACGTGCCTATCGTGCAGATCGCTCCCGGGACGCGCGATCTGGTGAAGGTCGGCACGCCGGTCTTCATGGTCGTCCAGAGGGCCCCGAACGGCGCCTTGATGGCCGGCAGCGTCAGCGTCGGCGAGGGTGGGAAGCCACCGCCGATGTAATCCTGACCTACTTCCCGGCTGCCGCGCCGCTGCCGGCGGGTAGCATGGCGACGATCTCGTTGGTCTTGGAGATGAACTTCACCCCCTTGACCCGGCCGTCCTTGTACTTGTCCCAGCCGCCTTCCGCCTTGACGGGCGTGGCCGCGCCGGCCGTGCCCGGCCCCTGGGCCACCACGTCGATCTCGTAGATGCCATCGGGTGGGGTCGCCGGATAGATCCGGGGCAGGAAGCCGACCTGGGTCCACCCCGGCGTGGCCGTGGTGGCCGACGCCTTCAGGTCCACGCCGCCGCCGGGCGCGGCCGTCACGCTGGCCGATTCGATCGACTGCACCTGTTCCTGGCCGGCGTAGAGCGGCGCCATCCGCGCCATCGACTTCTTCGGCGCCGGCGCGGCCGGGGCCTCGGCGGTGGCCTCGCTCACCGACTTGCCGCAGCCCGCGAGCCCGAAGGCGGTCGCGACAGCCAGGGTCATAAGCACTTTACGCATTCCCGTAGCCTCCCGTTCGGGACGGCGATTTCCCCAAAGACTCAAAGGCCGCCGCCCTCGGCAACTCGGAGTTTGCGCCGATCCGCCCGTTTGGCGAGGGCTTTCTTGCAGCCGTGGCTATGGCCAACCACCTTAGGCGGCCTATAAGCGCCGCTCCGAAACGCCCGCCAGACCCATGACCCGCATCCTCATCACCTCGGCCCTGCCGTACATCAACGGGATCAAGCACCTGGGCACGCTGGCGGGCTCGATGCTGCCGGCCGACGTGTACGCCCGCTTCCAGCGGGCCCGCGGGCGCGAGACGCTCTACATCTGCGCCACGGACGAGCACGGCACGCCGACCGAACTCGCCGCCGCCGAGGCCGGGCTCGATCCGGCGACGTTCTGCGCCCAGGCGCATGAGGTGCAGCACCGGCTGGGCCGCGCTTTCGGCCTGTCCTGGGACCACTTCGGCCGTTCGTCCTCACCGCAGAACCACAGGCTCACTCAGCGCTTCGCCCAGCAGCTGTGGGAGGCCGGCCTCATCGAGGAGCGGGTCACTCAGCAGGTCTACTCGATCGCCGACAAGCGCTTCTTGCCCGACCGCTATGTCATCGGGACCTGCCCGCATTGCGGCTACGAGAGCGCGCGCGGCGACCAGTGCGAGAACTGCACCCGGGTGCTGGACCCGGCCGACCTGTTGCACCCGCGCTCGGCGGTCTCGGGCTCGACCGAGATCGAGATCCGCGGCTCCAAGCACCTGTTCCTCCGCCAGAGCCTGTTCGCCGACAAGCTGCGCGCCTGGATCGAGGGCAAGAAGAAGTCCTGGCCGCTTCTGGTCACCTCCATCGCGCTCAAGTGGCTCGACGAGGGCCTGCAGGACCGGGGGATCACCCGCGACCTGGAATGGGGCGTGCCGGTCAACGCCTTCGAGTGGGGCCCCAACCCCGACGGCCGGCGGCCGGACATCGAGGGCCTGGCCGGCAAGGTGTTCTACGTCTGGTTCGACGCCCCCATCGAATACATCGGCGCCACCTGGGAATGGGCCGACGCGCAGGCCGCCGAGGCGGGGCAGGGACCCGCGCCCGACGAGGCCTGGGAGCGCTGGTGGCGCAAGCCCGCTGCCGAAGACGTCACCTACGTGGAGTTCATGGGCAAGGACAACGTGCCCTTCCACACCGTGGGCTTTCCCTGCACCCTCCTGGGCGTCAACGAGAAGCGCAGCCCCGACGGCTCGTGGTCGGCGCGCGAGAACGCCCCCTGGAAGCTGGTCGACGAGCTGAAGGGCTTCAACTGGCTCGACTACTACGGCGGCAAGTTCTCGACCTCCCAAGGCCGCGGGGTCTTCATGGACCACGCGCTCGAGCTGCTTCCGCCGGACTACTGGCGCTGGTGGCTCACGGCCAACACGCCGGAGACCTCCGACTCCACCTTCACCTGGGAGCAGTTCCGCGACCAGGTGAACGCCGACCTGGCCGACGTCCTGGGCAACTTCGTCAACCGCATCTGCAAGTTCACCGAGACCCGCTTCGACGGCGTCGTCCCCGAGGGCGGCGCCCCCGGAGCTCTGGACGACAAGCTGGACGCCGATGTCCTCGCCAAGCTGCGCGAGCTGACCGGCCACCTGGAGGATCGCGAGTTCCGCAAGGCGTCGACGGCGCTGCGCCAGTTGTGGGTGATCGGCAATCAGTATCTGACCGAGGCCGCGCCTTGGACGGCGATCAAGACCGACCGGGACCGCGCCGCCGTGGCCGTCCGCAACGGCCTGAACCTCGCCGCCTTGTTCGCCAAGGTCTCCGAGCCCTTTATCCCCTTCGCCGCCGAGAAGATCGGCCTGGCGCTGGGCGAACCGTTCCCGGCCACCTGGCCGTCGCTGGACGGCAAGCGCGTGCTCGACATCCTGCCCCCCGGTCGCGCGATCGCCGCGCCGGAGGTGCTCTTCCGCAAGGTCGAGGACGCCCAGGTCGCCGAGTGGCGCGAACGCTTCGGCGGCCCGGAGATGGCGGCGGCCTAGTGAGTGGGCGCCTTGGGCTCGTGGATTTCCATGAAGCCCGGAACCGCGGCGTTGTACTGGGCGGCGTAGCCCAGGTCCTTGATCACCTCGTGGCCGCCCTCCCACATCATCCGCAGCGCCACGAACAGCACGATGATCAGGCCGACGTAGCCGATCCACCGGTATTTGTGCAGCAGCCGAGCGATCGCGTGCGCCGCCGCGCCCATCAGCGCGATCGACATCAGGAGGCCGAAGACCAGGATCGCCGGGTGCTCCCGCGCCGCGCCGGCCACGGCCAGCACATTGTCCAGCGACATCGAGACGTCGGCGACCAGGATCTGGACCAGCGCGTCCTTGAAAGTTTTCGGCCGGACCTTCGGGTCGGTGGCCGGATCGGAGTCCATGGCCGCCTCGGCGGCCATCTCGTCACGGACCGCCTGGTCGCGCAGCTCGCGCCACATCTTCCAACAGACCCACAGCAGCAAGAGGCCGCCGGCCAGCAGCAGGCCGACGATCGCCAGCAGCTGTGTGGTGATCAGCGCAAATCCGATCCGGGTAATCACCGCCGCCGCCAGGCCCCAGAAGATCGCGCGGCGGCGCAGCTTCGGCTCCAGCCCCGCCGCGGCGAGGCCCACGGCGACGGCGTTGTCGCCGGCCAGCACCAGATCGATCATCAGCACCTGCGCGAGCGCCGAGAGCGCCGAGACGCTGAAGAACTCTTCCATCATCGGGGACCACATGCGTCAGGCGAGGGGAGGGTGCAAGACGCCCCTCACGATCTGGGTCGCCCGGCTTCATACAGCGCCACCGCCGCGGCGGCGCTGACGTTCAGGCTTTCGAAGCCGCCCGGCATCGGGATCCTCGCCAGGTCCTCGCAATGCTCCGCCACCAGCCGGCGCAGGCCCTCGCCTTCGGAGCCCAGTACGAGCACCGTAGGCCGCCCGTCCAACGCCTCCGCCAGCGTCCGCTCGGCTTCGCCCGCCAGCCCCACCGCCCGCCAGCCCGCGTCGCTCAGTTCCTCCAGCGCTCGGGACAGGTTGACCACGCGTACGATTGGAACCCGCTCGACCGCCCCCGCCGCCGCCTTCGCCAGCGCGCCGGTCAGTCTCGGCGCATGGCGGTCCTGCAGCACCAGCCCCGCGGCTCCGAACGCAGCCGCCGAGCGCAGGATCGCGCCCACGTTCTGCGGATCCGTCACCTGATCCAGCATCAGCACGACCGCGCCCGGCGCGGGACGCAGGTCCGCCAGCCGCACGTCCGGCAATGGGCCGGGGCGTAGCGCAACGCCCTGGTGCACCGCTCCCAGCGGCAGGGTCCGGGCCAGGATGTCGTTGTCCGCCGGCTCGAAGCCTGCGATCCGCCCGAACCGCGGCTCGATCTGCCGGGCCCGTTCCGGGGTCGCCAGCAGCCGCAGCGGCGCGCCGCGCGCGGGATTGCCCAGCGCCGCCTCCACCGCGTGCCAGCCCCACAGCCAGTCGTCGGAGGCGGCCTCGCGGGCCGGCCGAAACCGGCCCTTGCCGTGGAAATTCCGACCCTTGCGGGCGTCGTTGCGTTCGCTGGGCCGGGCCACTATAAGACGCGCTCCGATTTGGGGCCCCCTCGAAAGGGGCGCCGTTTTTCGCCGGAATTGTGCGAATGCGGAAGCCTTTTCCGAAGGCCGCAAACCGGGCTCCGAACGCGCTGGGGGAATGTCCCGAGTGGCAAAGGGGGCGGACTGTAAATCCGCTGCTGTAATGGCTTCGAAGGTTCGAGTCCTTCTTCCCCCACCACGCGTCCGGAGGAGCTAACCGAACCCCTATCCAGGGAGTTTGGCGGGTATAGCACAATGGTAGTGCAGCAGCCTTCCAAGCTGAGGATGCGGGTTCGATTCCCGCTACCCGCTCCACCTCAACAAACGCCGGCAGGACCCTGATGGCCAAAGAGAAGTTCGAACGCACGAAGCCGCACTGCAACGTGGGCACGATTG
>CAZBXO010000047.1:10760-23050 GCA_964495645.1 uncultured Phenylobacterium sp. | reverse complement strand
GGGCTTGTCCCGGGGACCCATTTGGCGGCAGCCTCTGCGGCCAGCCAGCGGACTCGGTGTTCATGGGTGGCCGGGCCAAGCCCGGCCATGACGTTATTTTGGGGGCTTGAGGGAACGGCATGGTTTCGCGCGTGTATGCGATCACCGGCGGGTTCGGGGTGCTGGGCTGCGCCATGGCCAAGGCGGTGGCCGCGGCCGGCGGGCGCATGGCGCTGATCGACTACGCCTGGACGGTGCCGTCGAACTGTCCCTCCGAGGCGCTGGTCCTCGGCGGCAAGGACCTGACCGATCCGGACCAGGCGGCCGCCGCGATGGACGCCGTGGTCGACAAGTTCGGCCAACTCGACGCGCTGCTGAACATCGCCGGCGGCTTCAAGTGGGAGACGCTGGAAGACGGTGACTCGAAGACCTGGGCTGACCTGCACCGCCTCAACGTGGTCACCGCCGCCAACGCCTGCCGCGCGGCGATCCCGCACCTGAAGAACGTCGTCGCCGGGCGGATCGTCAACGTGGGCTCCGCCGCAGCCCTCAAGGCCGCGGGCGGCATGGGCCCCTACGCCGCCTCCAAGTCGGGCGTGCATGCCCTGACCCAGGCGCTCGCCGAGGAGCTGAAGGAAACCCGGATCACCGTCAACGCCGTGCTGCCCTCGATCATCGACACGCCGCAGAACCGAGTGGACATGCCGAGGGCCGACTTCACGTCCTGGGTCGCGCCACAGGACCTGGCGGCGGTGATCCTGTTCCTGGCCAGCGAGGAGGCCAAGGCGGTGACCGGCGCCCTCCTCCCGGTAACCGGCCGGGTCTGATCGCTTGGCCGGGTCGCGGGCGCGAAGCCGCCACCCAATGGCTCGACCGGGCTCGAGCCTTTACGCTGTTACGCGAAAGCCGCACCGTCCGTTCGAAATCGCGACCCTGTGCGAACGCGGCTAGCTTGCGCGTCCCCGGCGGTCGAAATTGTGCAGCCAGGGAGGCTGCCCGCACATGGGTTACGCACTGATCATCGCCGCGGCCTTCCAGGCCGCAGCGCCGGCTGTGGCCGCGCCGCAAGCGCCCGAAGGCGGGGTGATCGCCTATCCTCCGAGCTTCTTCGCCGAATCCCAGCCGGTGAACGCCTACGACATGGTGCTGCGCCTGCCGGGCTTCACCTTCGACAAGGGCCAGGCTGTTCGCGGCCTCGCCGGCTCCGGCGGGAACGTCTTGATCGACGGCCAGCCGCCGGTGGCCAAGAACGACGCGCTCGACGAGATCCTGAAGCGGATCCCGGCCTCGACGGTCGAGCGAGTGGAGGTGATCCGCGGCGGCGCGCCGGGGATCGACATGGAGGGCCGCACGGTGCTGGCCAACGTGGTGCGCAAGCAGACCGGCGGCGGATTCAAGGGCGCGGTCACCGTCACCAACTTCTACGTCTACGACGGGCGTGACCTGCCGGGTATCCGCGCCGAGGGTCAGTGGCGGTTCTCCGGCGGGAGGTCCGCAGAGTTGGCGCAGATCGTCGGCATGGGCGCGCGTGACGACCTCGGCGACGGTGGGCGCATCCGCTACAACGCCGACGGCACGATCCGGCTGGTCTCGCGGGTCGACGCCGACAGCCAGGGGGCCAAGATCTGGACCACCGGGGCGTTCGAAACGCCCTTGATGACCGGGCGCCTGCGGCTCAACGGCGCCTTCATGCTCAGCCCCGCCGACCTGGAGATCTACGACAACTACACCTCCATCGCCGGCCTCGAGTACGAGCGCGACAAGATCGATGGTCTGCAGGCCGAGATCGGCGGGCGCTACTCTCAGCGCCTGAACGACATGGTGACGATGGAGACCGTCGCCCTGCAGCAGTTCAACAACAACGACACCACCGTGCTCTTCACGGCGCCCGGCGTGCGGCGCGAGTTCGAGCTCGAGAAGAAGTCGTCCGAAACGGTGGGGCGCCAGACCTTCCGCATCGCCGCCACGCCGTCGCTCTCCATCGAGACCGGGGCCGAGGGGGCGCTCAACAGACTGCGGAGCGAGACGGCGCTGGCGCTGAACGGCGTCGGCATCGCGGTTCCGGCGGCCAACGTGAAGGTGAAGGAGCAGCGCGGCGAGCTCTTCGCCCGGGCCGCCTGGCGGGCGACGCCCGAGCTGACGCTGGAAGCCGGCGCGCGCTACGAAGCCAGCCATGTGACCTCGCGCGGCGACGTAGTGCTGGGCAAGACGCTCACCTACCTCAAGCCGCGTGGCGCGCTGACCTGGGCGCCGACGCCGCTCACCCAGGTGCGGCTGCGGGTCGAACGCGAGGTGGGCCAGCTCAACTTCGAGGACTTCGTCGCATCGACGGCCACGGCCTCCACGGGAACCGTGGTGGCCGGCAACCCGGACCTGATCCCGCAGCAGTCCTGGGTCTATGAGGGCGCCCTCGAACAGCGGTTCTGGGGCTCGGGCGCGCTGGTGCTCACCTACCGCCACTTCGACATCGACGACGTGGTCGACCGCGTGCCGATCCTGTCGCCGGCGGGCGTGATCCTGGCCGACGCGCCGGGCAACATCGGGACCGGGACCAAGGACGAGTACCAGGTCAGCCTCACCATCCCGATGGCGCGGCTCGGCGTGAAGGACGCCCAGCTCAAGGGCCAGGTGACGAAGCGCGACACCAAGGTCCGCGACCCGCTGGACGGCAGGACGCGCGAGATTTCCGTGCTGCACCCGATCGACTGGGAGGTCCACTGGAGCCAGGACCTGCCGCAGTGGAAGGCCACCTACGGCCTGGACCTCTTCAATGCGTCTCGCGAGCGCTTCTTCCGGCTGACCGAGATCGAGACCCGCAAGCAGACCGCCTCGCTCTGGCTCAACGCCGAGTACAAGCCCCGGCCCGACTGGGTGATCCGCTTCGAGGGCCAGGCGCTCAACTTCCGCAATGTGAAGCGCATCCGCGAGGTCTACACCGGCCCGCGCAGCAACGGCCGGCTCGACTACACCGACGTACGCGACCTCGAGTGGGGCGGCTCCTACATCGTCCGCGTGCGTAAGATCTTCGGCTGATCCCGCCGCTCGCCGGACGCGGCCGGCCAGCGGTATTGGGCCACGAAAGCAGCGTCACGGCGCCAGCCGCATCACCAGCTCGGCGTCACGCTCCACGGCCTCGCGGCTGAAGCGCAGGGGCACATAGGTCCCCGCCGCCCACAGCGGGAAGAGGTCGCGGTAGTGCGGGCTCGTCGGGTCGCCGGACTGGCCGGGCGTGTTTATGGCCATGGAGTTGTCCCAAGCTCCGACGTCGAGCACCAAACGCACCGAGGCGCCCGCGGTCTGGCGGTAGGTCTGCGGATTCCACGTGGCCGCGCGGGGCGAGGATGCTGAGCCAGGGACCTGCAGTGGCCCGACCGTCATCTGGGCGGCGAGGTCCGGGGGGGCGATTCCGGCGATGGCGGGCCGGAACTCGGCCACATGCAGCCGGCCCCAGGCCCAGGACTCCATCGGCGGGCCGAGCTTCGCGTTCAGCTCGGCGACGGCGGAGGCCAGGCTGGTCAGCAGGATGGGCTCGCGGACCGCTTGCGGCTGGCCCTCCAGCCAGGTGAGCACGTAGTCGGGCGCGCTCGCGCCGATCAGCGGCTTGGCCGCCTCGGGCATGGTCGCCGCTGCTGCGCGGCCCAGGTGTTTGACCGCCCAGACCTCGTAGATCGCGGCCGCGGCGCTGTCGGCGCCCTCCACGTGGTCCCAGCTCCGCAGTAGGCGCAGGGCCCCGCGGATCGTCGGCATCGGCGAGTCCAGGCCGGCCAGCAGGGCCACCGCCCGGCGCGACTGGTCGGAATAGGCGTCCGTCTGCAAGGCCATGGAGTCGGCCAGCGTCGACTTCGGCAGCCCAGCCAGCACCGCCTTGATGCGGTTGGCGCGGGTGGCGTCGGCCCACTCGAAGCCCAACTTGCGCTCAGCGCGGGGGTACTCGGGCTCGGCCGGGACGTTCATCTCGTTGGCGGTGGCGAAGAAGCCCTGCGCCGGGTTGCGGCTGACCGGCAGCTGGCCGTCGGCGAGGAACCCCGCCCACTCGTAGCGCCCGTCACCCGGCACCGGCATCAGCCCGTCCCAGTTGGGCCTGACCGGCGTGCGGCCGGCGGCCGACCAGCCGACCTCGCCCCTGGTGTCGGCATAGACCAGGTTCAGCGGCGGCGCGCCCCAGCGGTTCCGGGCCAGCTGGAAGTCGTCCCACCCCTTCGCGCGCCACATGCGCGACGAGCCGAAGTAGCCGGAGAGGCCCGGCTCGTTCCACACGGTGCGGAGGGCGAAAGCGCGGGTCGCGTCCTGCCAGACGACCGGCCCGTGGCGGGTGAAGCGCAGTTCGACGGTTCGCGGCGCTTCGCCCTTCACCGCGATGGTCTCGCGGACCACCTTCATAGGCTCGAAGCCGCCCTTGTAGCGGTAGGCGTCGCCTCTGACCTGGTAGGCGTAGAGGTCCTCCTGGTCGATGTAGAAGATGGTGATCCCGAACGCGGTGGTCCCGTTGTGGCCGAGTGACACGCCGGGCAGCGCCGGCTCGCCGGCGCCGATGATCGACAGCCCCGGCGCATCCAGGTGGGCGATGTAGCGCAGCGAGGGGGCGCCGACCGGCCGGTGCGGGTCGTTGGCGAGGATCGGCCGCCCCGTGGCTGTGCGGGAGCCCGAAATCGTCCAGTTGTTGGAGCCCTCCGCGGCGCGCTCGTCGATCAGCTGCGAAAGCCTCACGTCGGCGTTTGCCGGCCGCCTCGGCCGCGGCCGAGGCGGGGCCGGCGGCCTGAAGGTGACCGCCTGGGTCGCCAGCACATAATCCCTCAGCACGTCGGCGGGCACGCTGCAGGGGTCGAGGCCCGGCGGGACGACCACCTTGTGGTCCGGCTGCAGCCGCCGGCGCAGGGTGTCGGCCGCCAGCCCGCCGGCGCAGATCGTCCGGGCGCGGGCCACCTCGGAGGTCACGTTGGAGACCAGGGCATGGCTGCGGATGCGCAGCACGTCCTCCGGCGCCCAGGTCTCCGGCTGGCTCTTCGTCAGGCCGAACTCCACCGGGAGCTTGCGGCGACCCGCCTGGACTTCGGCCACGTAGGCGTTGATCCCGGCGGTGAAGGCCTCCACCGCCTCGCGGGCCTGCGGATCGTAGGCGGCCCACTCGGCCGCCATGTCGCCACGGTAGAGGAAGAGCCGCGCGGCGCGGTCCTGCTCGACGTAGGCCGGGCCGAGGCTGGCGGAGAGTCGCCCGAGGCCCCGCTTGCGCCACAGGTCGATCTGCCAGAGCCGGTCCCGGGCGGCGTTCCAGCCCTGCAGGAAGAAGGCGTCTCGGGCGGTCTTCGCGTAGATGTGGGGGATGCCCCAGCGGTCGAGTACGATCTCCGCCGGCTGGGCGAGGCCCGCCACGCGGGCGTCCTCGATCCTGACCGCCGTCGAGAGCTCGGCGCGCGCCGATCCCGACAGGGTCAGCGCCGCGAGCAGTCCCAGGGCCAGTCTGCGCATGAAGAGTCCCCCTCGCCTGCGAGCTTAGACTTGCCCTGACCCCGACGTCAGCCGCTAAGGTCGCGGCTCAGGCAAGGGAAGGGGATACCCATGATCGGCTACGCCACGATCGGTGTGAACGACCTCGATAAGGCCCGCGGCTTCTACGACAAGGTGCTGGGCGCGCTCGGCGGCGGCCGCACCATGGCTTTCGACCGAATGCAGTTCTACGGCGCCAAGGGCACGCCCTCGATGCTGGCCATCTGCAAGCCCTACGACGAGAAGCCCGCCACCGCCGGCAACGGCTCGATGTTCGGCATCCCGGCCACCAAGGCCGGCGTCGACGCCGCCCACGCCGCGGCGCTGGAGGCCGGCGGCACGTGCGAAGGCCCGCCCGGCCAGCGCCTGCCGACCTTCTACGGCGCCTATTTCCGCGACCTCGACGGCAACAAGCTCTGCGTCTTCAACACGGACGCCTGAGCTGGCTGAGGTCCGGCTGATCCGGCCGTCCCGCGAGGCCCTGGCGGGCTTCGCGGACGCCTGCCGTCGCGGCTGGTCGCGCGACAACGTCGGCGGCGAGAAGACTGCCCGCGCCGACCTGGCCCGGATCGCCGCCGACCCCGACGCCTTCCTGGCCGCCCTGGAGGACGTCGAGGCGAAGGGCGATCCGATCACCCTGCCGGACGGCACGGTCGTCCAGCGACTGCCCGGCTACTACCGCTGGCTCTGGGACGGCGAATTCGCAGGCTCGCTGGGGTTCCGCTGGCGGCCGGGGACGTCCGAGCTGCCCCCGCACGTGCTCGGCCATATCGGCTACGCGGTCGTGCCGTGGAAGCGCGGCCGGGGCTACGCCACCGAAGGCCTGCGCCAGCTGTTGCCGGACGCCAAGGCGCGCGGGCTCGCCTATGTCGAACTGACCACCGAGCTGGCGAACGTCGCCTCGCAGAAGGTGATCCTGAACAACGGCGGCGTGCTCATCGGGCGTTTCGACAAGCCGGCGGCCTACGGCGGCGGCGAGGGCCTGCGCTACCGGATCATGCTCTAGCGGCTGCCGTTCCTCATGCTTCCCCCGCTCGTCCAGGTTCCGAACGGCTTCTAGATCGGCGTGGCGAACCGCAGCTCGTAGCCGTCCGGGTCGGCGATGGTGAAGTCGCGCAGGCCGTAGGGCTGGTCAGCCAGCGGCGAGCGGATGTTCCAGCCGTTCGCCTGGGCCTTGGCGTGCCAGGCGTCGACGTTCTCCACGATGATGCGCAGGTTCGGCGGCGGATGGCCCGGCGCGGCGTGGCTGTGCTCGACCAGGAACAGCCGCTGGCCCGCCCAGCTCAGCACCGCGAACGTGGCGGTCTGCCGTTCCAGCTCGAAGCCCACCGCCTCGTAGAAGGCGAGCGAACGCGGGAGCCGTCCGACCGAGAGCTCCAGCACCAGTTGGGCGGAGCGTTCGTCGGGCGTGCCGACCAGGCTCATCGCGGCGCCACCCGCCAGACGATCCCGCCCACGTCGTCGGCCACCAGCAGCGCGCCCTTGCCGTCGACCACCACGCCCACTGGCCGGCCCTGGATCTCCTCCCGTTCGTTGAGGAAGCCGGTCAGGAAGACCTGCGCCGGCATCTGCGGCCGTCCGCTGGCGAAGGGCACGAAGACCACCCGGTAGCCGTTGAGCGGCTTCCTGTTCCACGATCCGTGCTGACCGATGAAGGCGCCGCCTCTGTACTGCGTCGGGAACAGGTCGGCCGTGTAGAAGACGAGCCCGAGGGAGGCTGTGTGCGCCCCCAGGCCGTAGTCGGGCGCGATCGCCTTGGCCACCATGTCAGGCCGCGCCGGCTTCACCCGCGAGTCGACGTGCTGGCCCCAGTAGCTCCACGGCCAGCCGTAGAAGCCGCCGTCGCGCACGCTCGTCAGGTAGTCCGGCGGCAGGTCGTTGCCGATCTCGTCACGCTCGTTGGAGACCGTCCAGAGGACTCCGGTGGCCGGCTCGAAGTCGAGCCCGTTGGGGTTGCGGATGCCGCTCGCGAACACCCGCGCGCGGCGGCTGGCCAGGTCGTAGACCCAGACCGCCGCGCGACCCGCCTCGTTCTCCATGCCGTTCTCGCCGATGTTCGAGTTCGACCCGACGGTGGCGTAGAGGCGTGCGCCGTCGGGGCTGGCGACCACGTTCTTGGTCCAGTGGTGGTTGATCGGCGGGCCCGGGAGGTCGAACACCTTGGCCGGGGCGCCGGAAACCGTGGTCTGGCCGGGCTGGTAGGGGAAGCTGACCACGCCGTCCGAATTGGCCACGTAGAGGGTGCTCCCGACCAGGGTCATGCCGAAGGGCTGCGTCAGGCCGGTCGCGAACTCGGTGCGGAACTCCGCGGTCCCGTCGCCGTCCGCGTCGCGCAGCAGGATCAGCTTGTTGGGGCTGGGGACCGAGGAGCCCACCTTCTTCATCAGCAGCTTCTGGAAGAAGCCCTTGATGCCCTGGTTGGACTTGTCGGCCTTGGACGGGACCGACGCGGACTCCGCGGCCAGGACGTCGCCGTTGGGCAACACCAGGAGCCAGCGCGGGTGGTCCAGGCCCTCCGCGAACCGGGTGACAGTGAATCCCGGCGGGGCTTTGGGCGCGGCGCCCGCCGGCCACTTGACCACCTTCGGCACCCCCACGGTCGGCAGCAGGGCCGACTGCGGCTTGGGCAATGGCGGGTTCGGCCCGAAGCCGACCAGCGGGTCGCTCGACCCCGGCGACATGCATCCGAAAAGCCAAAGCGCCCCAAGCGCCCCCAGCCAGCGTTTCGTCATGGCCGTCTCCCGATCAGGCTGACGCCACGTCGCCGTTGCGGGGCGCGACGAAAGCGGGTTGCACTTACGCCCATGGTGGAAACGCGCAAAGGGCGCATACGGCGATGGACCTGACGCTCACGCCCGAACTGGCCGCGTTCCGCGACGAGGTGCGGACGTTTCTGGACAAGCACCGCGGCGAGTACGCCGACGGCCAGGCCCGGGACCCGCGCGCCTGGCAGCGCCTGCTGATCGAGCACGGCTACGCGGCCCGCACCATCCCCAAGGAATACGGCGGCTACGGCGCCGAGCCGGACATCCTGAAGAGCCGGATCATGGCCGAAGCCTTCATCGCCGCCAATGCGCCGCGCGGCATGGCCGGCCAGGGCATCTCCATGCTGGTGCCGACCCTGCTGGAAGTCGGTTCCGAGGAGCAGAAGAAGACCTGGATCCCGCCCACGATCCGCGGCGAGATCCTCTGGTGCCAGGGCTATTCCGAACCGGGATCGGGTTCCGACCTGGCGTCCCTGCAGACGCGCGGGACCGAGGACGGCGACGACTTCCTGATCAACGGCCAGAAGATCTGGACCTCCACCGCCCACCTCGCGCAGATGATGTTCTGCCTGGTGCGCACCGAGCCGGAGAAGCCGAAGCACGAGGGCATCAGCTACATCCTCTTCCCGATGTCGACGCCGGGCATCGAGGTGCGGCCGCTGAAGACCATGACCGGCCAGGCCGAATTCAACGAGGTGTTCTTCACCGACGTGCGGGTGCCGCAGGCCAACGTGGTCGGCGGGCGCGGGCGTGGCTGGCAGGTGGCCAACACCACGCTGAAGCACGAGCGCGGCATGCTGGGCGACCCCAACGCCACCGAGGCGCGGCTGGCCCAGTTGATCGAGCTCTTCAAGACCGAGACGGTCGACGGCCAGCGGATCGTCGACAACCCGGTGTTCCGCGACCGGCTGATGCAGCTGCAGGCCCGCGTCTACACGATGAAGTTCAACGGCCTGCGCACCCTGACCGACGAGACCGCTGGCTTGGCGCGGCTCGTGGTCAAGCTGCAGGGCTGTGAGCTGAACCACCAGATCGCCGCGCTGGCGATCGATGCGCTGGGGGAGCTGGGCGCGCTCTATCACGACGGGACGCACCTGCGGGCCAAGGGCATGTGGCAGCGCAGCTACATGTTCGACCTCGGCCTGATCATCGGCGGCGGCACCGCCCAGATCCAGAAGAACATCATCTCAGAACGCGGCCTCCACATGCCGCGCGAGCCCAAGGTCGTGGAGGCTTAGGCATGCGGTTCGCGCTCTCCGAGGACCAGCGGCTGTTGCAGGACAGCCTGGCCAAGGCGCTGGGCCAGCTCGCGCCACTCGAACGCGTGCGCCGGTTCGCCGACGACAACGAGGCGGTCGCGCCGGACATCTGGGCCGGCCTCGCAGAAGTCGGCCTTCCCGGCCTGCTGATCGACGAGGTCCACGGGGGCCTGGGCCTCGGCATGCTGGAAGCCGCCCTTGCGGCCGAGGCGCTGGGCGCCGCGGTGACCCCTTCACCCTTCCTCGGCTCGGCGGTGCTTGCACCCTTGGCCCTCAAGCTCGCGGGCACGCCCGAACAGCGGGCGCGCTGGCTGCCGAAGCTGGCGTCCGGGGACGCCACGGCGGGCGTCGCCATCTCCGAACCGATCGCCGGCGCGCGCGACGGCGCCGGCGTCACCGCCGAGGGCGGCCGCCTCACCGGCAAGGCGCACTTCGCCCTCAGCGCCAGCGGCGCCGACTTCCTGATCGTCGCCGACCGCGCCGGGGGCCTGCATCTGGCCGAACAGGCCGCCTCGGCGGAGGTCATGCCCTCGATCGACGCCACGCGGCGGCTCCTGGAGTTGCGATTCGAGGGCACGCCCGCCGCGCCGCTGGCCTCCAACCAGGCGCTCGACCGGCTGCGCGACGCGGCCTGGGTGATGCTGGCCGCCGATACGCTGGGCGCGGCCCAGGCGATGATCGACAAGGCCGTGGCCTACTCGCGCGAGCGCAAGCAGTTCGGCCGGACCATCGGCTCCTACCAGGCGGTCAAGCATCTCTGCGCTGAGATGGCCGCCGAGCTGGAGCCGGCGCGTTCGCTCGTCTGGTATGCGGCCTACGCATTCGACCATGCGCCGGAGGAGGCCCCGCTGATGGCCGCCCACGCGAAGGCCCACCTCTCTGAGATCGGACGGTTCATCGCTCGGACCTCCGTAGAAGTTCACGGCGGCATCGGCATGACCGACCTGTTGGGCATCCACTACTGGTTCAAGCGCATCGGGCTGAACCGCCAGCTGCTGGGCGGCCCCGAGCGCGTCCGCGAAGCCGCCGCCCGCTTGCAGGGGCTGGCGGCGTAGCTACACGTGGATCGGCGGGATGCGGTGGGCCCAGGGCTGCGCCGCCTCCAGCTGGTAGGCGAGTTGCAGCAGCAACGATTCGTGGCCCTGGCGCGCGGCGAACATCGTGCCGACCGGCAGGCCGGCCTCCGTCCAGTGCAGGGGCACGCTCATCGCCGGGGCCCCGGCGATGTTGTGGTAGGGCGTGTAGCCCACGTACTGGATGAGCCGCTCCACCAAGGTGTCGAACGGCACGTCCGGGCCCACGTAGCCGAGCGGCGGGGCGGCCGTCTGCAGCACCGGCGACAGCACCACGTCGAACTGATGCGCCGCAAACCAGGGCGTGTAGGCGTTGGCGTTGGCGCTCAGCCGCTGGATCGCCTGGTTCAGCGCTTCGGGGCCCCGCTTCCTGGACATCTCCACCATGCCCAGGCTGAAGGGTTCGAGCACGCTGCCGTCGGCGGGCCGGCCCATGCCACGCGAGACGCCCTGCGCCAGTTGCGCGGCCCCGGCGGCCCACAGGGTGAGGAAATCCTGGATGAACTCCGGCCCCATCGGCCAGGTGGTGGGGATCACCCGGTGGCCGAGGCTCTCGCACAGCGTCGCGGCGCTCATCGTCGCGGCGCGCACGTCGGCGGAGGGTCCCTGGTCGCTGGTGCCGTTCATCAGAAGGCCGATGCGCAGCCTCCGCCGCAGCGGCTCGCCGATCATGCCGACCGGCGGAAACTGGCTTCCGGGCCCCGGGTCCTCGCTGAGCGCCAGCATGGCGGCGCAGTCGCGGACGGTGCGGGTCAGGACGTGTGCGACCGCAAAGTCGTTGATCAGCCGCTCGTTGCGGGTGCCGATCTGACGGCCACGCGACGGCTTCAGCCCGAAGAGTCCGCAGGCCGACGCCGGGATGCGGATCGAGCCGCCGCCGTCGGTGGCATGGGCGATGGGCACGACACCGGCCGCCACGGCGACCGCCGCGCCCCCGGACGAGCCGCCGGACGACCGCGACGGGTCCCACGGGTTGCGGGTCGGTCCGAAGGCCAAGGGCTCGGTGGTCGGCAGGAAGCCCGCCTCGGGCGTCGCCGATTTGCCGATCACGTTCAGGCCCGACCGGTCGAAGACGTCCATCAGCGGGCCCTGACGGGTCGAGGGCGGCAGTCCGAGGTTGGCCCGCGAGCCGTAGCGCATCGGCAGGCCCACGTAGTCCTCCAGGTCCTTCACCAGGAACGGGACGCCGGCGAACGGTCCGGCGGGCAGCCCCCGCCGCGCGCGGTCCAGAGCGCGGTCGAAGTCCGAGTTGACGATGAAGTTCAGCTTTCCCTGCAGCTGTTCGGCCCGCGCGATCGCGGCTTGAGCCGCTTCCAGGGCCGACAACTTGCCGCTGCGGATGCGCGCGGCGGTCTCGGTGGCGTCCGGCCAGGGGTTGGGCGGCGCGGGGGGTGCGGCGGGTTGTCCTTGGCGAACGCCTGCGTCGCGGCCAGCGCCAGGGATGCGGCGGCCACGCCGCGCCGGGTCATCGACACTATCCTGTCCCCCCTTGCGAACCTGCGGCCGAGCTTGGCCCCGCAGGCCGCCCGGCCGCAAGCCGCCTCAGTTGCGCGCGGCGTGCTCCGGCTTGCCCTTGCGCTTGGTGTGCGCGAACTCCTCGAGCTGTTTCTCGCTCATCGACAGCATCGACTTGGACGCGCCCTTGAGCTTCGATTTCGGCGTGTCGCCGCGCTTGGCGCTGAGCGCCGCCCCGGCGGCCTTCTGCTGGGCTTTCGACTTGGCTGGCATGA
>CAZBXO010000047.1:0-10660 GCA_964495645.1 uncultured Phenylobacterium sp. | reverse complement strand
GCTTACCCATTCCTTTAGGTTTTCAGCGGCATATGGGGGATTGGGCGTGGGGCTGCGCCCGCGATCGGAGCGTTCGCTTGCCCGGGGACGTCTTCAAGGCGGACATGGACCGGACCGAGATCGACTTCGAGTCGATCCTCGACGCGTGGCCGGACGCGGTCCGCCTGCTCTCCCCGGGCGGGGACATCCTCTACATGAACCCGGCGGGCCTGCGGCTCGCCCAGTTGCCGAGCTTCGAAGAGGTCCGCGGCAAGCCCTGGACCGCGTTCTGGCCCGACGAGAACAAGCCCAAGGTCGAGGACGCGGTGGCCCGCGCCCAGGCCGGCGAAGCGGTCTCATTCCGCACCAGCCGGCGCACCTATACGGGGGCGCGGCAATGGACCGACAACATCGTCGCCCCCATCCGCACCCGCGCCGGCGGCATCGTGCGGCTGGTGGCCCTGTCGCGCGACGCCACCGAGGGCATGGAGAGCCAGGCGTTCCTGGACACCCTGGTCAAGCTCCTGCCCAACCCGCTGCTCGCGAAGAGCGCACGCGACGGCCGCTATGTGCTGATCAACCAGGCCGCCGAGGAGTGTTTCGGCATCGCCGGCGAGGAGTGGCTGGGCCGCACGGCCGACGACCTCTTCCCGCCGAAGGAGGCCGCCCTCTTCGCGGCTGAGGACGCCGCGGTGGTGGCCGCCCGCGAGACCCGCGTCTCCGAGGAAGAGGCGGTCACCACGCGCAATGGCCTGCGCTACTTCACGACCAAGAAGTTCGCCACCTATGACGGCGACAGCCCGCTGCACGTGGTCACCCTCGGCGAGGACGTCACAGAGCGCCGTCAGGCTGGAGAGACGCTGCGCCGCGCGCTCGCCGAGGCCGAGGCCGCCAACCGGGCCAAGACCGAGTTCCTGGCCAACATGAGCCACGAGATCCGAACGCCGCTGAACGGCATCGTCGCCGGCGTCGACATGCTGGCCCGCTGCGGGCTGGAAGGGCGGGCCCGGGAACTGGTCGAGATCGTCGACGCCTCCGCCGCCACGCTCGAGCGCTTGCTGGCCGACATCCTGGACCTGGCCCGTATCGAGGCCGGACGGATCACGCTGGAGGCCATGGCCTTCGACTTCGGCGCCCTGGTGCGCCAGGCCGTCGCGCTCGCCAAGCTCCAGGCCGACGAGAAGGGCGTGGCGCTGGTCCTGTCGCTCGACCCTGAGGTCGACGGCGTCTTCGAAGGCGACCCGCATCGCATCCGGCAGGTCCTGGCGAACCTCCTGAACAACGCGGTGAAGTTCACGGCGGTCGGTTCGGTCATCGTGACCGCGGAGGCCTCGCCCGGCGGCGTTCGCGTCGCCGTGCGCGACACGGGCATCGGCTTCGCGCCGGACATGAAGGAGCGGATCTTCGGCCGCTTCGAGCAGGTGGACGGCTCCATCACGCGGCGCTTCGGCGGCACGGGTCTGGGAATGACCATCAGCCGGGAACTGGTCGGCCTGATGGGCGGCGTGCTCGACGCGGAGGGCCGCGAGGGCGAGGGCGCCACGTTCTGGTTCGAGTTGCCGCTGAGCCGCGCCGCGCCCGCCGATGCGGCCGTCGAAGGGACGCCCGGCGCCGCGCCGGACCGTCTGCTGAAGGTGCTGCTGGCCGACGACCATCCGACCAACCGCAAGGTCGTGCAGCTGATGCTCGCGGAGCTGGCCGAGGTGGTCAGCGTCGAGAACGGGCGCGAGGCGGTGATGGCCTACGGCGCCGAGCCGTTCGACATCATCCTCATGGACATGCAGATGCCGGTCATGGACGGGCTGGACGCCACGCGGCGGATCCGCGAGTCCGAGCGGGCTTCGGGCCGCGCGGCCACGCCCGTGATCATGCTGACCGCCAACGCCCTTCCCGAGCACGTCGCCGCCAGCCTGGCGGCCGGCGCCGACCGCCACCTCGAAAAGCCCGTCACGCTGGCGAGCCTGCTGAAGGCGATGAACGAGGTCCTCGGATCGGTGGAGTCGGCCGAAGCCGCGACAGCGTGACCAGCCTGGCGTCGCTGAAGAATCGTCGTTCTGAAACAATTGCGCCTGGAAACGGTGTTATCGGGCTCGCCCGGACGGAGGTATCCACCATGAATCGCGCTCTCCTCGCCGCTACGGTCGCCGCTCTCGGGCTGGCAGCCGGCGGTTTCGGTCTGTCGCAGGCGGTCAGCGCCGCCGATCCGGCGGGCACGATGTCGGCCACCCCCCAGCGGGTCGACGACTTCGAGCTCACCGACCACACGCGTCTGGCGCATCGGCTCTATTATTTCGGCTACACGCCGGCGATCGTGCTGATGACGCACACCAACGGCGGCAAGGTGACGCGCGAATCCGCCGCCGAGCTCGAGAAGATCGCCGCCGGCTACCGCGCCAAGGGCGTGCTCTTCTACATGCTGGACAGCAATCTCGCCGACAGCCGCGACGCGGTGGCGGCCGAGGCGGCGAAGCAGGGCTACACGATCCCGGTGCTGATGGACGAGCGTCAGCTCGTGGGTGAGCAGCTGGGCGTCCAGCGCGAGGGCGAGGTCTTCGTGATCAACCCCAAGACCTGGGCCGTCGCCTACCGCGGCCCGGTCGGCAAGACCGCCCCGGCGCTCGACGCGGTGCTGGCCGGCAGGGCCCCGGCCGAGGCGCGCGTCGCCGTGACCGCGGGCCAGCCGATCACGCTGGCGATGCGCGGCAAGACCGCCGAGTTCGCGAAGATCTCCTATTCCAAGGACATCGCCCCGATCATCCAGGACAAGTGCGTCAGCTGCCACCTGAAGGGCGGCATCGGGCCGTTCGCCATGGACAGCTATGAGGTGGTCAAGGGCTTCGCCCCGATGATCCGCGAGACGGTGCGCACGCGGCGCATGCCGCCTTACTTCGCCGACCCGCACATCGGCCACTTCAAGAACGACCAGGGCCTGACCGCCGACCAGACCAAGACCCTGGTCCACTGGATCGAGGCCGGCGCGCCGCGCGGCGACGGGGCCGATCCGCTGCTGGTGAACAAGACCCGCGTGGCGGCCGACTGGCCGGAGGACCTCGGCAAGCCCGACCTGATCGTCGACCTGCCGGCCTTCAAGGTGCCGGCGACCGGCATCGTCGCCTACCAGAACATGCGGGTGGACAACCCCTTCAAGCAGAACGCCTGGCTGCGGGCGATCGCCATGAAGCCGGGTGACCGCCGCGTGCTGCACCACGTGGTCTCCAACCACGTGCCGGATCCGACGATGAGGACAGAGATTCCCGGCGGCTCTGTCGGCTCCTACACCCCCGGCGCCCAGCCGCAGGTGATGGGCGACGGCGCGGGCGCCCCGGTGCCGGCCGGCGGCAAGCTGAACTTCCAGATGCACTATACGACGTTCGGCCAGGAGACGACCGACAAGACCCAGGTCGGCTTCTACACGCTGAAGGCGCCGCCGAAGTACATCAAGCGCTCGGCGGTGATCGGCGACTTCTCGCTCTACATCCCGGCGGGCGAGGCCCGGCACAAGGAGGTCGCCTACATGACCTTCCCGGCCGACGCCTATCTCTACACGCTGTATCCGCACTCCCACTACCGCGGCTACCACGTGGAGCTGAAGATGCGGGAGCCGAACGGCAAGGAGACCATGCTGCTCTCGCTGCCGAAGTACGACTTCAACTGGCAGCGCGACTATGACCCGGTGACGCCGATCCACGTGAAGGCCGGGTCGAAGCTGATCGCCACCTGGGTCTACGACAATTCGGTGCACAACCCGGCCAACCCGGATCCCAAGCGCAACGTCACCTGGGGCGAGCAGTCGCACGAGGAGATGATGTACTTCCGGGTCAACTACCGCTGGGCCGACGAGACCACGACCAACGTGCGCGCGGACCTGCAGCAGAAGCTGTTCGCCAACCAGATGATGGGGTCGCTGGACGACAACATCGACGGCAAGGTGCAACTGGCCGAGCTGAAGGGCCCGATGGCGGCGATGTTCAAGACCCGCTTCGCCGACCTCGACAAGAACAAGGACGGCGGCCTCGACGCCTCCGAGCTCTCCGGCGCGGGCGATCGCCGCGAAATGCGCCGCATGGCCCGCGAGACGCCGGACTTGTAGTCACGACCATAACGACGAGACTTCCGAGGGGGCGCGCAAGCGCCCCCTTTCTCGTTCAAGTCCGTGGGGCGCATCCTGATCGTCTGCGGGCGGCTCATCCCCGGCGGAATGCGCTCCAGCTGTTCCTCTGAAGTGGTCTCGGCTATCCAGCCCCGCACATGGCCGCCCACACATCCAGGTCCGTCATCTACTCGGCATTGGCGGGCAACACCGCCATCGCCGTGACCAAGTTTGCCGCCGCCGCCTTCACCGGGTCCGCGGCCATGCTCTCGGAGGCGGTCCACTCGCTGGTCGATACCGGCAACCAGCTCCTGCTGCTGTTCGGCCTCTGGCGCGCCAAGAAGCCCGCCGACGCGCGCCACCCGTTCGGATACGGGCTGCAACTCTATTTCTACACCTTCGTCGTCGCCGTCCTGATCTTCGGGGTCGGCGCCGTGGTCTCGTTCCTCCATGGCTGGGAGAAGGTGCGTCACCCCGTCTCCGTCGAGCACGCCTGGGTGAACTACATCGTACTGACGCTCGGCATCTTGTTCGAGGGCAGTGTCTGGATTGTCGCCTGGCGGGCTTTCAACGACCAGCGGGGCGGCCGGTCAGTGATGGCGGAAGTGCGCTCCTCCAAGGACCCGACCGTCTTCACGGTGCTCTTCGAGGACACCGCGGCGCTGACGGGGCTGCTGGTCGCGCTCATCGGTGTGTTCCTGAGCGAGGCGCTGGACAGGCCGGTGATCGACGGCGTCGCCTCACTGTTGATCGCGGCGATCCTCGCAATCACCGCCGGTTTCCTCGCCGTGGAGAGTCAGAGTCTGCTGACCGGCGAGGCGGCGAGCCATGACGTGCGCATCGGCATCAATCGCATTGCACGCGCCGCGCCGGGAGTCGTCGGCCTCAACCAGGCGCGCACGATGCACTTCGGGCCTGCGGAGATCTTCGTCGTGCTGAGCCTGGATTTCCAGGACGACCTCACGGCCCGCGATGTCGAGCGCACGATCAGCAGTCTCGAGCAGGAACTGAAGGCCGCTTACCCGGAGATTGCGCACGTCTTCATCGAGGCGAAGAGCTTCGAGGCGGTGCTCAGCGAGGCGGACCTCGACTGATCGCCAACGCGCCCTCGACGGTCAATCCGACCTTCACCTTGGGCAGCGGGGCGGGTCGTGGCGCCCTGCTGGCCTTCCTCGGCGCGCCGGGACCAGGGCGCGATGGGGCTCCAGGTTGATCGGGAGCAACCTCAGCCGTCTTTAAGATAGATCAGGCTGCGCGGCCCCTGGCGACGCTCCGTGAAAGCGCCTCGGCGGTCCGTAGCGCCAGCGCCACGATGGTCAGGGTCGGGTTCGCCCAGCCCGACGTCGGGAATACGGAGCTGCCCACGACGTAGAGGTTGGCCACGCCGTGGACCCGTCCCGTCGCGTCCGTCACCCCGAGGTGGGGGTCGTCCGACATGCGCGTCGTGCCCATGTGGTGATAGCCGCCGATCGGGTGGGCGCTGATCAGGGGATCGGTTCGCCATCCGCCGTCCAACTCTCTCAGCCACGCTGCGGGCTCGACCCGCCCCAGCGCCAGGCGCTCGAGTTCTACGTTGAGGACGCTCACCAGCCCGGCCACGCTCGCAACGTCCAGAGCTGTCGTACGCCAATCGAGCGCGACGCGCGGCACGCCCAGAGGGTCGACCTGGGTGGTCAGGCGCACCCGGCTCTCGGGGTTGGGCGCCTGCTCGGCGCGGACCACCAAGGCAAGGTCCCGCAGGCCCGCGCGGTGGAGCAGCCAAGGGCGTAGCGGGTCGGTGCGGCGCTGCGCCCAGCGCACGGCGGACTTCGCGCTCATCCAGAGAGCCCGCCCTTGGCGCGACGGGGCGATGGAGTGCTTGAGGCTGGAATAGGCCGCGACGCCCCAATTCTGCGCCGCGCCCTCCGGCTGGCGGGCCGCGATGGTCAGCGAGCTGTTCAGGAGGCGTCGCTCGGCCTGGGCGGCGGGGCTCAGCTTGATCAACCCGGCAAGCCGCCGCATGCCCAGCTGATGGCTCTGGCCGAACGCCTTCAATAGCGCCCAGGTTCTTCCGGTCACCACACGTCCGCCGCGCGCGTGGGGGTGCTCCATGAAGTACCGGCCGACCTGGTCGTAACCGTTGCCCAGCCCCCGCGGCACGACCGCTCGCGAGGCGAGCAACAGCCTCGGGTTCTCCAGGCCTCCCGCAGCGAGCACCACGGCTCTGGCGCGAACCGAGAGGCGACGCCTGAACAGGGATTGCGCGCGCACACGTTCGACGACGTCCCCGCCCACACCGACTTCGATCTCCGTCACCGTTGCGTGGGTGACGACCGTGCAGCGGCGATGCCTCACGAGGTCAGTGCAGGCGTCGAAGACGAAGCGGTTGAACCGGCCGTCGAACGACCAGACGCCCACCTCCAGCGCCCGGGCATCGAAGTCCGGGATTGGCGCTCCGGCCGCGCGCAGATCGGCGAGCGTCGCCGGTGTCTCAGGCTCCCCAAAGGTTCGCCGGGCGGCCGGATAGTAGCGGTTCAGCTCGCGCCATGAGATCGGCCAGCCGGAATTGGGAACCCACGGCCTGGCCTCCAGATCGATGGGATCGAGCTCGGCGAGGCGTCCGCCCCAGATCGCCGTCGTCCCGCCGAAGAAGCGCAGTCGCGCATCCTCCAGCGCATAGTACGGCTGGCCGACGTTCTGGCCCGCGTTCAGCGCCGCGATCGGGCGCTCGTAGTCGAGCCCGCCGCTCTCCAGCAGTACGACCTCGTGCCCCAACTCCAGCAGCCGCCGGGCGGTGGTGATGCCGGCGGCGCCGCATCCGATGACGCAGACGTCGGTCGAGAGGTCGCCAGCCGACTCCGCTTGGTTGAGGTCGCGGTGCATGCGGCAGAGCTACTGCGGAAGAGGAGCCATTCAAATCACCTGCGCGTCAGAGCCTCTCGCCGCCGGCCAGCACGGCCGCCGCCGACAACAGCTCCTGGTGCGCCAACGCGCCGCTCAGCACATAGGCCGACTTGCCTCGCTCCCAGAAGACGGCGCTCTCTCGCCCGTTCGTGACCACCTCGGGGGTGTCATTGCCGACGGTGCTGGCGCGGACCGCAAACAGGTCCAGGCGACGCCTGGCGCCCGTCTCCACCACGAGGTTGACGCCGGGACCCTCGTCGGAGGGATACACCTGCACGTCGACCACCCGCCAGTGGGGTGGGAGCCGGGGTAGGTCGACGTTGAGTGTCCGTCTGATTTCGCCCGTGTCGAGCTCAGTCGTCTCTATCTGCGAAGCCATCCTTTCCCGCATGCGACTGGCTTCTCGCGACTCCGCGGCCTCGGTCACGTACTCGGGCGGATCGGCCCCATCCAGTTCGCGCCAGCCGCCCCGTTCGAAGTGGTCCGCAGCTTTCCAGCCCAGTCCCACTGACAGAGCCGAAACGAGAGCGGCGCCGAGGATCCCCCAGCGTCCGAACCGGCCCCGTTGGCCGAGGGTGTGCATTCGCGTCATCACGTTCGCCGCCAGATCCGGGTTGGCAGCCAGGAACCCTTCGATGCGTCGGCGGGCCGCCGCACCCAATCGCCCTTCGGCGTAGGCCTGCAGGTCGCGCTCCCCGATTTCAACAGCCTCCTCCCATCCGTCGTTCGCGGGTTTGGACATTTTCGCTCTCCGTGAAGGCGGGGTCGAAGCCGATCGCCACCTGAGTCTACGCCAACTCCGAGCACAACGCCGCCAATCCGGAACCCATACGCCCCGTCGCCTGGGGCGAGCAGTCCCACGAGGAGATGATGTACTTCCGGGTCAACTACCGCTGGGCCGACGAGACCACGAGCCACGTCCGCGCCGACTTGCAGGCGAAGCTGTTCGCCGACCAGATGATGGGGTCGCTGGACGACAACATCGACGGCAAGGTGCAGCTGGCGGAACTGAAGGCTGGCGTCAGGACCCCGCGCCCCCCCTGCGGAACTGCTCGGGCGTGCAACCGGTCCACCTGCGGAACGCTCGGTGGAAGGCGCTGGGATCGGCGAAGCCCAGCCGATAGCTCACGTCGGCGATCGCCGCATCCGCAACACCGATGAGCTCGAGCGCCAGGTCCCGCCGGACGGTATCGCTGATGCGCCGGAGCGATGCGCCTTCCGCCGCCAGTCGCCGCTGAAGCGTGCGCGGCGATGCGCCGGCCGCCGCAGCGATTTCATTCGTCGAGATCCGCGCGCCGGCGCGCAGGCGGCCATCCACCGTCCTCTTCACCCTGGCGACGAACGCGTCCGGCTCGGAGGAGTGAGCCATAGCTCTCGGGTGCGAGCGGAGCAGGCGCGACAGCTCGCGATCCGCCGCCAGGATTGGCGCATTCAGGTCCACAGAATTGAAGACGATCTCCGTGAAGGGCTGCCGGAATTGCACCGGACATCCGAACACACGCTGATGATCCGACAGGTCTTCAGGCCGCTCGTGCTCGAACCGGACCGCGACGGGCCGCACGGGCCGCTCACTGACGTCACGCGCGAAGACGGCGAGCGCGCCCAACGTCTGCTCGACCTCGTGTCGCCTTTCGGAAGGGTGGGAAGCAAAACGGTAGACGTGGCGCACGCGGACGGCTGACGGCGAGGGGAGGATTTCGAAGGCGACGGCCTGCGTCCAGACCGGCATGTAGCGAGCAAAGTGTTCGAACGCGGACCCCAAGGTCGGTGCGTTGGCCGCCAGGTGCCCGAGCAGGCCATACATCTCGGCCGTGGTGGTCTCGGCCACGCGCAGGCCAAGTCCAGGTTCGCCGGTCAGCGCCGCCGCCGTCTCGTACGCGGCCATGAGCTTGCGGAAGTCCATGCGGACGTCAGGGTCGTCGAGGTCCCGCGCCGAGAGGCCAGCGACGTCCAGGATCGTCGGGGCGAGGCCACGGCCTTCCACGTACCGTATGACTTTCTGCAGGACCCGAGCCGGGATGGTCGGGACCTCGGGCCCGCCTTTCCGGGCGTCTATGGCGGGTTGGGGCATTCGATTGTCGTTCCGGATCAGTCAGCCGCGGATGATCTCGCCGCCTCGTTGGCCCAGCTTGACCATAGAATGAGGGGCGTCTGAAGCCCACCGGCCCGGGCTGGCGGCCGGTGGCGATCGACGAGGAGTACGACATGAAACTCACGATTGCAGCGGCTGCGGCCGCGGCTATGCTTTCGCCGTGCGCGGCCCAAGCCCAGGACGCCACGCCCCTGGGCGCCTATGCCGACTTCGGCTATGCCCGGGCCGACTCCGAACCGGGTCACGTCGACGCCATCCAGGGCCAGCTCGGCTATCGGTTCATGCGGCATGTCGGCTTGGAGGGCGAGTTGGCCCTCGGCCTCGCCAGCAACGGCGTGAATGCCCGCACCGGGGTGGCGAACCCCGCTACGGTGAGGGCGTCGATGAAGCTGAAGCACGAAGTCGCCGGCTATTTGGTCGGCTTCGTGCCCCTCGGCGCCAACACCGACGTCATCGCGCGCCTGGGTTACGGCTCGACCAAGGTCAGCGTGAAGGGCCCCGGGATAGTCCCACAGACGAGTCGCGAGTCGGTGAACTACGGCCTCGGGTTCCAGCACTACTTCGACCGCCTCAATGGGGTCCGTCTCGACTGGACCCATCTCGACTTCACCCGCGGCAATGGCAGCCACGGCGACTTCCTCGCCGTCGCGTACTCGCGGCGGTTCTAGTCGATTCTCACCGCATGCGTCCGCTTCTGACGCATGATGCCCTGACGCTGCCATCCATGACCGACGCCGCCACGGCCCGCCATATTGAGATGCTCGAGACGCTGACCGATTGCGCCGGCGCCCTCGCGGTGACGGCGCATGACCTGGCGATGGCGTTGCTGGGCAGCCGTCCCGAACAGTTCATCGCGTTGGCCGCGGAGTCGCGGCAGAGCGGGTTCGCCGCGCGAATGGGCGTCAAACTGATCCACGCGCTCAAGGCCGGGCCGCTCCCGGCGCGCGCGCCGTCGTTGCGGACGGAAGCCGCTGAGCGCGAACCTTCCGCCGCCGCGCGCGATGCAGACCGCGAACGGCCAGAACGCGAAAGCGAGGGCGAGTCCGAGCCTGTCAGCGTGCCGCTGTTCCTGAAGACCCTGCGCGCCGTCGCCACCGACGTCGAACGGCGCAAGGCCGACCTGCCGGCCGAGACCCGCGACGGCGTCCTGCCGAAGCTCCACGCCCTCCTCGCCGAGGCCGAGGCGCCGCCGGCGCCCGCTCCCAAGGCCGCGGCCGGCGTCGCCGTCTTCGATCGGCCGCCATCTCCGCCGCCGGCCCGCTCGACGCGCGCCCGACTGCTGAGCTCAACCTTGCCCCCCGGCCTCAACCGCCGCCGCGATTCCGGTTGAGGCCCTTTCACTCCTTTTTCTTCCCGTCATCCCCGGGCTTGTCCCGGGGACCCATCGCTCCACCCCACGCGAATTCCAGTCGCGCACGGGCCACCCTTGGCCCGGGCGCGCACCCCCATGCTCGAACCCTCCGTCGCGCGGCGAAATGGGTCCCCGGGACAAGCCCGGGGATGACGGTGTTTGGGGGGTGGCGAAGACGCCGCGCCGCGGCGCGGGCCGGCTATCCGAAGATCTTCCCCGGGTTCAGCACGTTCTTCGGATCGAGCGCCTGCTTGATCGTGCGCAT
>CAZBXO010000046.1:15029-23123 GCA_964495645.1 uncultured Phenylobacterium sp. | reverse complement strand
CTGCGGAGGCGTTATGGCGCACCAAAGGCTTCGACGCCGTGCCGGTCGAGGAGGTTTGCGCCAAGGCGGGCGTGGCGAAGGGCACCTTCTACTTCTACTTCCCCCGCAAGGAGCACCTGCTGGTCATGCTGGTGCGCTCGCGCATCGCTCCGCCGGAGAGCGAGCTGAAATCGCTCCTCCGCTCCGATCTCGACACCACTGACGCCTGCATGGAGATGGCCTCCGCGATCGCTCGGCGCGTGCGGCGGCTCGATCGCAAGCTTGTACAGCGCGGCGTCGAGGAGGCGTTCCGGCACTATCGCGACATCGGCAAGCTGCACGACAGCGACCGGGCGCTGCGCTGGTACTTCGAGCCAGTATTCCTGCGCGGCAAAGAACGCGGCGACGTGCATCCGGACTGGGACATGGAGGCGCTGGCCGGAGTCGCCGGATGGGCCATGCTGCAGGGCATTCTGTTCTGGTCGTCCGGTGCGGTCAGCGGCAAGGACCTGGCCGAGCACCTGCGCGAGCGGGTCGAGGTGCTCGCTGCCGGGGCGACCCGGACGCCGCAGAAGCGTTCGGCCTAGCCACCCGGCCGCTGTTGCTGCGCCCGGGCCATGGCGGCTTTCAGCTCGTCCAGCGTCAGCTTTCCGTCATGGTTGGCGTCGCTGAAGTCGAAGCCCTGTTCGCGGCGTCCGGCGCCTGTCCACTCCGCCTTCGTGAGCACGCCGTCGCCGTCCTTGTCCCAGGCCTTCATCAGTTGTTCGGGCGTGTATTGCGGCTGCTGCGCCGCAGCGGGGGCGGCGACAACGAGCACGGCGGCGACGATCCAGGTCTTGTGCATGGGTTCCTCCTGCAGGCGCACAGGGTAGCCCGCCAAGCTAAAAATAGACTAGGGTCAATTTCGTCGCGAGGAACCGATGCTCGAACATCCCGACTGGCTGAAGCCGATGTTCCCGTGGCCCCAGGCGGAGGCAATCGTCAACGGCCGGCGGATGGCCTATGTCGACGAGGGTCCGCGGGACGCGCGGCCGGTGCTGCTGCTGCATGGCAACCCGACTTGGGGCTTCCTCTATCGGGACTTCGTCGAGCCGCTGAAGGCGGCAGGCTATCGGGTCGTCGTCCCCGATTGCATCGGGTCCGGATACTCCGACAAGCCGCGGATCGACGCCGCCTACTCTCTGGCGCATCACATCGCCGACCTCGTCGGGTTGATCGACCAGTTGGACCTGCGGGCGTTTGCGATCGTCGGTCAGGACTGGGGTGGTCCCCAGGGCGTCGGAGCGGCGCTGCAGCGGCTGGATCGTCTGGCCGCCCTGACCCTGATGAACACCTGGCTCTTCACGGACTACAAGGGACGCTTCCACACATCGCCCAGGCCGTGGACGAGCTGGCATGCGCCGATCCTGGGACCATTCTTCCTCAAGCGCATGAAGATCCTGTCGCACGGCGGGCCCTCCCGGACGACAACCCGCGCGATGACGCCGCAGGAGGCCCGCGGCTACCACCACGTCTACGACGAGCGGGAAAGCGAAACCGTGACCCTCACTTGGCCGCGCAGCATCCCACTGCAGGAAGGCGACCGCGGCTGGGCCGACATGGCGATGATCCAGGCGCGGCTGCCGGAACTCGCCGGAACGCCCATCCAGCTGATTTGGGCGCCGGAGGATCAGGTGTTCCCGATCGAGTACTGCGATCGTCTGAGGGAGCTGCTGCCGCACGCCGAGGGTCCCACGATTTACGAGCGGGCGCGTCACTTCCTGCAGGATGACCGCGGCGCCGAGATCGCAGTCGATGTCGTGGCGTTCCTCGATCGGGTGGTGGGAGCGCGCGCATGAACTTCGTGACCCCGGACGGCGCCGAACTCGCCGACCTGCGCGCTGATCCGCTCATCTTCGAGCAGGAGATGGATGTCCGCCCCGACGTCGCGTCATCGCTGGAGCGGGCGCTGGGCTATCGCGCCGGACGCGCGTGGTGGCGGGCCGCCGCCAGCGGACGGCTCTATGCCATCGACCTCGGCGACTTCGGCCGCGGACATCCGTCCATGGCGATCCTCTACGGTTTCTGGCCGCGGTACGAGCCGCGCCCGCTGACCGATGCGCAAATCGACGCCGACCTGGCCGAGTTCCTGCGCTGGATGACCGGCGTCTGCGATGGGCTCGATGTCGCCGACCTGGATTGGACGCTGGAGCGCGCCCCGCGTCGGGCGCAGCACCCTTGACGGATCGGAGCCAACTCATGCGTCCGCTTGTCGCCGCCGCCTTTGCGCTCGCCCTCGCATCGCCGACCAGCGCCCAGCCGCTCGGCGCCGCCCAGCCCCTGGGCGCCGGCGCGGGCCAGGCGCGGGCCCTGGAGGTCGCGGGCGGCGGCCGCATCCTGCAAGCCACCGGCTTCGGCAACACCTTCATGGTCATCACCCGCGCCGGCAATGTCGTGATCGACACCTCGATGCCGGCCAACGCCGGCCGCCACAAGCAACTCCTGACCGCCGTTTCAGGAGCGCCGGTGAAGTACATCGTCCTCACGCACGGACACGGCGACCACACTGGCGGGGTGGCCGCGTGGAAGGCTCCGGGCGTCCATGTGATCGCGCAGGCCAATGCGGTCGAGTTCCGCAACTATCAGACCCGGCTGGAGGGCTTCTTCCTCCGCCGCAACGCCGCCCAGTACAACGCCGCGCCCGCAGTCGCGGTCCCTCGCGCCGGGCGCGAGGGCGCTTCGCCCGGCAACTACGCCGCGCCGCCGCTGGCCGACATCCTGTTCGACAAGGAATACCGCTTCAGGCTGGGCGACCTGACCTTCGTCTGCTTCGCCGCGCCGGGCGAGACGCCCGACATGTTGAACGTCTGGATTCCGGAGCTCAAGGCTCTCTTCATCGGCGACAACTACTATGGCTCGTTTCCCAACATGTACACGCTGCGCGGCACGCCGCCGCGGCCCGCCCTGCACTACGTCGAATCCATTGATAACGTCCTGGCTCTAAAGCCCGAGATTGTGCTGCCGAGTCACGGCCAGCCGATCATTGGCGCCGACAAGGTGCAGAGGACGCTGAAGCAGTACCGCGACGCCATCCTCTATGTGCACGACGCCACCGTCAGCGGGATGAACCAGGGCAAGGACGCATTTCAGCTCATGCAGGAGATCCGCCTGCCGCCCGATCTCTATGTCGGCGAGGGCTACGGCGCCATCGGCTGGTCGGTGCGCGGCATCTACGAAGGCTATGCCGGCTGGTTCGACGAGGACCCGGCGACGATGTATCCGGTCTCGGCGAAGGCCGCGGAAGCCGAAGTGGTGCGCGCCGGGGGCGGGGCTGGGCCCGTGGCGGCTCGCGCCGAGGCCCTGGTCGCCACCGATCCCGCCCTGGCGCTGCGGCTGACCAGCGCGGCCCTCGCCGCCGAGCCGAAGAGTGTCGCGGCGCTGACCGCGCGCCGGCACGCGCTCGAGAAGCTGCTGGCGGCGTCGAAAAACTCCAACGAGAGCGGCTGGCTGAACGCGGGTCTGAAGGCGGTTGAGGCCGCGCTGAAGGGGCCTTAGGCCACCGCGATGCGCACCTTGCGGAAGTAGTCGGTGTCCCATTCCGCGCCCCAGCCCGGACCGGCTGGCGGACGGATCACGCCCTGCTCGGGAATAGGCGGATTGGTCAGGCCGATCTCCTTGCCGAGGAGGTCGCGAGTCCCGCCCGGGAAGAACTCGTAGTATGTGGTCGCGGCCAAGCCGCAGCAGAGATGGGTGTTGACCAGGCCGTAGAGGCCGCCGGGGCCGTTCAGCTCGATGGTCGTGCCGTGCGCCTGGCAGAGCGAGGCCAACCCAACCAGCGGCGTCGTCCCGTGCCGGCCATTGCCGCGCAGGATGTCGGCGGCGCCTGCCTTCAGCCATTCTGCGCAGAGCGCATGGTCGCCCATGAAGGTCTCGCAAGCCGCCACCGGGATCTCGAGGCGAGCGCACAGCGCTTTCAGGGCGGCCAGTTCGCGGTCGCCGATCGGCTCCTCGAACCACAGGTAGCCCAGCCGATGCAGCGCCTCGCCGACCGCGACGGCTTCCTCGAAGCCATACTCGCAGAGCGCCGCGTCGTGCAGCAAAACGGTCTCGGGAAACGCCGCCCGGGTGGCCTCGAACCAAGCGATGTTCGTGGGACCGTCTGCGGCGAAATGGTCCTTGAGGCACGCGAAACCCAGGCCGAGCCCCTTCTGGCCGTCGGCGATAACTGCCTCCAGCGTGTCGCCGAAAAAGTTGTAATAGGCCGGTGCGTCTTCGCGTGGCGCCCCCAGGAGGCGGAAGACCGGCTGGCCGGCGGCTTTGCCGGCGATGTCCCACAAGCAGTTGTCGAATGCGCCCCAAGCCCCCGGCGCGACGAAGGCTTGGCGCTGCGCGGCGGCCAGCTTGGCAGAGAGACGGTCGCGGTCCAGCGGGTCCTCGCCCACCGCCAGCAGCCGCAACTGCTCCAGGTCTTCGGCCTTCATCTGGGTGTAGCGGGCGTCACCGACCGTGCAGACACCCTCAAGCCCCTCGTTGGTCATCACGTGCAGCACGTGGATCTGTTCGCGCCCGCGCGGCTCGAAGGCGGTCTTCCAGCGTGCGCCGTCCGGCTCCAGCCTGAACCGGCGGGTGACGGCGGTCAGCTCGAACACGGAGAGGGTCACCGACGTGATCTTCATGGCGCTGGCAAGGTCGTCCCGAAAATTGACCGCGGTCAAGTCTACGGCGAAAGTTGGTGGATGCGAGCGCTTATCCCTCTGATGCTCATGGCCCTGGCTGGGTGCCGCGCGGCCGCGCCCGCAGCTTGCCTCGCGCCAAATGGCGCGGCGGGCATGGTCGAGATCCGAGGCGGGCCGTTCCTGCAAGGCGCCGCGCCGCAGAACCCGGAGGAAGGACCGCCGCGGCGGACCCGCGTGGGCGATTTCCGGATCGACCGCACGGAGGTCACCAACGACGATTTCGGCCGCTTTGTGGCCGCGACCGGCTACGTCACGCTCGCCGAGCGGCCTCTCGACCCAAAGGCCTATCCGGGCCTCTCGGCTGAACAGCTGCAGCCGTCGAGCATCGTCTTCGTGGGGACGGGACGGGGGCCCGGCGAATGGTGGCGCGTGGTCCGAGGCGCGGACTGGCGCCATCCGCAGGGACCGGGAAGCTCGATCGCCGGCAAGGGACGCCTGCCCGTAGTGCAGGTGGCGTACGCGGACGCGCTCGCCTACGCGCACTGGCGCGGCCACGACCTGCCGACGGAGGCCGAGTGGGAGTACGCCGCCCGCGGCGGCTTGGACGGCGCGGCCTACAGCTGGGGCGATCGGCCCCTGGACGCGCGCCGGCCGCAGGCCAACGTCTGGCAGGGGCCGTTCCCTGCGGCCGACGCCGGCGCCGACGGCTACAAGGCGCGCGCCGCGCCAGTCGGGTGTTTCGCTCCCAACGGCTACGGGCTCTTCGACATGGCCGGCAATGTCTGGGAGTGGACCAAGGACTTGTATGCGCCAGGCCTCGATCCGAATGACACGCGGGAACCGCAAGGGCCGGTCGCGCGGGTCTCCACCGACATCGACGCCAACCGCCACGTGATCAAGGGCGGCTCATTCCTCTGCGCCGACGACTACTGCTTCCGCTACCGTCCTCCGGCCCGCGAGGCCGGGCCTACCGACACCGGCTCGGACCACGTGGGGTTCCGCACGGTGGTCAGACGGACGCCGTGATCCGCTGGCGTTGCTCGCCCAGCCCCTCGATGCCGAGCCGCACCTCGTCGCCCGACTTCAGGTAGCGCGGCGGCTTCATGCCGAGGCCGACGCCGGGTGGCGTGCCGGTGGAGATCACGTCCCCGGGCGAGAGGCTCATGAAACGGCTGACGTAGGACACGAGCTTGGCGACGCCGTGCACCATCTGGGCCGTCGAGGAGTTCTGCACGCGCTCGCCGTTCACCTCGAGCCAGATGCCGAGCGCCTGGGGATCTGCGACCTCGTCCTTGGTCACGAGCCACGGACCGATCGGCCCGAAGCCGTCGCAGCCCTTGCCCTTGTCCCAGGTCCCGGTGCCCTCTAGCTGCCACTCGCGCTCGGAGAGGTCGTTGGTGACGCAATAGCCGGCGACGTAGTCCAGGGCGTCGGCCTCGCCGACGTAGGCGGCGCGGCGGCCGATGACGACGCCTAGTTCCACCTCCCAGTCGGTCTTCTTCGAGCCCCGCGGCAGCGGCACCTCGTCGTTCGGACCGGTCGGCGCCGAGGCCTTGAGAAAGATCACCGGCTCCTCGGGGACCTTGGCCCCCGTCTCGGCGGCGTGGTCGGCGTAGTTCAAACCGATGCAGACGATCTTGCGCGTGCCGCCCACGCATGGCCCCAGCCGCGTCGACGGATCGACCGTCGGGCAGGCCGAGAGGTCCACCGCGACGGCGGCCAGCGCCTGCGGGTCCAGCTGCGCGCCGGACCAGTCGCCGACGACGCCGGAGAGGTCGCGCCAGACGCCGGTGGGATCGACAGCGCCTGGCTTCTCGTGGCCGGGGGCGCCGAAACGGATGAGCTTCATGGCGGGGTTTCCTTCAGGCGGTCCAGCCGCCGTCGATGACATGCGCCTGGCCGGTGGTGAACGCCGACTCGTCGCTCGCCAGGTAGACGGCGAGGTTGGCGACTTCTTCGGCGGTCCCAAGGCGCCCCATCGGCTGGCGGGCGATGAAGGCGGTCCGCGCCGCCGTCTCGTCACCGGTGGCTCGCAGACGCTCGCTGAGCGAGGGGGTGTCGACGGTGCCGGGGCATATGGCGTTGCAGCGGATTCCGCGACTGACGAAGTCGGCGGCCACCGCCTTGGTCATGCCGATCACGGCGGCCTTGGTCGCCGAGTAGGCGAAGCGGTTCGGCACGCCCTTCAGGCTGGAGGCCACAGAGGAGACGTTGACGATCGAGCCGCCGCCGTCCTCCAGCATGGCCGGCAGGAAGGCGCGGATGGTGCGCATCATCGACGTGACGTTGAGGTCGAACGCGCGGGCCCAGTCGGCGTCGCTGGTCTCCAGTACGCTGCCGTTCGGCACCCAGCCGGCGGCGTTGAACAGCACATCGCAGGCCCCGGCCTCTGCCGCCGCGGCCAGGATCGCCTCGCCGTCGGTGACATCCAGGGGTCGGATGGTCAGACCGATGGTCTCCAACCCCCTCAGCGCCGCCGCGTCGATGTCGGTGGCGATCACGTGGGCCCCCTCCCGCGCGAAGGCCAACGCCGTCGCGCGCCCGATTCCCGCGCCGGCGGCGGTCACGAACGCGCGCTTGCCCGCCAGCCTGCCGATCAACGCTTCACCTTCGTTCCGTCCGGGTTCCGCGCGGCATCCGGATAGTGCTCGTTGATCCAGCGGATGATCGCGGGATTGATATGCTTGAAGGCTTCCATCTCCTTGGGGATCCCCGTGTCGCCCTGTTGCGCCATCCAGCGATCGAGAGCGGCCGAGAGGCGCCGACCTTCGGCCGCGACGCGGGGATCGCCGGCCAGGTTGTGCATCTCGTATGGATCGGCCTGACGGTCGTAGATCTCCTCAGCGGGCCGACGATCGTAGGCCGCGAGCCGCGCCGTCGCCCAGGCGTCGCCGCGTGCGGCGGCGGCCTGCCAGTCCTTGACCACTCGGTTGCCCTCCCGGGTGTTGTTGAGGACGTTCCGGAAGGGATCCGCCGACATCAGGTTGCGGATGAGCGTATAGCGTTCGTCGCGAACCGAGCGCATCGGATACGGCTCGCCGCCGATGATGCCCAGGTTGGTATGGATGCCGAAGACGTAGTCCCGGTGCGCCGCGACGCGGCCGGTCAGCACGGGCAAGAAGCTGCGCCCGTCCAGCGTTTGAGGCGCGCGCCCCCCCGCCGCGTCGATGAAGGTGGGGGTCACGTCCTCGTAGGAGACCAAGGCCTTGGAGCGGCCGCCCGGCGCCACGCGGCCCGGCCAGCGTACGATCATCTCGGTGTGGACCCCCGGATCGTAGAGCGTCCACTTGGCGAATGGCACCGAGTTGCCCTGTTCGCTGGTGAACAGCACGAGCGTGTCCTCGGCCACGCCCTGTCGGTCGAGGATGGCCAGCATCTCGGCCAGTTCGTCGTCTAGGGCGGTGATCTCGGCATAGTAGCGGCGCAGGTTTTCGCGCATCGCCGGCGTGTCCACCAGATA
>CAZBXO010000046.1:0-14929 GCA_964495645.1 uncultured Phenylobacterium sp. | reverse complement strand
TGCGGGTATGCGCCGTTCCGGACGGGATCGAGACCCGTGTAGAGCTGGTGACGGGTCACGGCGCACATGGCGGTGGCCTGGTAGGCCCGCTCGAACACCATCCCTTCGCGCGCGAGACGGGCCATCGCCGGGGTCGGGACCTCGCCGCCGTAGACCTGGCCGTCGTGCCAGCTCATGTCGTCGCCGATCACCAGCACGATGTTCGGTCGCGCCGGCGCGGCCGCCTGCGCAGGCCGCAACAGGAAGGCCGCGACCAGCGCCACGCCGATCAGGGCGAATGCAGCCCACGCCTGGCGCATGCGCACGATTGTCCTCCCGGGTTTCGAACGGAGCGAGACCTCATCCGAAAAATCGACTGAAGTCAATTTCACGCGGCGGCTGACCCGACGGCCACTGCGCGCGATGGTGGCGGCGAAAGCCGACCGCAGTCGATTTTAAAAGTTGACGCGGGTCGATTTTCCCTCGATCTTCCCGGGGTCGGCTGCAACGACGAGGCGCCGGAGTGCGCCCGCGAGCCAAGGGGGAAACTTCGATGCCAACGGCCGCCCGGCGTTCCGCCTCTCGATCCCGCATTCGTCTGGCCTATGGGGCTGCCGCGGCGGCGTTGTTGCTGGCCGACGCCGGCGCGGCGTTGGCGCAGGACGCCGCCACGGACGTCGGCGAACTGGTCGTCACCGCCCGCAAGCGCGAAGAGCGGCTGCGCGATGTCCCGATCGCCGCCTCGGTGATCGACATGGAACTGATCGACAAGCGCGCCGTCGTCGCCGACACCGGCGCGATTGTCAGCGCGACGCCCGGCGCGCGCTTCAACGACATCGCCTTCACCGTGCTGAGCGAAGTGTCGCTGCGCGCGTCCGGCACCGCTCGGGGCACCAACGCCGAGACCGGGATCGGCCTGTACGCCAACGGCGTCTACGTGGGTGGCGGCCTGCAGTTCGCCCGCAACTACGTGAAGCTGGACTTCTTCGACCTCGGCCGCGCCGAAGTGCTGCGCGGGACCTTGGGCGCCCTCTACGGGCGCAACGCCGTGGGCGGCGCCATCAACCTGATCGCGGCGCCGCCGGTGTTCGAGAACACCGGCCGCATCTGGCTCGATTACGGGCCGGAGATCGACAAGAAGCTCGTCTCCGTCGTGGCCAACTTCAAGGGCAACGAGCATTTCGCCGTCCGCCTCGGCGCCGAGTACATTGACCAGGACAAGGGCAACTTCCACGAATACAATATCGGCCGCTATGCCGACGAGCAGCACGGCTGGCAGGCCCGCCTGCAGGCGCGCTACCGCAACGGCCCGCTGGACGCCAACCTGCTCCTGCAGAGCCAGGAAATGGATATTGGCGGCGGCGCGGCGAGCCTGACCACTGCGGCCGGCACCGGCTGTCCGGCGACCGCGGCGGTGGCCTGCTACCTACAGCCCTACAACCAGACCCGCTACGAACTGCCGTTCAACACCCACACCGATATCGAGCAGAACATCCGTCAGGCGATCCTGACCGTGAACTACGACCTCTCGTTCGGGAAGCTCACCTCGACGACCTCGGTGCGCAATCGTGAGTCGGTGTTTATCAGCGACAACGATCTGACCGATGCGGCGACCTTCGCCTCGCTTCGCGCCGCCGGGATCATCACCGGCGGCGCCAACCAGCGCACAGACAGCTACCAGTACCTCACCGATGACACCTACACCTACTACCAGGATGTCCATCTGGCGGGTGGCGGCGGGCCGCTCACCTGGTTGCTCGGCGTCGAGTTCCTGCGCATCGGTTCGCACTTCCAGACGACGCAGATCACCGCAAATCCGAACGGCAGCCGCTCGGAGTTCAGCCTCGACTACGACTCCCTCGCGGCCTATGGCGCGTTGGGCTACGACGTCACCGACCAGCTGAACCTGTCGGTGGAACTGCGCCACACCGACGACGACAAACAGTTCACGGGCCGCGTCCTGATCGTGACTTCGGGCGCGATCAACACGCCGTTGTTCGTCCGGACATTCGACAACGGCAACTGGTCGTACAACGTCGTCGCCAACTATCACCTCACCCCGCGCTGGATCGTCTACGGCAAGGTCGGCAGCGGCTATCGGGCCGGCGGGTTCAACTCCGGCAGCAATCCGCTGCCGCCGCTGATGCCGCCGCGGCAGGTTCAGCCGACGTTCGACAACGAAACCTCGACGACCTACGAAGCGGGCGCCAAGGGCAATATCACGCCCACCCTCTACGTGACCGCCGCGGCCTACCGCACAATCACCGACGGCGCGATCACCCAGGTCGACAACGGCTGCTTCAACGGCAACCCGGTCTGCAACACGCGGCCGACCAACTTCGCGATCAACGGCGGCAAGGCGAAGATCTGGGGCGTCGAACTCGAAGGCGTGCAGCGCTATGAATTCGAGTCCGTCCGGGGCCACCTGCGTGGCGCGATCTCGCGCCAGCACGGCAGGTTTTCCGGAGGCGTCTACGACGGCTTCACCATTCCGCAGACGCCCAAGTGGCTGATGTCGTTCAACTTCGATGCGAACACGCCGATCACGACCGAAATGAACGGCTTCCTGAACATCAACTACAAGGGTCAGCGCGGGGGCAAGGAAGGCGTCGCCGTCGGCACCGCCCCGCCCAAGCCGCTCGAGGAGTTCGACGTCTTCGATCTGCGCACCGGCGTGCGTCTCGGCGGCACGGAAGTGGCCGTCTACGTGCAGAACTTCACCAACGAGCGCTACACCCTGCTCGACAACACCACGACCGTGCGCTGGTCGCAGCCCCGCACCTGGGGCGTCCAGCTGCGCCAGCGGTGGTAGGGCTTTCCCGGCGCGGCGTCCTCGGCGCCGCTGCGGCAGCGGTCGCTGCGCCAGCGGCGGCCGCCTCTTCTACCGTCCGTCTGCGCGCCGCCGGGCCCGAGCGGCAACTGCCCAGCCGGATTCTCGGGTTCAACACCCCGGCGAACAACGTCATCCCCTACGAGGACCCGGCGTTCGCCGCGCCCGTCAAGGCGTTGGGGCCGCACCTGCTCCGGTTCCCGGGCGGCACCGTGGCCAACTACTACAACTGGCGGACCGGTCAGCTCGATATCCACCCCGCCGGCCCCGGCCGCGAGGTCCGCAACCTGTTCGCCCGCGTTGCGGAAACATCCAAAAGCAACCATCCGAAGGGGGTGTTCTGGGACGACTTCCATCGCTTCGCCGAGGCGGTGGACGCCGAGGTCGTGATGCTGCCCAACATCGAGACCTCTTCGCCGCAGAACGAGGCGGCCCGCTTCGCCGACATGGCCGCCAAGGGCACGACCCCGCAACGCATCGAGCTCGGCAACGAGTTCTATCTGGCGCTGCTCATGGACCCGGACACGCTGAAAGTGTTCCCGGACTTCCCGACCAGCATGGCGCGGATGAAGGCCCATCTCGACGCCATCCGCCCCCACCTGCGTCGCGACGCCAAGGTCGCCGTCCAGTCGGCGAGCGCGCGCTTCCACCATCCGGCCTCGAGGCCCCCGGACGATCCGCGGACCATCCGCGAGCAGCATTGGGACGACCAGCTGAGGCCCGAGGGGTGGTTCGACGCGGTGACCGTGCACCTCTATCCCAGCGCATCCGGCGTGGTGGGTGTCGAAGCGGTGCGCGACATGGCCGGAAACCTGGGGCTGATCTATCCGGCGATGATCGCCCGCGCGGACGACGGGTACGAGCGCACCCTGGCCGACACCGCCGCGCGTATGCCCGGCAAGGAGATCTGGCTGACCGAGTGGGGCGGCTACGACCGCAACGCCACCTTCGGCGACGTTCGCATGGAGTTCACCGGCGCGTGGCTGCACCAGATCACGCGCGCCTTGCTGGCCCAGTTGCGGCGGCGTGAGGTCACGGTGTCGAACTACCATGCGCTTTTCGTGCGTGGCGACATGGGATCGACGTTCCGGCGGGACGGGAAGGGCGGCTACGCCCGCGTCAACGCATCCAACGTGCTCGACTGGTTCTTCCACGCCACCCGTGGGCCGGACGCCCACTATCAGCGCCTGGCAGCCGAGGGCTCCAACCGGATCGTGGCCCGCGGCAACATTCCGGGCGAGGGCTTGCGCGACGTCGAGGCGGCCCTGTTCCGGCGCGGCCGGGCGCGAACCCTTCTCGTGCACAACGCCTGGGACACGGCCCGCGAGATCGACCTCCGCGACCTGGTCGGGACGGCGCCGCCGATCGCGGCCGAAGCGATCGAGACTCCGGACCTGATGGCGTCACTGCAGCAGGCTTCGCCGGAACCGAAGGCTCTGACCGCCGCCGGCCTCAAGGTGACCGCCCCGCCGTATTCCCTCGTGCGGGTGACCTGGAGCGCCTGACGGCGTGAGCCCTGCGCGCTAGTCGCCCAGACGCGCGGCCATGTCCCGTCGCACGGTGCGCGCGGCCAGCAGGAAATGGGCGGCGCTCCAGGCGAACAGCAGACAGACCCCGACGATGGCCAGCTGCACCCCGCGCGTGGAGGCGTGGTGGCAAGCTTCGACGAGTGCCGGGTCCGCACCCTTGGGCGCGACACCGCCGGGACACGCGGCCAGGAACTCGCCGGAACCGGCGAACGTGCGCGCGGCGAGCCAGTCGGCGGCGAAGCCCACGCCGACAGGTCCCAGCGCCAAGCCCAGGGTGGCTGTCACCACCATGTAGAGCGAAATCGCCGTCGCGCGCATGCGCGGGTGGCTCATGTTGTGCAGCACGGCCTGGGCCGGCGCGTGGAAGAGGTAGAGGAACAGGCCGGGGAGGGCGAGGATCACGGCGCTGAACAGCCAGCTCGATTGCAGGAAGGCCGCAGCGTACAGGGGGCCGGTGACCAGGACGCCGATTGCCGACAGCCAGCAGTACCAACGCCGGTCGCGCCGGGCGATCCAGTCCGACGTGAAGCCGCCGGTCAGCATGCCGGCCGCGGTGGACAGCCCGCCGACGGTGCCTAGAACGAGGCCAACTTCGCTCAGGCTGACCTCGAAGCGGCGCAGGAAGTAGGGCGCCTCGAAGGTGTGGATTCCCTGGATCGCGAAGTTGGCGATCCCAGCGGCCAGCGCGAGATGCAGGAACGTGGCGTTGGTGAACAGCCGGCGCGCGGTGTCGGCCAGGCTGGCGCGCGGCTCCTCGTGCGGCGCGCCGTCGGCGCGCGGCGGATCGGACCAACCGCGCGGTGGCTCGCGGACAGTAGCGTAGAAGACGAATGCCAGGATCAGGCCCGGCGCTCCCACGATCATCAGCGCCGCGCGCCAGCCCCAGGCTTCGGCCGCGAACCCGCCGATCACGGCGCCGAGCAGCCCGCCGATGGCGATGCCGAACGAGTGGATGGAGATGGCTGATGCCCGCTGCTTCGGCGGGAAGTAGTCCGAGATCAACGATTGCGACGGCGGGGCCGCGCCGGATTCGCCCACCCCAACCCCGATCCGCGCCGCCAGCAGCATCGCGTAGCTGCTCGCCAGGCCGCACAACATCGTCATCAGAGACCAGACTGTGAGCGCGATGGAAATGATCCGCACCCGGCTGCTGCGCTCCGAAAGCGCCGCGATGGGCACGCCAAGCACAATGTAGAGCATGGCGAAGGCGAAGCCGCCCAGCAGGCCAACCTGCAGGTCCGAGAGCTGGAACTCCTCCTTGATCGGCTGCCCGAGGATCCTGACGATCGAACGGTCGATATAGTTCGACGCCATCATCAGGAAGATCAGGAGCAGCACCCAGCCGCGGTAGGCGGGGCTGTAGTCCGGTCGCGCCGGAGCCGCGGCCGGAGCGCTCATTTGCAGCGCTTCGCCTCGTCCCTGATGGGGATCCACTGGACGTGGCTCGCCTCACCCTTGAAGCGCAGCTGCTTGCGGTCGGATCCGTCGGGGTTGGCGTATTCAAGGTAGGCCGGCTCGGCGTCGCTCCAGACGGCGTAGATCACCTTGCACCAGGGTCCTCCCCACGAGGAGATCCCGTTCTGGTTCTTGTTGTCGGGGATCGAGACCACCTTCAGGCCGGAACCGTCGAGGTTTTGGGTCATGATGTCGGACGAGGAGACATTGCGCTTCAGCATCGCCCGGTCGGTGGCGCGCATGAACGAAATCGCTTTGCCGTCGGGCGAGAAGTCCGGATCGAAGTCGCCGGCTGGCCACATGCCATAGATGCCGGGCTTCATCGGTCCGCCGTCGGTGACGAAGCGAGCCTGCGTGCCGTCTGCGCGCATCAGGATGACGCGCGTCTTGCGGTTGGTTTCCTCACGCGTGCCGTTGGAATAGAGGGCAGCGATCCACTGGCCGTCCGGCGAGACGTCGAGGTCCGACACGGCGTAGGTGTCGCCCGGCATGCCGAGTTGGCGATTGATGTCCTTGGTGATGCGCTCCATCGGGCCGCCGGCGATCGGCCAGCGGTTGAGGACGCCCGAGCCGTTCTCGCGGGTCGCGAAGTAGACGTACTTGGAGTCGGGCGACCAGGCGACGCCGCCCCAGCCGCCATCGACGCCCTCAAGGACCTTCTTCTCGGTCAGATTCTTGAGGTCGACGAGCCAGAGCTCCTTGAAGTCCCGGTAGTCTATGCGGCCGTCGCCCGACGTGTCGCCGCGGCTGTAGCGATTGGAGAACAGCCAGCGCCGGTCCGGCGAGATGGCGAAGTGGTTGGCGGACTGCCGGCTCCAGGTGATCCGGGTCAGCTTCGAGCCGTCGGCCTTGGAGACGTAGACTTCGCGGGCGGGGAAGCCCCCGGCGTCCTTTTCTCCGGCCATGGACGACGCGAAGACGATCTCCGCGTCGGGCGGCATGGCGCCCACCTTGCCCCCCGCCAGCGCGGCTGCGGCCCCCATGAACCAGAGGCTCGCGACCAGCGGCGCAGCGCACAGACTCCTTGCAAACATCCCGGGTCCTCCCTCAACGGGAGGCTAGGCGTAAAACTGACCACGGTCAATTTTTTCCCGAGACCGCGGCTCGCGCCAGTCGACTGCACCTCATCGGGTGGCAGGGTTCGCAAGAACTTGACCGAAGTCAGTTTGGCGCCGCGCCGCCGGGGTTGTCGGAAGCAACGGTTTCCCGCACCCTTGGCCGGAACTCAGGGGGTGGGATGGCCAAGGCGCGGTTGCAGCAGGAACGCTCGCGGGCGACGCGGCGCGCCATCGTCGCCGCAGCCGAAGCGCTCTGGAAGACGCGTGACTTCGACAGCGTATCGGTCGACGACATCTGCCAGACCGCGGGCGTCGCCAAGGGCACCTTTTACTTCTACTTTCCGCGCAAGGAGCACCTGCTGGTGATGCTGGTGTTCGGCCGCATGTTCCCGCGTCAGGCCGAACTCGACGAGTTGCTCACCTCGGATCAGACGACGGCCGGGATCACGGCCGAGCTGCTGGCGACCGTCGGCCGTAACGCGCGCAAGCTCGACAAGGACCTCGTTCGCCGCGCGATCGAGGAGTCGATGCGCTACTACCGGGATATCAACACCCTGGACGGTGGAGAACGGTCGCTGCGCTGGTACCTGATGCCCGTGCTGGAAAGGGGCGTGAAACGCCGCGAAGTCGACATGTCCTGGGATCTGCCGGTGGTGGCCATGACCTTGGGATGGTCGACGCTGCAGGCAGCCCTCCTCTGGGCCACAGACGTGATCCCCACCCGCGGCCTCGAGGCCAGCCTGCGCCGCCGGGCCGAGTTGATCGTCGCCGGCGCGGCCCAGCCCCGTCGCGCGGAAAAGCTCGCGCGGAAGCTGGCCTAGCCAGCCGGCGCGTGGTCGGCGAGCAGGCCCTCGGCGCGCAGGTCGTCGTAGAAGGCCTCCGGGATGGGCCACTCCAGCATCTCGACCGCCTGGACCACCTCGGCGGCCGTCGCCAGGCCCGGAATCGTCGAAACCACGGCCGGGTGGTGCAGCGGGAACTGCAGCGCCGCGGCGATCAGCGGCGTGTTGTGCGCCTTGCAGATCTGTTCGATCCGGCGCACCCGCTCCAGCACCTCCGGTGACGCCGGCCGGTAGTTGTAGGTTGCGCCCTCGACGGCGCCGGTCGCCAGAATGCCGGAGTTGTACGGCCCGCCGATCACCACGCCGACGCCGCGACGCTCGCAGAGTGGCAGGAAGTCGCCCAGCGCGCCTTGCTCCAGCAAGGTGTAGCGTCCCGCCAGCAGCACGGCGTCGAAGTCCCCTTCCTTGAGCAGTCGCGTCGCCGCTTCGGCCGAACCGACTCCCACTCCAATCGCCCGCACGCGTCCGCCGGCCTTCAGCTCGGCCATCGCGGCATAGCCGCCCTCTTCGAAGAAACTGCGGAAGTGGCGCTCGTAGGCCTCCGGCGAGGTGTGGTTCATCGGCGCCAGGTCATGCAGGTAGAGCAGGTCGACCATCTCGACGCCCAGCCGTTCCAGGCTTTCGGCGAAGGAACGGCGTATCGCCGGCCCGGTATAGTCAAAGTGGGGCCGAAGGCTCGGGGCGTCGGGGTAGACCGTGGTGACGAAGGCGGTCGGGTCGGCGGGCGGCCGCAGCATGCGACCGACCTTCGTGGAGAGGGTGAAGGCCTCGCGCGGCCGTCCCCGGAAGAAGGCGCCGAGCCGCTGTTCGGACAGGGTCAGGCCATAGAGGGGGGCGGTGTCGAAGTAGGCCACCCCCGCATCCCAGGCCGCCTGGACCGTCGCAGCCGCCTCGCCGTCGGATCGCGGTCGATAGAGGTTGCCAATCCCGGTTCCGCCGAAGCCGAGCACCGTGACCTCGACGGGACTGCGTCCGAGACGGCGGCGGTCGCTTGCCCTCATGCCGCCTCCAACGCGGACATCCGCTCACTCAGCAGCCGCAGGCCCAGGCCCGGAGCCTGCGGAGGAGTCAAGAATCCGTCGTGGGGCATGGGCAATTCGCCGGCGACGATGTCGCCGAAGGCATCGGTCTCGTCGAACTGCATTTCCAGGATCATGAAGGGTGAGATCGCCGCTGACGCCTGCACCGAGTGCGCGTGGCAGACCGGTCCGGTTGGATTGTGCGGCGAGATCTGCGCGCCGGCCCGTTCCGCCGCTCGCGCCACCGCGGCGAACTCGCCGTAGCCGCCGACATACTTCATGTCGGGCATCAGCACGTCGTAGCACCCGGCGTCGATCATGCGTTCGAACGCGCCGCGGCCGATCTTGAGTTCCGCCCCGGCAAGCAGGATCCCGCGGTCGGCGCAGGCCGTCCGCGCCGCCCGGATGTCTCCGACGCGGTCGTCGTCCTCGGGGTAGGGTGTCTCCAGCCAACTGACGCCGTTCGCGGCGCAAGCGTCCACGACGGCAGGCAGTATCCCGGGCGAGAGACGCCAGTGGCAATCCACCAGCAGGCGCCGCTCCGGCCCGAGCGCAGCCCGCACGGCGGCGATGCGGGCGAAGCCTGCCGCCAGCAGCGGCGCCGACAGGTCCGGAGCGAGCTGGGGCGTCAGGTCGTCGAAAGGGGCGATCTTCACCGAACTGAACCCCGCGGCCACGGCATCGCGGGCGCTGGCGGCAAAGCCCTCCGCGGTCCGATCGCGCGTGCGCCGGTTGATGTTGGCGTAGACCTCCAGGCGCTCGGCCGGGCGCGCGCTCAGCAGACGACAGATCGGCAGCCCCATGCGCTGCGCCTCGATGTCGTGCAGCGCCTGGTCGATCGCGCAATGGGCTGAGGTCTTGACGAGATCGTCTTCCAGCCAACCGGCCAGTCGGCGCAACGCCTCGCGTCCCGCCATGCCTTCCATCGCCTCCCCAAGGAGCCGCACCTGCGCGCAAACAGCCTCTTCGGAGAAGTGCAGACTGCCTTCGCCGGCGCCCCTTAGCCCGTCGGCCGTCTCCACCTCGACCAGGATCCAGCGCGACCGGTGCGAGACGGTCAGCAGCCGCGCGTCGACGGACCGGATGGCATCGCCGGTCACCAGGTCCTGTCCTTCAGGAAGTCGGCGATCGTCTCCTTGGGGACCGGCAGTTCGGCATGGCCCTCCGACAGCCATTGCAGGAAGTCGGCCTCGATGTGCGCTTCCCACTTCCCATCGATCTCGCCGGGCAGATAGCGACCCTCGTTCAGCCGCTTCTTCCCGAAGATGTCGCGCACCCGGATGATCTCGGAGAGCGTGCAGATCTTTTCGGCCAGGTGCGGCGGCACGAAGATCACCCCGTCCACCTTGCCCAGCACCACGTCGCCCGGGAACACCATCGCGTCCTCGATCCGGACCGGGCAGTTGATGCCCATGATGGTGACGTTGCGGGACGCGTAGGTCGGATTGACGCCGCGGCAGAAGGCGGTGAAGCCAGCAACCTCGCCGATCCCCTCGACGTCGCGCACCGCGCCGTGACTGACCATCCCAGTTCCGCTCTTGGCGTAGATCGCAGTGGCCAGGTTGTCGCCGATCACCGGGCCGTCGTGCTGGCGGCCCATGACGTCGGCGACGTAGACGTCGCCTGGCGACAGGGCGTCGATCGGCCACGAGACCTGGTCGCCGACCTGTCCGGCAGCGCGCGCCTTGGTGAAGATGGTCTCGTGCATCGAGGGGCGCTTGGGCATGTAGACCGCGGTCAGCGCGCGCCCCACGAGCGGGCCGTTCTCGGGGTTCACCCGATCCCAATTGCCCGTGTACTGGAAGGCGTACTCGCGGTTGTTCATGGCCATCCAGGCCTCGGTGACCGTCACCAGCCGCATGCGCTCCAGGATGGAGTCGGGCACGCGCGGGCGCCCGTCGGCGCAGCGCTCGCCGGTCCATTCCGGCGTGAATGCGATCAGCGCCTCGCGCGTCATGCTGAGCGGCAGGAAGGGTTCGGTCATCGCCACATCCTCAGGCGGCCACGCGCTCGGGCCAGAGCGTCATCGCCGTTCGACCCATCACCCAGCCCCGGTCCTCTTCGGTCCGGAAGGGAAAATGCCGCGACAGGGTCTCGAGCCTTTCGGTGTAGCTCGGGTCCGGCAGCCGCATCGGCCAATTGGAGCCCCACAGCAGACGGTTGGCGCCGAACTCGGCCAGGAAGCGTTGCTGGATGCGATGTAGGTCACGCCAGGGGTAGGCCTCCCGGCTGTGCTGCTGATGGATGCCCAGCTTCACGTGCACGTTGCTTCGCGCGCCGAGCGACATCAGGCGGTCCTCGTCCTCGGCGGCCCCGCCGAAGTTGGCGGTCACGTGGCCCAGGTGTTCGATCACCATCCTGAGGTCCGGCCAGGCGGCCGCGACCTGGTCGTAGATCGTGAAGGCCGCGAAGTTGCGCGTCAGGAACAGGATGGGGAGACCCATCGCCGAGGCCTTGCGGTAAAGCGGGGCCAGCCGGTCTCCGGCGAACAGCGCCAGGGCGTCCGGACCCGCCACGTGCAGGCGCACGCCCTCGAGGCCGCCGGTTCCGAGCCGTTCCGTCTCGCGCGCAACGTCGGCCTCGTTGAGGAACATGGGGAAGCTGCCGACGCAGGTCAGCCGTCCCGGGAAGCGCTGCGCCGCCTCGACGATGTACCGGTCGTCGTCGTGCCGCCACGGGGTCTGCACCACGATCGCCCGCGCCACCCCGTGGGCGTCCATCTGGGCGATCAGCTGTTCGGCGCGCGCATCGAGATCCGCAGGCTCCTCGATCACGCCAGGCCAGGCGTGGACGACGTCGTTCGGCCCACGTGGCGGCCAGAGGTGGACGTGGCCATCGATCACGGACATCGCCCTCCCTTCTGGCCAAAAATCGACTGCGGTCAGGATTGCGGCAATTTCGACTGCGGTCAAGTTTTCGTCTAGGGCAGCGCCCTCTCCACGGCCCAGGCCGCCGCGACGGCGGCGATCGCGAGCGACGCCGGCCAGGCGACCCGAGCGCGATACCAGGGCCGGGTGATCGTCCAGCCGACGACGCCGAACGCCAACGCCAGCACCGTCAGTTGGCCGGCCTCGATGCCGAGGTTGAAGCCGGCCAGGGCCAGGACCTCCTCGCCACGCGGCAGGCCGAGCTCCTGAAGCACGTTCGCGAAACCGAGGCCGTGCAGCAGGCCGAACCCGAACACCACTGCCGGACGCCAGGGCGCCATCTCGCGGCTGCGCAGGTTGTCCAGCGCCATGACGGCGATCGAGACGGCGATCGCGGTCTCGACCCATCGGGACGGAAGGCCCACGAAGCCGAACACCGCTAGCGAAAGGGTCAGGGAATGCGCCAGGGTGAAGCCGGTCACCTGCCAGGCCAGCGGCTTCGGCCGCGGCGCGAGCAGGAAGAGCGACAGCACGAACAGGATGTGGTCCAGGCCGCCCGGCAGGATGTGGGCGAACCCGAGCGCCAGGTAGCGTCCGAAGCTGGCCACGGGGTGCGGGGCGTGCAGGGCCACGGCCACCGGCGCACTGGTCTGTGCCGGAGCCAACGGTTGACTGCCGCCGCCTTCGACCTTGAGCAGCGCCTGACCGAGTTCGGGCGCCAGCCTCACCGCGAACCGGCTCGTCCCGCCGGGAAGGCGGCCCTCGAAGACGAGCGGGGCTGACGGCGCCTGGCTCTGCGGCGTCATCGCCCCGTCGAGGCGCACCTCGGCGGGGGTGGGAAACCGTGGCGGCGGAGCCGCAAACGGCCGTCCATCTGCGGTCAACACCGTCGCGTGCGCCAGGTAGTCGGCCATCAGGCGCGACCGCCGCGCGATCTCGGCGTCGGGCAGGGCGTCGAGCGCCGCCTTCGCCTCCGGCTGCAGCCGTCCTTGCGGCGCCCCGAGCACGAGGGCGGCCGTGTCGCAGGCGATGGTCAGTCGGTAGCCGCCGTCGGGGCGCAGGGTCAGCGTCGCCAGCGCGTAGGGAAGGTTGTGGGCGGCGGCCGGCCCGGCGAAGAGCCAGGCGGCGATCATCCCGGCGAGAAGCCTCAGGGTTCGTACCAGATCGGCGACCCCCAGGCCCGCTCCGACTGCGCCGGCGAGGGGATCGGCGGGATCGGCCGCTTCAGGCGCAGCGCGTCCCACGCGCTCCAGCGGCATGTCGGATTTTCGAACACCCGCACATAGTAGAAGGCCGGCGCCTTCGGGTCGAAGTCCGGGTCGCGCCAGGTGGCCTTCAGTTCGCGCGCGCCCCGGTCCTTCGAGTAACTGCAGTCCTTGAGATCGACACGCGCCCCGTTCGGGGGACAGCGGTGGGTGCGCGGGTCGGGCGTGAGGCCGTCGGAGCAGGCGACGTCATAGATCGCCTCCTTCGCCTGACCGTCCGCGACCCAGCCCTTGACCACCTGGATCCGCTGCAGCGGCGCGCTCTCGGCGTCCATGGCCGCCCAGACCAGGAAGCTGGGCGCGGCGCCCGGCCGTCCTTTGCGCAGATCGCCGCCCATGGGGACACCCATCCGGTAGCCCGCCGCGACGGCGTCGGCGCGCGTGTGCAGGCTCGCCGGCAGGTTCCAGCCGCCGAACATCCGAACCCGGATGCGGGGGCCCGAGGTGCCGAAGGTCTCCCGCCGCTTCAGGGCGTCGAACAGCGCGTCACGGGTATTCTCCTTGGCCCACACTCCGGCCAGGCCGCCCGGATTCCGGTATAGCTGCTGGGCGAGGCGCCTCTCCGGCGAGCCGTCGCCGCGGCCGATCGAGCCGACGTAGGCGGACTCCTGCACGGCGCCGGGGATGGCGTTGTGGGTGTCCGTGGATGCGACGAAACCCAGCTTGAAAGGGTTGAAACCCAGCTTGCCCTTGAGCCCGAGCCCGTTCTTCAGCGCATTGCGCACCCACGAGCCGTCACCATAACACCGGTCGGTCGAGCCCGGCTGGCACGCTTGGTAGGGCATGGCGTTGAAGCCGCATTCCTCGTCGGTGGTGCCGAAGCCGACACCGCATTCGGAGCCGCCCTTGATCTGGAAGATCTCGGCCAGTCGCTCGTACTTCGCCCGCCGTTTCCAGTCGTCCGGCGCATAGGGCGTCCGGTCCTGGGTCTCGAGTGCGAAGCTCATGCCCCACGACAGATTGGAATTGTGCGGGATGACGATGACTTCGCACGGGCCCGTGCAGGCGCTGTCCAGCCACTTCCACAACTCGACGTTGCGGCGCGCCTGCACCGCGCTCTCGGCATGGTCGGGGACGTCGGAATTGCGGAAGATCACGTTGCGGTGCAGGTGGCCGCGGGCGATCCCCGGTCCGGGCAATGCGCCGGAATACTCGTAGCCGATGAAGGCGGTGAACTTGCCAGGCCGGTTCTCACGATCGGCGAGGGCCGTTCCGTAGGCCCAGACCCTTCTCGCCGCCGCGTCGCATTCGGCGCGGGTCCCCAGGCAGGACCCGGCCCCCTCGCCGCCCTCGAACAGCACGCCCAGCGACGGGTCGCCCTGCTTCATCTTCAGACAAAACTCGCTCTTCGACGGTGCGCCGGTTCCCTCCGTGCACATGTCGTAGAGCGGAAAGCTCTCGGAGTGGTCGGTGATCGCCACGAAGTCCAGCGGCCGGGTCAGCTGCACCCGCTCGCCCCCGGCCACCGTCACCGCCTCGCCGCGGGCGAAGCGGTAGGCGTCTTCCGGCTTCAGCATGTTGGAGCGCAGGAAACTGTCGATCGAGACCTTGGTGTGGACGTGCAGGTCGCCGAAGTAGGCGTTGTTCAGCGGGTTTCCGACCGGCCGCTCCGGCTCGGCGGCCGTGGGCGGCGCTGCGCCGGTTCTTGCCGCTGGGCTCAGCGGGCCGCAGCCGGCCAACAGCCCCAGAGCGGCCAGGACCGCCGCGACCCGCTGCATCAGCGCTTGCCCGTCGGGATCATCTGCACGTGGCGGCCCTCCACATCCATCTTCTTGCGGACGCCCGTGGCGAGGTCGAGCACGAACGGCATCCGCCGCCCGTCGCCCATTTCCGCGCGCGCGAAGGCGATCTTGCCGCCGTAGCAGTTGGGGATCACCTCGGCGCTGGTCTCGTCCTGGCCGGAGATGTTGTGGGCGTTCTTGCCGTCGATATCGACCATCCACAGGTCCCAGGTCGAAAGATCGGGGGTGACCCACCCCGAGGTGGTCATCCGGGCGTAGACGATGTGCTTGCCGTCGGAACAGATGTCCGGGTCGAAGTCGCCGACCGGCCAGGGCCCACGCCGGCCCGGCGGCAAGGGGCCTC
>CAZBXO010000045.1:0-23764 GCA_964495645.1 uncultured Phenylobacterium sp. | reverse complement strand
ACGCCGACGACGCCGACGACATGTTCACCCGCCTGATGGGCGACCTCGTCGAGCCGCGCCGCGAGTTCATCCAGGAGAACGCCCTCGACGCCGAGGTGGACGTCTGACGGGGGCGACCTGATCGTTCGATCAGGTCGCATTCCCCTCTTGCGCGAACGAGGTTGCGCAGGTTCGCGCCTGCGTCATCCATCGTTTGAAGACTGGGGGCACACAGATGATTTTCAGAACGCTTACGTTTGTCGCTGCGCTGGCTGTCAGCGCGTTCGCGGGCGCAGCTCGCGCCGACGTCGTCTACCAGTCCATTCCGGACCTGGGGGCGGCGCCGGACATCAATTCGTGGTGCTCAGACTGCTATGGCGGCACCACATTCGAGCCCCTGGACCCGTTTACCCTGTCCAGCAACGCGACAATCACGGGCTTCAACCTGATGGCTCAGGATTACGCCGGCTATAGCGCCACCGCGCCGATCACGGTCGAGATCTACAACGGCGATCACACGGCCATCATCTTCTCCCAGGCGGTTAACCCCACTTTCGTGTCTGGCACGACCTATGGGGTTTCGATGGTGACCAGCTCGCTATCGGGCCTGTCGCTGGCCGCGGGCAGCTACTGGATTGGCTTCATTGGTGAATCCTACGCGGTGCCCGGCTACTCCGGCGGCAACGGCGGCCTGATCGACACAACCCCACACACAGGGATCCACCTCTTCGACCTCGGCGGCAATCTGGGCTACCAGTTGCTTGGCGACGCCGGCGGCGCCGTCCCGGAGCCGGCGACCTGGGCGCTTATGATCGGCGGCTTCGGCCTCGCCGGCGCGACCCTGCGCCGCCGCAAGACCGTCGCGGCCTGATCCGACCGATTGACGATGGCGCGCCGCCGACCCTCGGGGCCGGCGGCGTTTTTCTTGCGTTCGATCAAGGTCCGACCGCGCTCGCCTCCTAGCCTACCCAAGGTGAAGCTTGGGAGGTCCCGATGCGTCTTGTTCTGATGTCCGTGTTCGCCGCGGCCGCACTCGCCCAGCCGGCGCTCGCAGAGGGCGACAAGCCACCACGCCCCGAGATCGTGGCCCAGAACCAGGCCACCGACGCGCTGAACCGCGCTCAGATCGAGGCGCTCAAGGCCGTCGACGCGCGCAATGCCGAACGCCAGGCCGCCTACGCCAAGGCCATGGCCGAGCACCGCAAGGCGGTCGAGGCGCACGCTGCGGCCCAGGCGCTGGCGATGTCCAGCTATCAGAAAGCCATGCAGGACTGGCGGATCGCGGTGGTGGCCTGTCAGGCGGGCGACCGGAACAAGTGCGCCCCTGCGTCCGACTAGACTAGGGCGACACTTCCGCCGAGAATTCCGCCACGTCCTCCAGGAGCGACCTGGCGGCCAGCTTGACCAGTTCGCCGCCCTTCTCGGGTGTCGCCAGGCCCGGGTCGGAGCCCATGCGGCCGTCGGCGTAGCGGGCGCGGAAGTCCATCGCCTCGCGGATCGGACCGGTGGGGGCGATCTGCGGCGCGTAGTTGGCCGACTTGATGTGGTCCGGGTAGCCCCATTGGGTGACCGCGATCTCCGACGGCGTCGCGTGGCTGCCGTGCCCGACCGGGAACTGCTGCATGGCCAGCGCCGTGACGCCCTTCAGCTCCCACCAGTTCTTCAGCTTGCAGGCGAAGCCGCGGTTGCGCCGCCCATAGCTGGCCTCGGCGTAGAGCTCCGAGAAGGCCGCCTCGATGGTGGCCACGTTCCCGCCGTGGCCGTTCAGGAAGTAGATCTTCTCGAAGCCGTGGTGGGCCAGGCTGCGGCACCAGTCGGCGATCGCCAGCATGAAGGTGGAGGGCCGAAGCGCGATCGTGCCCGGGAAATCCAGGTGGTGCTGCGCCATGCCGATGTTGAACGTCGGCGCCACGATGATGTCGCCCTGCTTCTCGGCCTCGTGGGCGATGATCTCCGGGCAGAGCCAGTCGGTGCCCAACAGGCCGGTGGGGCCATGCTGTTCGTTGGAGCCGATGGGGACGACGACGGTGCGGGACCGCGCGAGGAAGCCCTCGACCTCGGCCCAGGTGGACAGGTGCAGCAGCATGGCGGTGTTCCTAGTCCCCGACGGCCGGCGTGGCGAGGCCCGTCGCCTGCATGCCGACCAGCCGCCAGCCGCCGCGGCGCGCCTTGCCGAACGTGAGGATACAGGCGCCGGCGTCTCGCAGGCAGGCATGCTTGGCGTCCAGGGTCGACAGGCGCGGAGTGAGCTGCTCCGGCGTCGGCGCGCCCAGGGCCAGCCGCGCCGCCGCGCGCGCCAGCGCGTCCGGCCCGATCATCCGGTCCAGGGCGAAGTCGGAGGGACCGCCGTCGACGCCGACGCCGTTGGCCTCGCCCACCGCCACCATCTGCCGCCGGAGGTCCTCGCGCACCGCCGGCCGGTCGATGACCGCCTCCATCGCCACGCGGTCCCGGGCCTGGGCTGCGGTGATCAGCGCCGCAGCCGCCTGGGCCGCCGTCTTGCCGCCGGACCCGGAGTCCCTGGCCCCACAGGCCGAAAGCGCGGCCGCCGCCGCCAGCAGGATCGCCATCCGATGCATGCGGCCGAACATGTCGCGCGTCGCCCCCCTCCGGCAACCCAGGAGGATCCCTAGATCATCTGGAACTCACCGGTCGCCTTGAACCGCTGAAAGACCTCCACACTGCGGCGCATGTTGGACAGCATGTTGGACGGCAGCGCATCGGGCGCGAACCAGCCGACCGCGTGGCTCTCGTCGTCGGCCACCCGCGCTTCACCCTCCCACGTGCGGGCGTAGTACATCAGGACGAAGTACTGGCCCCTGTCCCCGTTCGGATAGGTGATGGACTCGGACTGGGGATTGGAGGCGAAGCCGAAGGGGCGCGCGTCCTTCACCCTCAGCCCCACTTCCTCCTCGGCCTCGCGCACGATCACGCTCGTCAGGTCCTCGCCCACCTCCGCGTTGCCGCCCGGCAGGCCCCATACATTGAAGTCGGAGCGCAGGTGGAGGAGGACCCGGCCCTCGGCGTCCTCGATCACGATCCGCGCCCCCGGCATGAGCACCAGCCGGTTGCCGATCACGGCCCGCAGCTTGCCCAGGTAGGTGTCGGCGAATCCGGCCATGGCCCCTTCTTGCGCACATGCGCGCGGTGGGGCTAGTCGGATCGGCGATCAGTTGCGGAGGCGAGCGTGTCCGACGGCGAGGTGTTTCCGGTTCCGAAGGAATGGGCCGAGCGGGCCCACCTCGACGCCGCCGGCTACGAGACGGCCTGCGCCCGCGTCGAGGCCGATCCGGTCGGCTGGTGGACCGAGCTCGGCAACCGCCTCACCTGGATGAAGCCGTTCACCGAGGTGAAGGACGTCTCCTACGACGCCAAGGACTTCCGGATACGCTGGTTCGCCGACGGCGTCCTGAACGTCTCGGTCAACTGCCTGGACCGCCATCTCGCCACCCGCGGCGGCCAGACGGCGATCATCTTCGAGAACGATGACGGCTCGGAGAGCCGCCACATCACCTACGAGCAGCTGCACGCCGACGTCTGCCGCTGGGCCAACGTGCTGAAGGCGCGCGGCGTCAGGAAAGGCGACCGCGTCACGATCTACCTGCCGATGATCCCGGAGGCGGCCGCCTCGATGCTGGCCTGCGCCCGGATCGGGGCGATCCACTCGGTGGTGTTCGGCGGCTTCTCGCCGGACAGCTTGTCCGGCCGGATCACCGACTGCGCCTCGAAGATCGTCATCACCGCCAACGAGGGCCTGCGCGGCGGCAAGCCCGTGCCGCTGAAGGCCAATGTCGACGCGGCGCTGAAGGACTGCCCGGACGTCACCGACGTCATCGTCGTGCGCCGCACCGCCACCGAGGCGCCGATGGCCGACGGCCGCGACCGCTGGTTCGACGACCTGGCCGCCGACGTCTCCGACCAGTGCGATCCGGAGCCGATGAGCGCCGAGGACCCGCTGTTCATCCTCTACACCTCGGGCTCGACCGGGAAGCCGAAGGGGGTGCTGCACACCACCGGCGGCTACCTGGCCTGGGCTTCCTGGACCCACGAGGTGGTGTTCGACTACCGGCCGGGCGAGGTCTTCTGGTGCACCGCCGACGTGGGCTGGGTCACCGGCCACAGCTATGTCGTCTACGGCCCGCTCGCCAACGCGGCGACCAGCGTGATGTTCGAGGGCGTGCCCAACTACCCGACCAGCTCGCGCTTCTGGGAGGTGTGCGACAAGCACCAGGTGGAGATCTTCTACACCGCCCCGACCGCCATCCGCGCCCTGATGCGCGAGGGCGACGAGCCCGTGCAGAAGGCCTCGCGCAAGTCGATCCGCCTGCTGGGCACCGTCGGCGAACCCATCAATCCCGAGGCCTGGCTCTGGTACCACCGCGTGGTCGGGGAGGAGCGCTGCCCGATCGTCGACACCTGGTGGCAGACCGAGACCGGCGCCTGCCTGATGAGCCCTCTGCCGGGCGCTACGGCCCTGAAGCCCGGCTCCTGCACCAAGCCGCTGCCGGGCGTGAAGCCGCAGCTCGTGGACGCCGACGGCAAGGTCCTGGAGGGCGCGACCAGCGGCAACCTCTGCCTGATCGATAGCTGGCCCGGCCAGATGCGCACGGTCTACGGCGACCACGAGCGCTTCATCGCCACCTACTTCACGACCTATCCCGGCAAGTACTTCACCGGCGACGGCGCCCGGCGCGACGCGGACGGTTACTACTGGATCACCGGCCGGGTGGACGACGTGATCAACGTCTCCGGCCACCGCCTGGGCACCGCCGAGATCGAGAGCGCGCTGGTCGGCCACTCGGGCGTCGCCGAGGCCGCGGTCGTGGGCTACCCGCACGACATCAAGGGCCAGGGCATCTATTGCTACGTGACGCTCCGGGTCGGTCTCGAGCCGTCGGCCGCCCTGCAGACCGAGCTGCGCAACTGGGTCCGCACCGAAATTGGTCCCTTCGCCTCGCCCGACATCATCCAGTTCGCGCCGGGCCTGCCCAAGACCCGGTCCGGCAAGATCATGCGCCGCATCCTGCGCAAGATCGCCGAGGACGACCTCGGCAACCTCGGCGACACCTCCACACTGGCGGACCCCGCGGTGGTCGACGACCTGGTCAAGAACCGCGCCGCCAAGTGAACGGCCTGCCGGCCGCGCTGAAGGCCGCCCTCGACCGTGAGCTGGAAGGGGTCCGGCGCGCGGGGCTCGCGGACCGGGCCGCCGCGACCAGCGCCGCCTACCGCGCCGGTCGGACCTCCGCCGCGACGATCAAGGGCGCGGAGGACGCGCTGGCCTACGCCCTGGTCCGGCTGCCGGCCACCTACGCGGCCTGCGAGGCGGCGCTTTCCGAGGCGCGCCGCATGGCGCCGGGGTTCGCGCCCACAACCCTGCTGGACGCCGGCGCCGGGCCTGGCGGCGGGACCTGGGCGGCGGCGGAGGTGTTCCGACTCCAGCGCGCGACGCGCCTCGACGCCAGCCCGCCCTTCCTCGCGCTCGCCGGGCGCCTGGGCGCACCGGTTCCGACCGAGGCGGTCCGCGCCGACCTCACCGCCGGCGGCTTCCAGACCGCCGATCTGGTGCTCGCTAGCTATGCCCTGGCGGAGATCGCGCCGGCCGACCAGGCGCGGGTGCTGGGCGCCCTGTGGGCCGCCACGACCGGTCTGCTGGTCATCGTCGAACCCGGCGCGTCCGCCGGCTACGCCCGCATCCTGGCCGCCCGCGCCGCCCTGATCGCCGCCGGCGCCCGCATCGCCGCCCCCTGCCCGCACGAGACCGACTGTCCGCTGACCGGCGCCGACTGGTGCCACTTCGCCGTCCGCCTGCCGCGCTCGCGCGACCATTTGGCGCTGAAGGGCGCGGAAGTCCCCTTCGAGGACGAGAAGTTCAGCTATCTCGTCGCCGCTCGCCCGCACGTGACGCTCGCGCCCCGAACGCCACGCGTCCTCGCCCCGCCCCGCGCCAGCAAGCCGGGACTGGACCTGAAGCTGTGCGCTGAAGGGGGCCTGCAGAATCGGTTCGTCGGCAAGCGCGACCGATCGGAATACGCAAGGGTTCGACGCCTGGACTGGGGCGATGCGCTCCCCCAAGCTCTCAAGCATGCGGATTGAGTTCGACTGGGACCCGGTGAAAGCGCGGGCCAACCGGGCAAAGCACGGTGTCGCGTTCGAAGAGGCGATGACGGTGTTCGCCGACCCCTTCGCGCTCTCTCGGTTGGATGAAGACCACGCTGGCGACGAGGAGCGTTGGATCACCCTGGGCCGCGCCCTCGGGGCGGCTTTGTTGCTGGTCGTCCATACCCATGTAGAATTGACCGCTGATCGGGTCTTCGTGCGGATAATCTCCGCGCGGCGGCCGACGCGCCTAGAGACGCGACAGTACGAAGAAGGTCTGGAGCCATGAAGGACGAGTACGACTTCAGCGGCGCCGAGCGCGGCCGGTTCCAGCGGCCAGGAGCCGACCTGATCCCGCCGGTGCATCTGGACCCCGACGTCCTGGGCTACCTGTTGGAGCGCGCCCGGGCGAAGGGCGCATCGCTCAGCGATCTGGTCAACGACCTGCTGCGTGCCGATATCGCGCTCATTGAGGCAGGCCGGTAGCTCGGGGACGCCTATGGCGGTCACCTGGTGCGGGACTTCACGAACTCCAGGATCAAGGCGTATTCGACCAGGAGGGCGACCACCAGCGAAACTGCGCCGCCAAGCCGCATCGAGAGTATCGTGAGCGCCATGACGGCTCCGGCGGCACCGTGAAGCCGAAGCCCTTGAGATTCACCGGATACCAACCGAGATAGAACTTCTCGAACCAAACGCCGTGCGGCTTGGAGGGGGATCCCAGCGCGTTCGAATTGCGCCTTCCAGTGCCGTTCGTTCCGGAAGCCATCCTACCGTTAGCTCGCTTCCTTCGTCCGGAAGGGCACCACGACCGCGGCGTCGGCGGCCACCCGCTGGCGGCCGCGTTCTTCCACGTCGCGGATCTGCTGCTGCAGCACCGGCACCATGAAGTCGATGAAGGCGCGCACCCGCGGCGTGTCCTTCAGCTCGCGCCGGGTGACCATCCAGGACGACACCCGCGCCTCCTCGATGTCGTCGGAACAGCGCAGCAGCTGGGGGTCGGTGTCGCCGATGGTGGTGGGCAGGCCGCCGATGCCGAGGCCGGCCTTCACCGCGTGCATAAGGCTCGCCATCGAATTGGAGCGGGTGACCGGCGCCTTGCCGTCCGAATGCTGCATCATCCATGTGGCGGCGGGCATGTCGCCCATCTCCGAAGCCACGTCGATCAGGTCGTGGTCCTTCAAGTCCGCGTAGCTGGACGGCGTGCCGGCGCGGCTGGCGTACTCGCGGCTGCAGTAGAGGGCCATGTTGTGGTCGCAGATCTTGCGCGCCACCAGGTCCGACATCGGCAGCGCCCGGCTGGTGCGGATCGCCAGGTCCGCCTCGCCGTTCTCCAGGTCGAGAGAGCGGTCGGTGATCACCAGGTCCACCTGGATGTCCGGATGCGCGCGGCGGAAATCGCCCAGCGCCGGGATCACCATGGTGTTGGCCACCAGCTCGTTGGTGGTCATCCGCAGCGACCCGCCGGCGCCGCGCAGCTGGCCCTGCGCGAAGTTCTCGAAGCGGATCGCCGCCTGCTCGACCTTCTCGGCCTCGGCCATGAGGACCTGGCCGACCTCGGTCAGCCGGCTGCCGGTCTGGCCGCGCTCGAACAGCTTCAGCTTGAGGTCGTGCTCGAGGCTCTCGATGCGGCGTGCGACGGTGGTCTGGTTGACGCCGAGGGTCTTGGCGCCGGCGAGGGTCGATCCGCCTCGCGCGACAGCCAGGAAGGCCTTCAGGTCGTTCCAGTCGTACATGGCGACATAGTGGGGTTGTGCCCCACCCCCCGGCAAGTGGGTCGATTGCAGCCTTGCCGTGAGCATCTAGGTACGATTCCTCCGAAATCCAATGGCTTGCCACGTGGCGCCGCTCGCCGGTCGCGAGTCGCCGTTCGTCGCATGAACGCCCCGTAAGCTTCCACCGCGGCGGTGCGGTGCTAAGGGGAAGGCCAAAGCTCTTCCGGGAACCCACATGCTACGTACCGCTTCCGCCGCCGGCTTCAGTCTGCTGCTGGCCGCCACCGCGCTTTCCCCCGTTCACGCGCAGACCGCGCCGGCAAGGAAGCCGGCCGCCGCCGCCCCCGCCACGGCGAAGACCGCCGTCCCGCCGATCGTGTTCAAGAGCCGCACGCTCGCCAACGGAATGAAGGTCTACACCTCCGCCGACCGCACCACGCCGAACGTGACGGTGCAGGTCTGGTACGGCGTGGGCTCCAAGGACGATCCGGAGGGCCGCTCCGGCTTCGCGCACCTCTTCGAGCACATGATGTTCAAGGCCACGCGCAATCGCCCGGCCGAAAGCTTCGACCGCATCACCGAGGACGTCGGCGGCTTCAACAACGCCTCCACCGCCGACGACTTCACCGACTACTACGAGGTCGTGCCCGCCAACCACCTGGAGCGGTTGCTGTGGGCCGAGGCCGACCGCCTGGGCGGCCTCGTCGTCGACGAGGAGAGCTTCAAGTCCGAGCGCGACGTCGTGAAGGAGGAGCTGCGCCAGCGCGTGCTGGCCTCGCCCTACGGCCGGCTGATGGCCCTCTACCTGCCGCAGGCCAGCTACACCGTGCACCCGTACAAGCGCCCCGGCATCGGCTCGATCGAGGAGCTGGACGCCGCCACCATCGACGACGTGCGCGCCTTCCACGAGACCTGGTACCGGCCCGACAACGCCGCCCTGATCGTCATCGGCAACTTCGACGAGGCCCAGCTGAACGGCTGGATCGACAAGTACTTCGGCCCGCTGAGGAACCCGGCCAAGCCGATGCCGTCGATCACCGCCAAGGAGCCGCAACGCACGAAGCCCGGGGTCTTCGACGGCTACGGCCCCAATGTGCCGCTGCCGGCCGTGGTGGTCTCCTGGCAGGGCCCGGCGGCCTCCGACCCCGACGCTGCGGCGTTGACGGTGCTGGACGCCATCCTCTCCGGCGGCAAGTCGTCCAGGCTCTACAACAGCCTGGTCTACGAGCAGCAGATCGCCGCCCAGGCGTTCTCGCAGGCGGACCTGCCGCGCGACCCGGGCCTGTTCATGGTCGGCGCCGTGATGGCCAACGGCAAGACGATCGCCCAGGGCGAGTCGGCGCTGCTGGCGCAGGTGAAGCGCCTGCGCGATTCGCCGCCCACCGCCGCCGAGCTCTCGGAAGCCAAGAACCAGCTGCTCGCCGACGCCGTGCGCCAGCGGGAAACCATCGACGGCCGCGCCTCGGCCATCGGCTATGCGCTGCGTGTTAACGGAGACGCCAACGCGGTCAACACCGACCTCGCCAAGCTGCAGGCGGTCACCGCCGCCGATGTCCAGCGGGTGGCGCGGAAGTACCTGGCCGACGAACGGCGGATGACCATCCGCTACCGGCCCGAGAGCGAGCGGCCGAAGGGCGAGACCCAGGCGGCGGTCCCGCCGCCGCCCAAGACCTCGGCCAGGTTCACCGGCCAGGTCTACACGCTGCTGCCCGAGGGCCAGCGCGCCCAGCTGCCGCCGCTGGCCGCGCCGGTGGAGCCGGTGCTGCCGAAGCCCGCGGAGAAGACCCTGGCCAATGGCCTTCGGGTCATCGTGGCCCGCTCGTCCAGCCTGCCGCTGGTCACCGCCGACCTGACGGTGAAGGTGGGAGCCTGGGCCGATCCAGAGGGCCTGGCAGGCGCCGCCGGCATGGCCGCAGGCATGCTGACCGAGGGCACGAAGACCCGCTCCGCACAGCAGATCGCCGCCGAGACCGAAGCGCTCGGCGCGGAACTCTCGTCAGGCGGAGGCCTGGAGTCGTCCTCGGTCACCTTGTCGGCCCTGCCCGACAGCCTGCCGAAGGCGATGACCATCATGGCCGATGTCGCCATGAACCCGGCCTTCGCCGCCGAGGAACTGGAGCGCCAGCGCGACCAGGCCCTCGACGGTCTCCGTGTCGCCTTCCAGCAGCCGGGCCAGTTGGCCGCCATGGCCGCGACGCCGGTGGTCTATGGCGGCACGGCGCTGGGGCACCAGCCGTCGGGCACCCCCGCGTCGCTCCCGAAGCTGAAGACCACCGACCTGGGCGCCATCCACCGCACCTGGTTCCGGCCCGACAACGCCATCCTCGTCCTGACCGGCGACATCAGCGCCGAGCAGGGCTTCGCGCTGGCGGAGCGGACGTTCGGCGCCTGGAAGAAGCCGGCGACGCCGCTGGCCAAGGCGCCGACGATCACCCCCTCGGTGAAGCCGCGCGCAGTGGTCATCGACCTGCCCGGCACCGGCCAGGCCTCGGTCAACCTGGTCAAGCCCGCCATCTCGCGGACCGATCCGCAGTACTATCCGGGCATGGTGGCCACCACCGTGCTGGGCGGTGGCTACTCGGCGCGGCTGAACGAGGAGATCCGCATCAAGCGCGGCCTCTCCTACGGCGCCTCGGCGCGGCTTGCGACCACCCGGACCGCCGGCTCCTTCCGCGCCAACGCCCAGACCAAGAACGAGTCGGCGCCTGAGGTCCTGGAGCTGATCACCGCCGAGATGAACAAGCTGGCGGCCGAGCCCGCCGGCGCTGAGGAGCTCAAAGCGCGCAAGTCCGTGCTGGTGGGAAGCTACGGCCGCGAACTCGCCACGTCCGGGGGCCTCGCCGACATCCTCGGCAACCTCGCCCTCTACGACATCCCGCTGGAGGAGCTGACCCGCTACACCGGCAAGGTCGAGGCGGTGGACGCTGGGCAGGTGCAGTCGTTCGCGCGCCGTGTCCTGGACCCGGCCCAGTCCAGCGTCGTCATCGCCGGCGACGCCAAGGCCTTTGCGGACAGCCTGAAAGGCAAGCTCCCCAACCTCGAACTCGTCCCCGCAAAGGATCTCGACCTGGATTCACCGACGTTGAAGAAGGGCAGCCCGCAGTCGACATCCGACCGCTGACGCCGGGATCAATAGCCCTCTCCCCCCGTGCGCAGCACGGAGGGGGAGAGGGTTGGGAGAGGGCTTTGCGTTGACGCCCTTACGTCAACAAGCGCACCCTGAACGGTGATCAGGTGAGCGGAGAGCGCGCCATGGCCGACGGCAACATCACCAAGGACGTCATGTACGGCGCCGTCGCGCCGGACGATTTCGAGTCGATGCTGGAGCTGGACCGCTACGGGCAGCGTTCGACCGCCTTCGACAAGATCATCTCGGCCACCCACGACCACTTCTGGGATCCGCTGGACCCGACCTACATCGACTTCTCCGAGCCGTTCGACCTCGAGAACGAGGCGCTGATGCCCGAGGACCAGGTGGGCTTCTTCCGCCTGCCCTACGTCGACGAGAGCCTGAAGGACCCCAAGGCCCGCATCGGCTTCATCAACCACCTGCAGCTGCGCAACTTCTCCTCGATCCTGCACGGCGAGCAGGGGGCGCTGAACCTGTCGGCGTCGCTCTGCCACGTCCTCAAGGACCAGGGCGCCCAGGAGTACGCGGCCAACCAGACCCGCGAGGAAGCCCGCCACGTCACCGCCTTCGCCCGCTACGTGAAGGCCCGATGGGGCCGGCCTGTCGAGTGCGGCGCGGCGCTGAAGGCGCTGCTGATCGAGATCATCGAGGCGCCGGAGGTCTACAAGAAGATCGTCGGGATGCAGATGCTGGTGGAGGGCCTGGCCATGGGCGCCTTCAGCCACGGCTATCGCTACAACCGCGATCCGCTGGCCCGGAAGCTGTTCCAGCTGGTGATGACCGACGAAGCCTTCCACCACAAGTTCGGGAAGATCTGGGCCGACCGCACGGTCCCCGAGCTCTCCGCCGCGGAGCGCGCGATCGTCGAGGACTGGACCGCCCACTGCGCCCAGAAGCTGTTCTTCGACCGCGGCGCCCCCGACCAGATGGCCGACCTCTTCGGCCGCTTCGGGATGGATCCCGGCCGCGTGATGGAGGACATCGTCGCCCGCCAAAAGGCCCGCGATCCCAACAAGCGGATCAAGAGCGACACCAACGTCTTCCGGGTGCTGATCAAGACCCTGCTGAAGGCCGGCCTGATCACCGAGCGGACGCGGGCTTTCTACGCGGCCTATGTCGACCTGGAGGAGTTGGCCGGCGAGGGGGACCGGATGATCGGCGACGACATCGCCGAGGACGGCATCCGCTACCTGCAGGAAATCAACTTCAAGGACCGCGCCCGCGTCCCCGTCGCCGCGGAATAGACGCAGTTCCTGGCGCTTCGCGAAAGCGCCCTTCATCCCCCGTTCAGCCGGCGGTTGCCAACCTTGGCCTGCGTCCGTATGTAGCGCCGCCCTTCGGGGCGGGGCGCTTTCAAATCTTCAACAATCGCCGGTATTGCACTGCAACATGATTCAGCGCCTGCTTCTTGCCGCCGCGACCGCGTTCCTGTTCGCGACGCCTGCGTTCGCCGCCGGGGCTCCGGCCGCCGGGAAGCTGGAGCTGCACAGGATGATGGGCCGCTGGTACGAGGTGGCCCGCGTCCCCAACGCCCTGCAGGACGACTGCGCCGCCGCCGCCTCGGACTGGAAGGCCGCTCCGCACGGCTTCGCCGTGGTGCAGAGCTGTCACCGCGGCTCGCCAAGCGGCCCGGTCAAGCAGTGGAAGGCCAAGGCCACCGTGGCCGACCCGGGCTCCAACACCCGCTTCCGGATGACCTTCTTCGGCGGCTTGGTGAGCCAGGACTACCGGGTTCTCGACCACAGCCTCGAGCAGGGCTGGCTGATTCTGGCCACGGCCAACGGCAAGTACCTGTGGCTGATGTCGCAGCGTCCGACCCTGCCGTCCCTGATCCGCGCTCAGGCGCTGGCGCGTGTGAAGCAGCTCGGCTTCGACACCGCGCGGCTTGAGTTCCCGGCGCCCGCGGGCGACTGATCAGCCCTGGGCCTCGGCGGCCTCGCCGTCATCGTTGTCGTTGAGCCGGCCATCCTCGTGGTCCCGGGCGTCTATGGCCAGGTTGTGCCAGTGCATGGCCTCGTCGATGAGCTGGCCGCGCGTCTTCATGTTGACCTCCTGCGAGGCCAGGCGGAGCAGCTGCTCGGCTTTGCGGCGATAGGCTTCTGACATGACTATCCGTCGGCTGGTCGACATTCGCTGAACGCATCAACGGTCATTCGGGTTGCGCGAGCTTGCGCCTCGAACGAAGGCGGAACAAAATGACCGTGTGGACGCCACTGTGACCATCGTCACCGTCTCCCGGCCGGAGACCACCGCCGCGGTGACCCGCGGCGCGGCGCGGTTCCTGACCGCGCTCGGCTATGCGCCGCTGGCGGAGGTGACCCTGCCCAACGGACGGCGCGCCGACCTGATGGCGATCGGGCCGAAGGGCGAGATCTTCATCGTCGAGGTGAAGTCGGGCGCCCTCGACTTCCGCACCGACCAGAAGTGGCATGAGTACCAGCCCTTTTGCGACGCCTTCGCCTTCGCCGTCGCGCCGGAGTTCCCCCGCGAGATCCTGCCCGAAGAGCCCGGCCTGATCGTCGCCGACGGCTTCGGCGGCGCCATCCTGCGCGAGGCGCCCGTCACGCCGTTGGTGGGCGCGCGGCGGAAGGCTCTGACCCTGGCGTTCGCACGTCTGGCCGCGATGCGGGCCGCCGGGGTCGCCGCGACGGAGCTGTGAGCGGCTAAGCCTACATCATGGCCAGCGCGCCTTACGGGACGCTGTACGTCGGTGTCGCCAACGACATCCCCTTCCCCGACCAGGGCGGATCTGTACGAGACCCTCAACGGATAGCCGTCATCCCACGGTCAGCCGAAGGCTGGTCCATGGGACCCAAACTGAGTCCGAACCGCTCAGAGTCGGCTTGGGTCACCCGGATCGCCCTGCGGGCGACCGTGGGATGACGGACGTGGTGTACTCCTACCGCGGCGCCCGCTTGGCCAGGATCCGCTGCAGGGTGCGGCGGTGCATGTTCAAACGCCGGGCGGTCTCCGAGACGTTGTGGTTGCAGAGTTCGTAGACGCGCTGGATGTGCTCCCAGCGCACACGGTCGGCGCTCATCGGGTTCTCGGGCGGCGCCGGGGCGGCATCGCCCTTGGCCAGAAGCGCCCGGGCCACATCGTCGGCGTCGGCGGGCTTGGAGAGGTAGTCGACCGCCCCGGCCTTCACGGCCTGCACGGCGGTGGCGATGTTGCCGTAGCCGGTGAGCATGATGATCTTGGCGTCGGGGCGGGCGTCGCGGACCGCCTCCACCACCTTCAGCCCCGAGCCGTCCTCGAGGCGCATGTCCAGCACGGCGAAGGCCGGCGGGTGCGTGCGCACGGCGGCGATCGCTTCCTGGACGCTGCCGACCAGGGTCGGCTCGAACCCGCGCTGCTCGAGCGCCCGACCGAGACGCGTGCGCAGCGGGGCATCGTCGTCCAGCACGAGCAGCGTCTTGTCGTTGAGAGCGGAAACTTCACTGGAGAGGTCGGTCATACACGGGTCCCCGGTCGGGCCTCCTTGGCGTACCCCCTGCGGCAGCATGTCGCACCTAAACGCACAATGGCAAGCTCGGCTGCATGGGTCATGCGACTTCAACTGTCGCGCGAGGCCAGCGCGCCGAGACGACGGCGCCGTGGGGCTTGGCGTTGTGGAACTGAACTTGGGCGCCGGTGCGTTCCAAAAGTGTCTTCGCGATAAAGAACCCCAGACCCATGCCGACGTGCCCCGTGCGCCCGCCGGCCACGCCGGCGCGACTGGTCACATAGGGCTCGCCCAGTTTCGCCAGGATGTCCGGCGAGAAGCCCGGCCCGTCGTCGCGCACCTCCATGGCGATCGAGTCCGCATCGAAGCGCGCGGTGACCAGCACCTCGGAGGCCGCGAAGTCGACGGCGTTCTCCACGAAGGTGGTGAAGGCGTGCAGGATCTCGGGCAGCCGGCGGATCTCGGGCTGCTTCACCCCCTTGGCGCCGGTGACGATCGCCTCGACGCGCACGCCCTGGACGCTCACGTGCGGCTCCAGCACCTCGCCCAGGAGCTGGCGCAGGGACAAGCGCTCGTGCACCTCGTCGGTGGCCTGGTCCGGCGTCTCGGACAGCCGCTTCAGGATTTCGCGGCACCGCTCGGCCTGCGCCATCAGGAGCTCGGCGTCCTCCTTCACCTGCGCGGTCTGCGCCTCGCGCGCCATCTCCTTGGCGACGATGGCGATGGTGGCGAGCGGCGTGCCGAGCTCGTGCGCCGCCGCGGCCGCCAGGGCGCCGAGGGCCGAGAGCCGCTGCTCGCGCGCCAGCACCGTCTGGGTGACGTCGAGCGCGAGCGCCATCCGCGCCGCCTCCGCCGCCGACTGGCGCACATAGGCCGCCACCAGGGCGATCCCCGCGCAAACCGCTGCGGCGGCGGCGAACCGGTACTCCATCGTCAACCGTGGCTGCGGTGTCACTGCCGGGTAGGGCAGGGAGACGACGGTGAGCGCCAGGGTCAGCCCACTGGCCAGCAACGCCAGCAGGAGGACGGGCCGCAAAGGCAGGGTCGCCGCGGCCAGGGTCACCGGCACCAGCAGCAGGATGACGAACGGATTCGCCGTCCCGCCGATCAGCCCGACGAGGCCCGCCATCAGCATGACGTCGGCGCCCAGTTGCAGGGTCGCCTCGCGGTCCCCCATCACCCGCTGCATCGGCGAGGCGACCCCGGTCAGCAGATTCAGCCAGGCCAGCGCCCCGATCACCGCGGCGCAGGCGCCGTAGGGCGCGCGATAGTGCAGCACGAAGCCCATCACCATCAGCAGCGCGGCCGCGCCGCCGACCAGCAGCCAGCGGAGCGTCACCAGCGTGCGCACCCGCAGGTGGCTGTGGCGCACCTGCGCCTCGTCCCACATGCCTTGCGCGCCGGAAGTGGGGGTCCTATCGAGGTCCACCGGCCGGGCGGGTGTGCGCAGCCCCATCACCCGCACGGGCGCCCCCCAGATCGAAGGGAAAGGCTCATGTCCAGGCGCATCCTGGCGCTCATCGCCGTCCTCGCAGTGGCGCTCGCCGTCCTGACGGGACTGGCCGTCCGGCGTGGCATCCTGGGCCAGAAGGAAACAGCCACCGTCGGCGGGCCGTTCCAACTGGTCGACCAGACCGGCCGCACCGTCGACCAGTCCCTGCTGAAGGGCAAGTGGAGCGCGGTGTTCTTCGGCTACACCCACTGCCCCGACGTCTGCCCCACCACCCTCTTTGAACTGGCCGAGGTGGAGCCGATGCTGGGCGCCAAGGCTGCGGACTTCCAGACCGTCTTCGTCTCGGTGGACCCGGCGCGCGATACCGTCGCCCAGGTGAAGGCCTACGTCTCCAATCCCTCGTTCCCGAAGCGGATCGTGGGCCTGACCGGCACGCCGGCCCAGGTGGACGCCGCGGCCAGGGCCTACCACGCCTACTACCGGCTCCCGGAGACCAGGCCCGGCGCCGACTACGACGTCTCCCACGCGGCCTACGCCTACCTGATGACGCCCAAGGGTCGCTTCGCCTGCGTCCTGCCCTACGAGCTCACCCCCGCCGAGACCGCCGCCAAGATCCGCACCGCCATGGCCGCCGGACCGAACGCCACCAGCTGCTAGCATCTGGCCGCGACCCCAAGGCGTAGCTTGTTGGAGCCGATTAACACTTCACAAGTTATGCTGCGGCGCACCATAGTGGGGGCGAGATGCTCTACACGCTGTACGAAGCCGGCTACTACGCCTCGACGCCCTGGCGCCTCGCCGCGATGGCCTCGCGCGCCTTCTGGAGCTCGCCGCTCAATCCGGCGGCCGACACCGAGATGGCGCGGCAGGTCTACGCCGTCTCCGACCTCTTCACGAACCTGACCCGCCGCTACGGCAAGCCGGGCTGGGGCATCGACACCATCGAGATCGACGGCAAGCCGGTCCGGGTCCGCGCCACCGAAGTCTGGTCCTCGCCCTGGTGCAAGCTCACCCACTTCGTGCGCGACATGAGCGACCTGCGCCGCGCCGGCCGCCGTGAGCTGGAGCCGGCGGTCCTGATCGTGGCCCCCCTCAGCGGTCACTACGCAACCCTGCTGCGCGGCACCGTGCAGGCCTTCCTGCAGGACCACGAGGTGTTCATCACCGAGTGGACCAACGCCCGCGACGTGCCGATGGTCGAGGGCCGCTTCGACTTCCACGACTACATCGACCACGTGATCGAGATGCTGCGCCAGCTGGGGCCACGGCCGCACGTGGTCGCCGTCTGCCAGCCCGGCCCGCCGACGCTGGCCGCCGCCTCCCTGCTCTCGGAGGACCACGACGGCAGCCGCCCGGCCTCGATGACCTTCATGGGCTCGCCGATCGACGCGCGCCTCTCGCCGACGGTGACCAACAAGCTGGCCGAGGAGCGGCCGTTCGCCTGGTTCGAGTCCAACATGATCTACGACGTGCCGCCGCCCTATCCGGGCGTGGGCCGGCGCGTCTATCCGGGCTTCGTGCAGCTCGCGAGCTTCATGTCGATGAACCTCGAGAAGCACCAGGAGGCCCACCGGCGCTACCTCAGCCACCTGATGCAGGGCGACGGGGACTCGGCCGACAAGCACCTGGAGTTCTACGACGAGTACCTCTCGGTCCTCGACCTGACGGAGGAATTCTACCTCCAGACCGTCGATGTGGTGTTCCAGCGCCACCTGCTGCCCAAGGGCGATCTGGTCCACCGCGGCCGCAAGGTGCGCCCCGAGCGGATCACCGACATCGGCCTGATGACCGTCGAGGGCGAGAACGACGACATCTCCGGCATCGGCCAGACCCAGGCGGCCCACTACCTCTGCCTGGGCCTGCCGCCCGAGCTCAAGGAGGACTACGTGCAGCCGCACGTCGGCCACTACGGCGTCTTCAACGGCAAGCGGTTCCGCGAGGAGATCTACCCCCGCGTCCGCGAGTTCATCCGCCGCACGGACCAGGTCTTGGTCAAGGACCGCGGCGCAGCCTAGATTCCGGGCATGAGCCCCTTCGGCCGCAGCTTCAGCGACGGTGACCGGCTGGAGATCGCCGGGGCTTCGGTGCGCCTGAAGGTCAACCGCCGCGCCCGCCGGGTCTCGCTGCGCCTCGACCGCACGCGACGCGAGATCGTCGCCACGGCCCCCAGCCCGCGCCGGCTGTCCGAGGCCGCCGCCTTCGCTCGCGACCGCGCGCCCTGGATCGCCGAACGGATGGCCGAGCTCCCGCCCGCCGCGCCGTTCGCGCCCGGCCAGCTCATCGAGGTGTTCGGAGAGCCCGTGCGCCTGGAGGCCGGCGCCGGCCGCGCCCGCTGGATCGACCCTGCCGACGGCTCCACGCCGCGCATCGAGGCGATGGGCGACGGCGAAGGCTTCGCCCGCGCCGTGGTCCTTATCCTCAAGCGCCGCGCGCTCGCCCTGTTGACCGAGCGCACCGCCCACTATGCCGCGGCCCTGGACGCGCCGATGCCGAAGGTCACCGTCGCCGACGCCAGGTCGCGCTGGGGGTCTTGCAAGCCCGGGCCGCGCGGGACCGCCGGCTCGATCCGCTACTCCTGGCGCCTGGCGCTGGCGCCGTTCGCCGTCGCCGACTACGTCGCCGCCCACGAGTGCGCCCACCTGCGCGAGCTCAACCACGGCCCCCGATTCTGGGCCCACGTCCGCGCCCTCGTCGGCGACGAACGCCCCCACCGCGCCTGGCTCCGCGAACACGGCGCGGGGTTGCACGCGGTGGGCCGCTAGCCCTCCTCGTCATCCCACGGTCAGCCGGAGGCTGATCCGGGGAATGACGACGGAGAGGCTAGAACGGCGCCTCGTCCCTTCGCCGTTCGCGTTCGCGCGGCCTCGGCGGCGGGTCGTCGAATTCGGAGGGCGGGTCGCGGTCCTTGCCGCGGATGAGGTCGCCGACGCCTTCCAGGATCTGGTCGAGCGGCCCCGGCTGCTCCGGCGGCAGGAACTCCACGTCGCCGCCCGGGATCGGCTGCACCGCCAGCCGCGGCAGGGCGGCGGTCATGTAGTCGTGCCAGATACCGGCCGGAACGCCGCCGCCGGTGACCCGACGCATCGGCTTGTTGTCGTCCTTGCCGACCCAGACCGCGGTCACGAAGCCGCCGGTGTAACCGACGAACCAGGCGTCGCGGTAGTCGCTGGTCGTGCCCGTCTTGCCGGCGAGGTCGTAGCCTTTCACCCCGGCCCGCGTCCCGGTGCCGGCGGCGATCACCCGGCGCATCATCTGCACCATGTAGGCCAGCGCCGGCTGGCCGATGATCGGCGCCCGCGGCGCGCGGTCGACCCCGTGGTCGTAGAGCACCCGCCCCGTCGCGGTGCGGATCCGCTCGATGCCGTAGCCCTTGGCCAGGAACCCGCCATTGGCGAACGGCGCATAGGCCTGGGCCATCTCCAGCGGGCTCACCTCCACCGCCCCCAACGCCATCGAAGGGTCCAGCTGGATCGGCGAGGTGATGCCCAGCCGGCGTGCGCTCGCGGCGACGTTGGCGGTGCCCACCTCGTTGGCCAGCCGTGCGGCCACGGTGTTCACCGACTGCTCCAGCGCCTTTCCGATGGTGATCGGGCCGAGGTACTCGCCCGTGTAGTTGCGCGGCTCCCAGTTGCCGATGCGGATGGGCTCGTCGATCACCGGCGTCTGCGGCGTGCGGCCCGCTTCCATCGCGGTGAGGTAGACGAACGGCTTGAAGGCGGAGCCCGCCTGCCGCCTGGCCATCGTCGCCCGATCGAACTGGGTCTGAAGATAGTTCGTGCCGCCCACGTAGGCGCGGATGCGGCCCTCGCCGTCGATCGAGACCAGCGCGCCCTGTTCCACCCCTTGAGCGTCGGCCGCCGCCACGCCCTGCTGCACCGCATGCTCAGCGGCGGCCTGCAGCGGCAGGTCCAGCGTCGTCTCCACCACCAGGTCCTCGGTGGGCTCGCCGACCAGGGCGCGGACCTGGTCGTCCACCCAGTCGGTGAAATACTGCGCGCGCTGGTTGGCCAGCACAGGGTTCACCCGCACCTTGGTCCTGAACGCCTCGTCGCGCTCGGCGGGGGTGATGAAGCCCGCCTCGACCATCTCGGCGAGCACGACGGTCGCGCGCCGCGCCGCCCGGTCGGTGGCCGCCACCGGCGAGTAGCGCGACGGACCCTTCATGGTCGCCGCCAGCAAGGCCGCCTCGCCGAGCGAGAGCTTCGCAGCGGGCTTGCCGAAGTAGCGCTGCGAGGCGGCTTCGATGCCGTAGGCGCCGGCGCCGAAGTAGACCCGGTTCAGGTAGAGCTCGAGGATCTGCTTCTTTGAGAACCGCGCCTCGAGCCACAGGGCCAGCACCAGCTCCTGGGCCTTGCGCCGGTAGGTCTGATTGGGCGTCAGGAACAGGTTCCTGGCCAGCTGCTGGGTGATGGTCGAGCCGCCCCGGAGCGGCCCGCCGTCGTGTGTCCAGTTGTAGATCTGGCTGCGCGCGATGCCCCACGGGTTGAAGCCGAAGTGCCAGTTGAACCAGCGGTCCTCGACGGCGATGAACGCCTTGGGCACGTAGGGCGGCAGGCGGTCCAGGTCGACGGGCGGCGCGTACTGGCTGCCGCGCACCGCGATCAGCGCGCCGGAGCGGTCCAGGTAGGAGACCGACGGCTGGCGCTTCACGTCGTCGAGACTGGACGTATCCGGCAGGTCGACGGCGAACACGGCGAAGAAGGCGACCAGGAAGATCAGCCCCCAGACGCCCAACACCAGCGTCCAGTAGATCAGCGCCTGCAGCGGCGTGCGGCGCCCGCGCGGCTGCGGCGGACCGCGCCGGCCCGGGCCCGGCGGCTGGGCATTGGCCATGTGTTCCGTCTACCTCAAGTCCGGGCCGCCCCGCCCGGGACCGCCCTTAGCGCATGGAGACGGAACGCCCAACAAGGTTGATGAGATATGAACAAGCGCGGGCAGGGGATTGGCAACGGGCTCCATCCTCGCTAGCCCTCGCAGGCTGTCATCCACAGGACCCGCTCCATGTTGAACCGCCGCGTTGGCCTCGCGCTCGCTCTCTCGCTGCTCGTCGCCGCCTGCTCGGGCGGCGGGGGAACGTCCTCGGCGCTGCCGGACGACATGGTCATGGGGAGCGAGACCGCCAAGGTCACGGTCGCCGAGTACGCCTCGGTCGGCTGCCCGATCTGCGCGCGCTGGTACGAGGACGTCTGGCCGACGTTCAAGTCCAAGTACGTCGACACCGGCCGCGTGAAGTTCGTCTCCAAGGAAATGCTGGTGGGCGCCGGCGCCGAGATCGCGGTGGCCGCCAACGGCTTCCTGCTGGCCCGCTGCGCCGGCAAGGACAAGTACTTCGCAGTCACCGACGCCATCTACAAGAGCCAGGCCGAGGCCTTCAACGACCCGCGGGGCGTCTTGCTGGCGATCGCCAAGTCGGTCGGCATGACCGAGGACCAGTTCAACAAGTGCGTCGAGGATAAGGCCGCCATCCAGGCCCTCAACGACCGCGTCGAGCGCCACAACCGCAAGGACGGCGTCGATTCCACCCCCACCTTCGTGGTCAACGGCCAGAAGCTGGAGCCGGGCTACCACCCCATCGAAGACCTCGACGCCGCCATCGCCGCCGCCGAGAAGGCCGCGAAATAGCCTTCCTATTCGTCGTCCTCCGGATCGCCGTGCGGGACCGCGGGACGACTGAAGATGGTAGTCGCCGCCGACGGCGCGGTCGGATCCGCAGAGCGCCTCTGCAAATCCGCATAGCCAGATTGCGAAAAACCGGGTTGGCGCCCGAATCCTAACGCTGCTAACTTAGCGCTGCTTAGTTCGCCGTGCGCCGAGGGAGGGGATACCCGAAGCGATCCACGCGGCGGCATGCCGGCTGCCGGGTCCCTGGCAGCTGTTCCTCCCCCAGTAACGCCGGAGGGCTTTCATGAAGCTCCGTTCGATCGCGGCTGCCTGCGCGGCCGTCTCCACCCTCACCCTGGCCGGCGGCGCCTTCGCCGCGGACCTCGTCACCGCCAAGCTGGCCGCTCCGGTGGCCGCGAAGACCAAGGTCATCGCCGGCGGCGCGGTCTTCACCTGCGAAGGCTCCGCCTGCGTGGCCCAAGCCAGCAGCACCCAGACCTACTCCGAAGAAGCCTGCAAGGGCGTCGCCGCCAAGGTAGGCGTCATCACCGCCTTCGAGAGCCGCAAGTCGTTCGACGAAGCCAGCCTGGCCTCGTGCAACGCGAAGGTCCTCGCCAAGGCCGGCGGTCCGGTCCTGGCCAAGCAGTAACGACGTCTCCCAGCAGCTCACCCCGAGCTTCTGTCGCCTAAGGGCGCCGGCCGAGCAGCCGGCGCCCTCTTCTTTGAGCCGCCTCAGCCCGGATGGTAGGCGTAGTCCGGCCGGTTGTACGTCCCGACGATATCGATGTTGTAGGCCGCGCCGTCGGCCAGATCGTGCAGGTAGGCGTCGTTCACGTGGGCGTAGACGCCCAGCTCCGCCTTCTCCGCCTCGGCCAGCAGCCAGCCCACCATCGCCGCCTTGGTCCCGATCCCGTCGGGCCCGTCCTGGCCGTAGACGTTGAAGTAGTCCGCGCGCGTCATCGTCGCGCCGCCGAGGGTGATCCTGGCGTCGAGCAGGTCGTGCAGCTTGGTGTCGCTGGGCGCGGCGCCGAAAATCTCACCGTAGGCCGTGCGGGTGGCCTCGAAGAGAGTCAGCCCACCGTAGGCCGAGGCGAACGCGGCCGCCCCCTCGCCCATCTTCCCCAGGTTGACCGCGAAGTTGATGTAGCGGTTCTCGATGTTGAAGCCCTGGTAGTAGGCCGAGTTGAGGTTGTTGGGATTGGGCCCCATGGGCGAGACCAGGTAGTCCAGCCCGGCGGACGACGGCGTCCGACCGGTGAAGAATGCATACGACAGCGTCGCGACGGCGGTCGTCGAAGCCGCCTCATCCACCAGGGCGTCGACCGCCGCCCAGCCGGACATCTGCCCTGCCGCCACCTTCTCGGCGGTCGCCGACGGCGAGCCCGGGCGCAGGATGTTGGCGCGCGCTGTCGCGAAGTCCGGCTCGGACGCACCGCCGCCGCCGGACGGGCCGTCGGCCGCCTGGACCACGATCGTGAACGCCGGCAGCGACGAGGAGCCGGCGCGCAGGTCGTGCGTCCCGTCCGCCAGCGGGCCCGTCGTGACGTCGGCGTAGCCGCGCGAGAGGTCGGCCGCGCTCAGCACCACACTGCCCACCTGGCCGCCGGCATCGCGCACGGCGAGGGTGTCGCCGGCGTGCAGACCGCTGCTCTCCAGCCCCACCCGCACGGTGGGCGTCGCGTCGTCCGTGGTCCCGCCGCGCGCGACGGCGCCGGTCTGCGGACCGACGTCGTCCGTCACCGACCAGATCTCCGCCGACGGATCGACGACGATCGAGCGTGACGCCGCCTCGCTCGTCACGCCGTTGGCGTCCTTGAACCGAACCCAGAACGTCTCTGGGTAGGCCCCGGCGCCCGTCAGGGCCTGCGCCAGCAAGACGTCGACATAGCCGCGCGCGAGATCGGCGGCAGTCACCGCCACGCCACCGCGATATTGCGGCTCCGACGACCCGCCCAAAGTCTCCGTGACCGACAGCCAGCCCACCTCGGTGACTGCCACGCGCGCGACGGGGGTGGCGTCCGTGGTGCGTCCGCCGGCCGGGATGAGGCCCGTCGAGGGACCCTGGTCATCGATCAGGGTGAAGCTCGGGACGTCAGGCGTTGAAAGGTCCGGCGGGCTGCGCGGATCGATGTCCAGCCGGTGCCGGATCGATCCATCGGTCCAGGTGACCTCGAGCCGCCCGTCGGATAGCACGTTCACCCCCGGCGCGTTGCCGGAGAGCGGCACGCCGGCGGCGATCACGTCGCCTTGCGCGCCGTAGAGGCTGAGCAGCGGACGCCAGGCGTAAGCGTCAGGGCCGTTTGGGTTCGAGCCGCCCCGCTCCATGGCGACGATCGCCACGC
>CAZBXO010000044.1:19494-23825 GCA_964495645.1 uncultured Phenylobacterium sp. | reverse complement strand
ATCTTCCGCAGGCCATCCATGTCGTCGGAGAAGACGATCAGCTTCGTCGGGATGGCGTCTTCGGTCAGCGCTCGGAATGCGTTGCGCACGATGGTGGGCCGGGTGGCCTCGCCGAAGGTGCCGAGGTGCGGCAGGCCCGAGGCGCCGTATCCGCACTGGAAGACGACGGGCTTGGCGAGCGCCGGCAGGGTCGAGACCGCATCGGCGAACTTGCCCTGCTGGAAGAGTGTGGCGGCCAGGTCGCGCTCGGCGTCGGTCAGGCGCAGGCGGGTGATGCGGTCAAGCAGCAGGCGCGCCTGTTCGAACGGCCAGCTCCTGGCTTCGCGCGCCTGATGGGAAAGTCCCTGCAACATGGCTGCGGGCCGTACCCTTCGATGGCGCGCGCCACAAGCCTTCGGTAGGCTCAGGAGGACTTCGGGGGGTTGCGTATGGACGAGAGGTCACGCCGGCAGCTGCTGGCCCAGGCGGCGCTCCTGGCCGGAGCGGCGCTGACGCCAGCGTCGTGGACCAACGCCGCGGCCCAGACCCGCATCGCCGAAGATCCGTTCACCCTGGGCGTCGCTTCGGGCGAGCCGACGGCGGACGGCGTGGTGCTCTGGACGCGGCTCGGCCCGAAGCCGCTGCAGCCCGACTTCGGGCTGGACGGGCGGCCGGTGAAGGTGGGCTGGGTCATCGGCGAGGACGAGGCGATGCAGCGCATCGCGGCCAGGGGGACCGCGACAGCGGCGGCGGAGGGCGGCTACGCCGTCCACGTGGAGGTCCAGGGCCTCAGGCCCGACCGCTGGTACTGGTACCGCTTCACGGCCGGCGGGCACGAGAGCCCACTCGGACGCACGCGTACGACGCCGGCCCGGGGTGCGGGCGTGACGGCGCTCAGGATCGGCTACGGGTCCTGCCAGAAGTACGAAGCCGGCAACTGGGCGGCGCACCGCCAGCTGGCGGCGGACACCCCCGACCTGATCCTCTTCCTCGGCGACTACATCTATGAGGGCGCGACGGGCGCGGGCGTGCGCAAGCACCCGCCCTTCCGGGCCGAGGACCTGGGGTCCTACCGCCACCGCTATGCGCTCTACAAGCTCGATCCACACCTGCAGGCGTCGCACGCCGCGGCGCCCTGGATGACCATCTGGGACGACCACGAGGTCTCCAACGACTACGGAGACGACATGGACCGCACGGGCGCCGACCGCGCCACGTTCCTGAAGCGCCGGGCGGCGGGCTACCAGGCCTTCTACGAGAACATGCCGCTGCGGCGGCGAACTCGGCCGGTCGGCCCGGACATGCAGCTCTACCGGTCCCTGGACTGGGGGCGCCTGGCGCAGCTGCAGTTCCTGGACGGGCGCCAGCACCGCAACCACCGGACCTGCGAGGCGGTGTCGAACGAGAAGTCGATCCCCTACGACTGCGCCGAGCGGCAGGACCCCCAGCGGTCGCTGCTGGGGATGCCCCAGGAGCGCTGGCTGCACGACCGGCTGACCGGGAGCCGCGCCGGCTGGAACCTCCTGGCCCAGCAGTACCTGATGGGGGAGCTGCGGCTGGACGACGGGCGGGTCTCAAACGACGGCTGGGACGGCTATCCGCAGACCCGCCAGCGCATCCTGGAGACCTGGCGCGACGCGAAGGTGGCGAACCCGGTGGTGCTGGGCGGCGACATCCATTGCTTCTTCGCCGGCGACTTGGAGCTCGAGGGTCGGCCGGTCGCCAGCGAGTTCATCGGCGGCTCGATCAGCTCGCTCGGCCGCGACAACGCGGCGCTCGGCCGCCGCCGGGCGACCAACCCGCACCTGAAGTACGCCGAGGGGGAACGCCGCGGGTTCGGCATGGTCGAGCTCACGCCCGAGGCCTGCACGGTCACGTTCCGGGGGGTTCAGAACGCGTTCGACGCGGCTTCGCCGGTCAGCGACCTCGCAAAGTTCGTAGTCGAAGCCGGCCAGCCCGGCCTGAAGAGGGCATGAGCATGATCCGACGCGCCCTCCTCCTCGGCCTCGTCCTGGCGATCGCCGGATGCGGCAAAGCCTCGGGCCCCGCCCCCGAACCGCCGAAGACCGAGCTCGTCTTCTCGATCCTGTCGGCCGAGAACAAGTCGAGCGCCGAGAAGGACTGGGCCCCGTTCCTCGCCGACATGCAGGCGGCGGTGGGCATGCCGGTGAAGGCCTTCTACGGCACCAACTACACCGCGCTCATCGAGGCGATGCGGTTCCGGCAGACGGACGTGGGCTGGTTCACCAACCAGTCCGGGCTGGAGGCCGTGCGGCGCGCCGGCGGCCAGGTGTTCGCCCGTTCGGTGAACCCATCCGGGGTCGACGGCTACGAGAGCGTGCTCATCGTGAAGAAGGGCTCCGGCCTGACGCTCGACAAGCTGCTGGCCTGCGACAAGTCCCTGCTGTTCGGGATGGGCGACGCCAAGTCGACCTCCGGCACGCTGGCCCCGATGGCGTACCTGTTCGGGCCGCGGCGTATCGATCCGCAGACCTGCTTCAAGGCCGTGCGCTCGGCCAATCATGAGATCAACCTCTATGCGGTGGCGCGCGGCACGCTGGACGCCTCGACCAACAACACCGCCTCGATCGACCGGCTGAAGCTGCTCAAGACGCCGCTGGCGGCGGAGACCCTCGGGGCGATCGAGATCGTCTGGCGATCCCCGCGAATCCCCGAGGACCCGATCGTCTGGCGCAAGGACCTGGACCCCGCGCTGAAGAAGAAGGTCGGCGACTTCCTGTTCAGCTATGGGGTCGGCGACACGCCGCAGGCGGCCCGCCAGCGGGCGATCCTGGAGCGCATTCAGACCAAGCCCTTCGCCCGCGCCGACGACAGCCACCTGATCCCGGTGCGTGAGATGGAGGCCTCCGAGCAGCTGATCCTGGCGCGCAACAAGGGCGACCGCGCCGGCGAGGCGAAGGCGCAGGCCGAGCTCGAAAGGATCGCCCGGGAGAAGGCGGCGCTGGCGCCGACGAGCTGAGTGAGCCTCGGGACCCTTCCGGCCCTTCGGGCCTCCCCCAAGGGCCGGACCTTGGTGCGCCCTACGAGGCGCGCCCTCAGGGTTGAGCGGCTGGGGCCGGATAGATGCTGCGGGGCTTCCGGGACGACGGACGAATCGGGCCCGCCCGCTGGCGGATCTACAGCCGCGCGCGGAAGAGGAACGGGCCGAAGTGGCCGACGGTGTCGTCGAAGATGGTCCAGAGTTCGCCGCCGGCGTCGCGCCAGCGGCGGCAGAAGCTCAGGTCCTCGCCGATGGCGACGCCGTTGGGGTCGTAGACAGGGTCGAAGACCTGCAGGACGTGCTTGAGGCCCTGGGACTGGTAGTAGCTGTCGGCGGCCGGTCGATAGAGGTCCGGGTAGGCTTGCTTCAGCTTTTCGAGGGCCTCGCGCTTGATGAGCATGAGGCCGGTGGGGACGCTCTTGGCGCGGTAGAAGTCGCCCCGCGCGACGGGCGGCTGTTCCAGGGCCAGCGGGAAGCTGAGCGAGGTCGCCCAAGCGGCGTTCGGGTCCTCGCGGGTGCGGGCCTGTTGGAAGAACCGCTGCTGGTCAATGGTCCGCTGCGGGTAGATCGCGCCGACGACCGGCTCGCCGAAATCAATGAGTCGCTGCACGAGCTCCGGCTCGAAGCTGACGTCGGAGTCGACGAAGAGGAGGTGGCTGTAGTCGCCCTCCAGCACCCGGCTGGCCAGGACGTTGCGGGCGAAGGCGATCAGGGTGCCGCTTGTCGTGGCCCACTCCATGCGGTCGCCCAGCGCCTTCTGCAGCGCCAGCAGCGACGTGGCGAACGGCAGGGTGAGTTGGCCGTTGTAGGTGGGAGTGCCGACGAGTACGCGCACGGGCGAGCCCAAGTTCCTTCGAAAACAAGCGCTTGAGCGGTAACATGTGCCCGTCCGCCGGAGCGGCGCTCGTTACAATTCGGACAGGTCCGGCCGCTTGCGACAGGCGGTGTGGTGCGCGCGACGAGCGGCTCAGTCGCGCGGCAGCAGGAAGTGGCCGGTGAGGCCGGCGACCGGTTGGGCGCGGCTGTCCTGCCAGGCCTCGACCTGCACGTTGGCGACGCGGCGGCCGACCTTGCGGAGGATGGCGCGGCCGTAGGTCTCCTGCGCCCGGGCCGAGCGGAGGTAGTCGATATGGACATCGATGGTCTTGGCCAGGCGCCCCGACGGGTGGACGAGGCCGAGCTGGGCCAGGGCGGTGATCTCCAGGAAGGCGCCGACCACGCCGCCGTGCAGGGCGGGCAGCATGGGATTGCCGACCAGCTTGGACTCGAACGGCAGGACGGTGGTCATCTCGTCGCCGGCCAGCTCGACCTTGAGGCCCAGGAAGCGGACGTAGGGCGACCGGTCGAGGAC
>CAZBXO010000044.1:17072-19394 GCA_964495645.1 uncultured Phenylobacterium sp. | reverse complement strand
CGGCCAGCTCGACCTTGAGGCCCAGGAAGCGGACGTAGGGCGACCGGTCGAGGACAGCCGAGAGGCGGGCGAGGCGCTCGTCCATGCCTAGCCTCGGGGGTTCAGCATGAACGACGCCTGGGCGGTGGCGACCGGGTCGGACGGGTCGACGTCCCAGGCGGAGGCGCGCACGAATCCCACCGAGCGGGTGAGCTTGTAGCAGATGGCCTCGGCCGTCACGCCGGCGCCGGGGGCGGCCGGGCGCATGTAGTCGATCCGCAGGTCCAGCGTGGCGATTGGTTGCGGGACGTCATGGGCGGCGTTGCAGGCCAGGCCGCAGGTGTGGTCGAGGAGCGCGGTCACCACGCCGGAGGCGATGACGCCGCTGTCCGGGTCGCCGACCAGGTCGTCGCGGAAGGCGACCTTCATGGTCCCACAGCCCTTGCCGGCCGAGACCAGCTCCAGGCCGAGCGCGGCGGCGTGCGGCACGAACATGGTCATCCGCGCGGCGAGGGGGGCGGTGTCGTAGTTGTCGCTCATCGGGCGCGATGGGGAGCGTCGGGCGCTGCGGAAGTCAATGCGCCGCCCTACATTGGCCCGATGATCCGGCTGCAAGACCTGCTCTGCCCGAAGCCCGAGGGGCTCTACTGCGCGCCCGGCGACTTCTACATCGATCCGGTGCGGCCGGTGGCGCGGGCGGTGATCACGCACGGGCATTCGGACCACGCGCGGGCCGGGCACGGGGCGGTCCTGGCGACCCGCGAGACGCTGGACATCATGGGCGAGCGCTACGGGCGCGACTTCGCGACATCGGCCCAGGCGGCGGCCTATGGCGAGGTGGTCCCGCGCGACGAGGTGGACGTAACCCTCGTGCCGGCCGGCCATGTGCTGGGCTCGGCGCAGGCCGTGGTGCGCTGGAAAGGCCTGACCATGGTGGTGTCGGGCGACTACAAGCGCCGGCGCGACCCGACCTGCCCGGCGTTCGAGCCCGTGCCGTGCGACGTCTTCATCTCCGAGGCCACGTTCGGCCTGCCGGTGTTCCGCCACCCGCCGGATAGGGAGGAGATCGCCCGGCTGATGCGTTCGGTGGCGCAGTTTCCGGAGCGGTGCCACCTGATCGGCGCCTATGCGCTGGGCAAGGCGCAGCGGATCATCTGCCTGCTGCGCGAGGCGGGCTGGGACCGGACGATCTACGTCCACGGCGCCCTGGAGCGGCTGAACGCCCTCTACGAGAGCCACGGCGCGGCGCTGGGGCCGCTGGCGCCGGCCACGACCGCGAAGAAGGCCGACTTCGCCGGCGCCATCGTCATCGCCCCGCCTTCGGCGCTGCAGGACCGCTGGAGCCGGCGGTTTCCGGACCCGGTGGGCGCGTTCGCCTCGGGCTGGATGCAGATCCGCGCCCGGGCCAAGCAGCGCGGCGTGGAGCTGCCGCTGGTGATCAGCGACCACGCCGACTGGGACGAGTTGACCGCCACGGTGGACGAACTGCGCCCGGGCGAACTCTGGATCACCCACGGACGGGAAGAGGCCCTGGCGAGGTGGGCGCACCTCCACGACATCCCGGCCCGCGCGCTGGCGCTGGTGGGCTACGAGGACGAGGACGAGGGATAGGGCGCTGTAGGTCCTCGTCCCCCTCCTCGGGCGGGAGGACCTGGAACACGCGGCATCACCTTGCGTTGGCTCCCGTCGAAGGAGCACCGCGATGTCTGAAGCCAACAACATTCCGGCCGGCGGACCGATTCCGCGGCCGTCCGGCGAGGGCCTGCCCAAGGTCGACGGCGGGCTGAAGCCGCCGGCCGGGGAGGACGTCCCCGACACCACCCAGAACGACGGCGACCGCGGCGAGGATGTCGGCGGGATGGCGGGCGAGGGCTGATCTCCCTAGCTTCTGAGGCATGCGGGCCTTTGCCGAGTTGCTCGACCGTCTGGCGCTGACGCCGTCGCGCAACGCCAAGCTGACGCTGGTCCGCGACTACCTGCGCGCCACGCCGGACCCGGACCGCGGCTGGGCGCTGGCGGCGCTGACCGGCGAGCTCAGCTTCTCGGCCGCCAAGCCGGCGTTCATCCGCAAGGCCATCGAGGCGCGGATGGACCCCCAGCTGTTCTGGTGGTCCTACGACTATGTGGGCGACCTGGCCGAGGCCGTGTCGCTGGTCTGGCCGCGGCGGCCGGGGGCCAACCGCGAGCCGGACCTCTCCGAGGTGATCGATGCGCTGAAGACGGCGTCGCGGGCGGAGGTGCAGCGGCTGATCGAGGGCTGGCTCGACGCGATGGACGCGCCGCGGGAGCGCTGGGCGCTGCTGAAGCTGGTGACCGGCGGGCTGCGTGTGGGGCTGACGGCGC
>CAZBXO010000044.1:13667-16972 GCA_964495645.1 uncultured Phenylobacterium sp. | reverse complement strand
CGCTGGGCGCTGCTGAAGCTGGTGACCGGCGGGCTGCGTGTGGGGCTGACGGCGCGATTGGCCAAGCGGGCGGCGGCGGAGATGGGCGGTGTGGAGCCGGCCGAGATCGAGGACCTGTGGCACGCGCTGCGCCCGCCCTACGAAGACCTGTTCGCCTGGCTGGAGGGGCGCTCGGAGAAGCCCACGGCGGACCATCCGGGCCGCTTCCGGCCGGCGATGCTGGCGCAGGCGATCGACGAGGCGGTCGACTTCGCCAGGCTGGATCCGGAAGACTACGCGGCCGAATGGAAGTGGGACGGCATACGCGTGCAGGCGGTGCACGAAGGCAAGGTGCGCCGGCTCTACACACGCACCGGCGACGACATCTCCCGGACCTTCCCGGACATCCTCGACGCGCTGGACGACGAGGGGGCGCTGGACGGGGAGCTGCTGGTGATCCGCGACGGGCGGGTGGCGCCGTTCGCCGACCTGCAGCAGCGGCTGAACCGCAAGACGGTGGACGCGAAACTGATGGCCGCCTACCCGGCCGCGATCCGGGCCTACGACCTGCTGGCGGAGGGGCCGGAGGACACCCGGACTCTGCCGTTCGCCGAGCGGCGGGCGCGGCTGGAGGCGTTCGTGGCGCGCCAGGCCAGCCCGCGCATCGACCTGTCGCCGCTGCAGCCGTTCGGGACGTGGGCGGAGCTGGCGGCGCTGCGGGCCGAGCCGCCGGCCGGCGACCCGCAGATCGCCGAGGGGCTGATGCTCAAGCGCTGGGACAGCGCCTACGAGGCCGGGCGGCCGAAGGGGCCGTGGTTCAAGTGGAAGCGCGACCCGTTCCTGGTGGACGCGGTCCTGATGTACGCCCAGCGCGGTCACGGGAAGCGGTCGAGCTTCTACTCCGACTACACCTTCGGAGTGTGGACCGAGGGCCCGGCGGGCGAGCGGATGCTGACGCCGGTCGGCAAGGCCTACTTCGGCTTCACCGACGAGGAGCTGAAGCAGATCGACAAGTTCGTGCGGGATCACACGATCGAGCGGTTCGGGCCGGTGCGATCGGTGCGGGCCGAGCCGCATGCCGGGCTCGTGTTCGAGGTGGCGTTCGAAGGGCTGCAGCGCTCGACGCGGCACAAGAGCGGCGTCGCCATGCGCTTCCCGCGGATCAACCGCATTCGCTGGGACAAACCGCCCGGCGAAGCGGACGACCTGGCGACCCTGGAGCGGTTGCTGGCGCAGATGGAGAGCCGCTAGGGCGGCAGCAGGGCTTCGGCTTCCAGGAAGGCCTTGAGGTCCCCGCCCGTGAACAGCACGCCGCGGATTCCCGCCCTCAAGGCCGCCTCCAAATCCGAGGGCTTGTCGCCGATGAGGAGGGAGGCGGCCGCGTCGATGGGCCAGTCCTGGAGCGCCTGGAGGATCATGCCGGGGTTGGGCTTGCGGCCGGGCGGGTCGGGGTGGCGGTAGCGGTCGAGCCGGGCGTCGGGGTGCAAGGGGCAGAAGTACCAGGCGTCGATACGCGCGCCGGCCTCGGCGAGCTCGGAATCCATGCGCGCATGGAGGGCGTGCATCTCGTCTTCCGAGTAGTAGCCGCGGCCGACGCCGGACTGGTTGGTCACCACGATCACGAGCCAGCCGGCGCGGTTGAAGGCGGCCACGGCCTCCCGGGCGCCCGGGATCCACTCGAAATCCTCCCAGCGGTGGACGTAGCCGCGGTCCTCGTTCAGCACCCCGTCGCGGTCGAGGAAGAGGGCGGGCTTGGCGGTTCCGGCGGGCACGATTTCAAAAAGCCTGAATCCCCCTCTAGGGTCTAGGGCGATGGCGCCCGTCCTTTCCCTGCAGAACCTCACCGTCGATTTCGACACCCACGATGGCGTGGTCCGCGCCGTGCGCGGCGTCTCGCTGGATATCGAGCGCGGCCAGACGCTGGGCGTGGTCGGCGAGAGCGGGTCGGGCAAGAGCCAGACCTTCCTGGCGGTGATGGGGTTGTTGGCCCGCAACGGCCGGGCTGCGGGATCGGCGAAGCTGCACGGGCAGGAGCTGCTTGGGCTGAAGCCGCGGGACCTCAACCGCATCCGCGGCTCGAAGATGACCATGATCTTCCAGGACCCGCTGACGGCGCTGACCCCGCACATGAAGATCGGTGAGCAGATCGCCGAGCCGCTGCGGCTGCACCTGGGGCTTTCGGGGGACGCGGCGAAGGCGCGGGCGCGCGAGTGGCTGGACCGGGTGAGGATCCCCGACGCGGCGCGGCGGCTGGGGCAGTATCCGCACGAGCTCTCCGGCGGCATGCGCCAGCGGGTGATGATCGCGGCGGCGCTCGCGCCTGGACCGGAACTGCTGATCGCCGACGAGCCGACGACGGCGCTGGACGTGACGGTGCAAGCCGAGATCCTCGACCTGATGGCCGAGCTGCAGCGGGAGACCGGCACGGCGCTGGCGCTGATCACCCACGACATGGGCGTCATCGCCCGGCTGGCCGACCGGGTCTGCGTGATGAAGGACGGCGCCTACGTCGAGGAAGGCCCGGTCGCCGAGATCTTTGCCGACCCGAAGACCGCCTACACGCGCGCCCTGCTGGACGCGATCCCGCGGCTGGACCGCGACGACCGCGGCGGGCGGCCGACGATCGCGCCGCTGGCGCCCGATGCGCCGGTGCTGGTCGAGGGGCGCGACGTGAAGGTCCACTTCCCGATCCGCCACGGCCTGATCGGCCGGCCGCAGGTGCTGCGCGCGGTGGACGGCGTCTCGTTCGTGGTGCGCGAGGGCGAGACGCTGGGCGTGGTCGGCGAGAGCGGCTCGGGCAAGTCGACGCTGGCGCGGGCGGTGCTGAACCTGATCCCGGCGACCGCCGGCGCGGTGACCCTGATGGGCCGCGACATCACCCATGCGGAGGCTGAGACGCTGCGCGCGGCGCGCAAGGACCTGCAGATCGTCTTCCAGGACCCGCTGGCCAGCCTCGACCCGCGGATGACCATCGGCGATTCGATCGCCGAGCCGCTCAGGGTCTACCGCCCGGAACTGGGCCGCGCTGCGCGGGAGGCCGAGGCGCGGGCGATGATGGCCCGGGTCGAGCTCGATCCGGCGCTGATCAACCGCTATCCGCACGAGCTCTCGGGCGGGCAGAACCAGCGGGTGGGCATTGCGCGCGCGATGATCCTGAAGCCGAAGCTGGTGATCTGCGACGAGGCGGTCTCGGCCCTCGACGTCTCGATCCGCGCCCAGATCATCGACCTGCTGATCCAGCTCCAGAAGGAGATGGGCCTCGCGATGATCTTCATCAGCCACGACCTGGCGGTGGTCCGCGAGATCAGCCACCGGGTGCTGGTGCT
>CAZBXO010000044.1:5802-13567 GCA_964495645.1 uncultured Phenylobacterium sp. | reverse complement strand
ACGCCGTTCGTGAAGGTGCAGCAGACCCGCGCCCACGGCGCCGAGGTGGTGATCGAGGGCGAGACCTATGACGACGCCTCGGCCACGGCGCGCAAGCTCTGCGACGAGCGGGAGCTGACCTTCGTCCACCCGTTCGACGACGTGGATGTGATGGCGGGCCAGGGGACGGTGGCCATCGAGATGCTCGAGGAAGTTCCCGACCTCGAGGTGCTGCCGATCCCGATCGGCGGCGGCGGGCTGATCGCCGGCATGGCGACGGCGGCCAAGCACATGAAGAAGGACATCCGCATCGTGGGCCTGGAGCCGGCGATGTTCCCGTCCTTCACCTCGAAGATGCGCGGGCTGCGCACCGCCCAGAACAACGGCGCCTCGACCATCGCCGAGGGCATCGCGGTCAAGGAGGTCGGGGCCACCAGCTACGCTATCGCCCGGCCGCTGATCGACGAGGTGCTGCTGGTCGAGGAGCCCTACTTCGAGCGCGGCATCGCCCTCTACTGCAACGTCGAGAAGACGGTGGCGGAGGGGGCCGGGGCGGCATCGCTCGCGGGCCTCTTGGCCTACCCGGACAAGTTCAAGGGCAGGAAGTGCGGCCTCGTGATCACCGGCGGCAACATCGACACGCGCCTCCTGGCCTCGGTGCTGACTCGAGAGCTGGTGCGCGAGAGCCGGATCGTCTCGTTGCGCATCGTCGGCGACGACCGGCCGGGCCTCCTGGCCAACGTCTCGGCCACCATCGGTCAGATGGGGGCCAACATCATCGAGGTGGCGCACAACCGCCTGGCGCTCGACGTGCCGGCGAAGGGCGCGGAGTTCGACGTGATGATCGAGACCCGCGACGCCCAGCACACCCAGGAAGTCATGGATGCGCTCCGCGAGCGCGGCTACCCGCCGAGAGTTGTCTGATGCGCAAGCTCGCCCTGATCACCCTGGCCGCCCTGTCGGTGGCCGCTTGCCAGAAGTCCGGCAGCGTCGTCGACGCCGACACCAAGGACGATCCGAAGGCCGCGGCGGCCGCCGCCGACATGGACAAGGAGTCCAAGGCCTTCATGGCCAAGGCGGTGAAGGAAGAGGGCGTGCGGACGCTGAAGTCGGGCGTCGCCTACAAGATCGTGCGGTCGGGTCCGACGACCGGCCTGCGGCCGCAGATCATGGACGAGGTGAAGGTCCACTACGAAGGCAAGCTGGTGAACGGCAAGGTCTTCGATAGTTCCTACGAGCGGGGGCAGCCGGCGGCCATGCCGCTGAAGGGCCTGATCCCGGCGTGGCAGGAGGCGCTCACCCTCATGCGCCCAGGCGACGAGTGGATCCTCTACGTGCCGTCCGAGCAGGGCTACGGCAAGGAAGGCGCCGGCGGCGGCGAGATCCCGCCCAACAGCGCGCTGATCTTCCGCATTGAGCTGATCGACGTGCTCCCGGGCCCGGGGCACATCCTGCAGGGGTGAAGCCTCTCCCCCAACACGAAGTGGGAGAAGAGAGGGAGCCTACGCAGGCGCCTTGCGGCCGGCCGCCGCGACCATCAGGGCGATCAACACGCCGATGACGCCGCCGATCACCAGGCCTTGCAGCCAAAGCATGGGCGGAGGGCTCGGGAAGAACATCACCGAGGCGTTGCCCAGGGCCGCGCCCGGCATGGCGCCGGCCACGAAGAAGTAGGCGGCCAGGCGCGCGGTGGGGATCGGTTCGGTCGGCACCTCGCGGGCGCGGGCCACGTCCTTGGCGATCGTGAAGCGGCTGAGGAAGAAGCACAGCATCGCCAGCGGGATGATCGCGGTGGAGAGGTAGACCGTGGTCTTGATCCCCTTGGCCGAGGCGGCCGCGCAAGTCGCCTTGGCCGCGTCGATGGCGGTGCGGCAGGCCTCGGTGTCCAGCCCGCTGCCGGCCAGGTTCCGGTTGGTCATCATGTCGGTGACGATGCCGAACGTCGTCGGGCCGCCGCCGAGGCCGATGATGTTGATGGCGAACAGCAGCACCGCGGCCGCGAGCGCCCGCATCGCCGGCGGCGCCATGGTCTGCACGCCGCCATAGACGGGACCCCACCAGGCCCCGACCGCGATGTTCGGGATCAGGAGCAGCGTGAGGGCGACCGCCATGTTGTGGGTGCCGATGGCGTACCAGAGGATCGGCGTCGAGATGAACGGCACGATCAGCGGGAAGAGCGCGTAGTTCTTGATGTCCTTGGCTGCCCAGCGGTCGGCGACGACGCCGCCGATCCAGGAGCCGAGCGCCCCACCGATGCCGGCCGAGAGGCCCAACGCCAGCGACAGGAAGCCGAGCGGGGGCTTGCCGGGCGCCGGCGCCATGCCGAACTGGCCGGCCAGCGCCGTCAGCTCCGGCGAATAGTTGCGCAGGAAGAAGGGCGTGAAGAACTGTCCGTGCGCGTAGCTGACGAAGGCGGTGAGTGCGCCGCCGAGCGCGAACAGCCAGAAGGTCGGCCGCTTCTCCAGCGTCGCGAACACCATGGCGAGCGGCATGTGGTTGGCTGCGTCGGACGCCGCGCGGGCGTCGCGGGCCAGCTGGTCGCGCGGCTCCTTGAGGGTGAGAATGGCGATCACCGCGAAGACCAGGCCGGGCGCGCCGGCCACCAGGAAGGCGGTTCGCCAGCCGTAGTTCTCGGCCACGATCCCTCCGATCGCCATGCCCAGCAGGGTGCCGATGGAGATGCCCATCGAGTAGATGGCGAGCGCCGAGGCGCGCTTGTGCTCCGGGAAGTAGTCGGCCAGCAGCGAGTGCGCCGTGGGCGAGCAGCCCGCCTCTCCGACGCCGACGCCGGCGCGCGCGAAGGCCAGCACCGCGTAGTTCTTGGCGAAGCCGGAGAGGACGGTGAAGCCGCTCCAGACCGCCAGCGAGATGGTCATCACCCAGGGCCGGCTCTTGGTGTCGGCGACCCGCGCGATCGGGATGCCCAGCACCGTGTAGACGAAGGCGAAGAAGATGCCGCCGAGCGCGCCCATCTGGGTGTCGGTAAGGCCGAGGTCGTTCTTGATGCTCTCGCCGATGGTCGTGATGATCTGCCGGTCGAGGAAGTTGACCGTGTAGATCGCCACCAGCAGGGTCAGCGCATAGCGCCCATAGGAGGCGCTGACGGGGGCGAACTGGGGCGCGGGATGCCCCCGCCCGGGTTCGAGGACGGCGTCGGTCACTGGTCGTTTCCCCTTAGGAATCTTCTTGTCGTTGGAGGCATGTAGCCACGCCCCGCATGGCCGGTCTATGCCTGTCGGCCATGCCCGACCTTGCCACCGCCCGCGACCTATTGGCCACCCTGGTCGGCTTCGACACCACTTCGCGCGGCTCGAACCTGGCGCTGATCGAGTGGGTGGAGGCCTACCTCGACGGCCACGCCGCGCCACACCGGCGCGTGCCCAACGCCGACGGATCGAAGTCGAACCTGATGGCGACGGTCGGGCCGCCTGTGGAGGGCGGCATCGTGCTGTCTGGCCACACCGACGTGGTGCCGATCGACGGACAGCCGTGGTCGACGGATCCATGGACGCTGACCGAGAAGGACGGGCGGCTCTACGGGCGCGGGACCTGCGACATGAAGGGGTTCCTGGCCCTGGCGCTGGCCGCCGTGCCCGACCTGGTGGCGGCGAACCCGCAGCGGCCGGTGCACCTGGCCTTCTCCTACGACGAGGAGATCGGCTGCCTGGGGGCGCCCTCGATGATCGACGTCATTCGCCGCGAACTGCCGGCGCCGGCCTGCGTGGTGGTGGGCGAGCCCACCAGCATGGTGGCGGTCAACGGCCACAAGGGCATCGCCACCTACGAGGTCGTCGTCACCGGCAAGGAGGCGCACTCCAGCCAGACCCATGCCGGCGTCTCGGCGGTGATGGAGGCGGCCGAGCTGATGGTCTCGCTGAACCGGCTGGCGGCCGAGCTGGCGGCGCAGGCCGATCCGGCCTCGCCGTTCACGCCCAAGGGCCCGACGCTGACCATCGGCCTGGTGCGCGGCGGCACGGCGCACAACATCCTGGCGCGGGAGTGCGCGTTCACCTTCGACCTTCGCTGCCCCCCGGGCTTCGACGCCGATACGCTGATCGCGCCGTTCGCAGCTGAGGTCGCGGCGCTGGACGCGCGGCTGAAGCGGCGGTTCGCCGAGTGCGGCGCAACTCTCGAGAAGAAGACCGACGTGCCGCCGTTCGCGCCCGAGCCGGACGGGATCGCCGAAGCCTTCGCGCGACGGCTCGCAGGCGACAACGGCCCGCCGCGGGTGGTGGCCTTTGCGGCCGAAGCGGGCCAGTTCCAGGGCGCCGGCTTCTCCACGGTGATCTGCGGCCCCGGCTCCATCGACCAGGCCCACCAGCCGGACGAATACGTCGAGATCGCGCAGCTGGAACGCGGCGTCACGTTCATGAACCGTCTGGTGGAGTGGGCGCGCGAAGGGGCCTGATCACGGGCCGCCGAAGCGACAGGTCCCGGGGCTTCCAGGTCAGGGCGTGGGCGATGTCGCCGAGGGAGGCGGTGCGGCGGATCGTGCGGCGGGCGCGGAGCATGGCGGGGGCGCCGGCGAGGGCGGCCATCACCGCCTTCCAGATCAGCGGCAGGTGCGGGCGGTTGTCGCGCTTCAGATAGATGGCGACGAGAGCCGCAAGGTGCAGGGGGACGACCAGGGGCAGGAGCGGCCCGGGCGTGTTCTTGAACAGCACCCAGAAGCGGTTGCGGGTCCCGTGGAAGACGGCGAACTCGCTCTTGCGGCCGCCCGACGAGGCGGAGCCCTGGTGGGCGACCACCGCGGTCGGGACCAACAGGGTGGGTTCCCCCGCCAGCTGCAGCCGATAGCCGAGGTCGACGTCCTCGCCGTAGGCGAAGAAGGCCTCGTCGAATCCGCCAAGGCGAAGGAAGAGGTCCCGGTCGATCATCATCGCCGCGCCGCAGGGGGAGAAGACCTCGCCCTCGAAGGCGGTCCCGTCGTCGGGCGCGAGATAGCCGCCGCGGTAGGGGATGCCGAAGACGCTCATCACGTCGCCGAGGCCATCGAGCAGGCCGGGCGCGTCGGCCGCAAGCTGCTTGGAGGTGAAGGCGCGCACGTGCGGGTGGCGCTCGGCCGCGGCCACCAGTTGAGCCAGCCAGTCCCGCTCGGCGACGGCGTCGGGATTGAGCAAGGCGTACCACCGGCCGCGGGCCAGGCGAGCGCCCTGGTTTCCGGCGCCGGAGAAGCCGAGGTTCTCGGCGTTGCGAACGAGCTGGATGTTGAACCGTCCGGCGATTTCCGCGTCGGCCGGATCGGGCGAGGCGTTGTCGATGACGATCGTCTCGAAGTCGCGGAATCGCTGCCGGTTCAGGCTGGCGAGGCAGGCCTCCAGCGTGGGGCCGGAGTTGTAGGCGATGACGCAGACGGTGACCTGCGGAGCCTTGTCAGCGGCCTTTCGCGGCGCCATGCGACAGCTTCACCTGCAAACTGAGTCCCGATGACGACGATCACGCCGCTCGCCCTGCCTGAAGTCCTGCTTATCACGCCGAAGCGCCATGGCGATGCGCGGGGCTGGTTCTCAGAAACCTGGAGCCGCAAGGCGTTCGCCGCCGCCGGCCTCGATCCCGTGTTCGTGCAGGACAACCAGGCGTTCTCGGCCAAGAAGGGAACGCTGCGGGGCCTGCACTTCCAGCAGGCGCCGCATGCGCAGGCCAAACTGGTGCGCGTGCTGAAGGGCGCGGTCTACGACGTGGCGGTGGACGTGCGGCCCGGCTCGCCGACCCATGGCCAGTGGGCGGCGGCGACGCTGACCGCCGAGGGCGGCGAGCAGATCTGGGTGCCGCGCGGGTTCGCCCACGCCTACTGCACGCTGACCGACGATTGCGAGATCTTCTACAAGGTCGACGGCGAGTATGCCCCGCAGACCGAGGGCGGGATCATCTGGAACGACCCGGACCTGGCGATCCCCTGGCCGCTGGACGGCGAGCCGGAGCTGTCGGCCAAGGACAAGGTCCTGCCGCGGCTGAAGGACCTCGGTCCGGTGGCGTTCTAAGGGCCATGGCGCGCCTGGCCGGCCCCGGCGGCGGCGTGCGGCTCGGCCCGGTCGGCTGGGCGGCGGGCCTGATCGGCGCGGCGGTGGGCCTCTTCCTGTTCGACCGCTGGCTCGGGTTCGGCCTGCTGGATCCGGCGAGCGGGTTCTGGCGGGTCCCGCCGGGCGACTCGGCGATCATGATGGCCGGCTTCGAGGCCGCGATCCGCGCGCCCTGGAGCTTCCCGCTGGGCGTGGTCCACTCGCTGGATGCGCCCGACGCGACCTCGATCGTCTACACCGACTCGATCCCCTGGCTGACGCTGGCGCTGAAGGCGCTTGGGCTCGGCCAGGCGGTGAACCCTCTCGCGCTGTTCCTGGCCGCCAGCTACGTGCTGCAGCCGCTGGCGATGGTGGCCCTGCTGCGAGCGTGCGGCGTTGAGCGGCTGGCGACCCTGCTCGCCGGCGCGCTGCTGGCGCTGCTGACGCCGGTCTGGCTGCTGCGGCACCACCACGTGGCCCTGACCGCTCACTGGCTCGAGATCGGCGCACTGGCGCTCAGCATCGGGGCGGCGCGCGAAGGCCTGACCTGGCGCCGCGCGGCGGCTTTCGTCGGTCTGGGCGCGCTGGCGACCGGCATCCACGCCTACCACGTCCTTCCGATCGCTCTGCTGATGCTCGCGGGGGCAGCCTCGGACGTGGCCCAGCGGCGGGCGGGCAGCCTGGTCACCGGCGCGGCGGGGCTGGCCGCCTTCGCCGGCGCGGTCGGACTGAGCGCATGGGTGCTCGGCTATGGCGTCGGCGAGGCCCCGTTCGGCGACGCCGCCACCCTCGGCTACTTTGCGACGAACCTGGCCGGGCCACTCTACCCGCAGGGCTCGACCCTGTTCGGCCAGACCTTCAACGGCGGCTGGTTCGACCACGTGCTCGACCCGAGCGGCCACGGGGCGTTCGAAGGCTATGCCTACCTGGGCGGGGGCCTGATCCTGCTGGCCTTCGCAGCCCTCCTTATCGCGGTCCGGACGGGCCAGCGGCAGAGCGGCTGGTGGCTGCGGTTCGGGCCGCTCGTGCTGGCGCTGATCGCGCTGGCGGTGCTGGCGACCGGCCCGATCTTCCGCCTCGGCTGGCAGCCGCTGTTCCGGGTCCCGCTGGCCGAGCAGATGCCGTGGTGGACCATCTTCCGTTCCAGCGGGCGCTTCTTCTGGGCCGTGACCTACGCGGTGACCGCGGCCAGTCTGGTGGTGGTGGACCGGCGTGTCGCCCGCATGCCCGCCGCCCTGCTGCTGGCCGCGGCGGTGATCGTCCAGTTCGTCGACGTGCGCGAGGTCCGCCGCGAGGTCGTCCACGCCTTCGCGCTGCCGGAAGTGGCGCTCTACGCCGACCGCCTGGCAAGCGACCGCGCGCTGGGCGGTCGGCCCTGGAACTTCGCCCTGCCCTTCGTCTGCACCCCGGACGTGACCGACCGCGAGGCGATCTCGCAGCTGACCCTGGTTGCCCTCAGGCTTGGCTCCACGGTGACCGGGAGCGGGGCGGCGCGGATGACGCCGCGCGATTGCAGGCCCAGCCCTACCCTGGCCCAGCCGGCGGCGCCGGGCGAACGCCGCGTGCTGGTAGCGCTCCGCGGCAGCCTCGGCCCGGCCTATGCGGCCGTCGCCGCGCGGCCGGACTGCCGGCCGTTCACCCGCGGCATGATCTGCGGGAACGACCTCGGCGACACGGGTGCGACGCGGGAGCTCGGCGCCTGGCGCTTCGACGGCGGCCATCCCTCGCCGCTGCTGACGGCCGGCTGGGCTCCGCCGGACCCGAACGGCGTCTGGTCCACCGGCAAG
>CAZBXO010000044.1:0-5702 GCA_964495645.1 uncultured Phenylobacterium sp. | reverse complement strand
GGACAGACCGCCAGGCAGTCGTCGCAGCCGTAGATGCGATTGCCGAGCTTCGCGCGGAACTCGGCCGGGATGGCCCCTTTCAGCTCGATGGTCAGGTAGGAGATGCAGCGGCGGGCATCGAGCTGGAACGGCGCCGGGAAAGCGTCGGTCGGGCAGACCTCCAGGCACGCCGTGCAGGTCCCGCAGTTCATCGGCTCCGGAGAGTCCGGCTGCAGGTCCAACGTCGTGAGGATCGATCCCAGGAAGAGCCACGAGCCGAACTCACGGCTGACGAGATTGGTGTGGCGGCCCTGCCAGCCGACGCCGGCGCGTTCGGCCAGCGGCTTTTCGAGGAGGGGTGCGGTGTCGACGAACACCTTCACCTGGCCGCCGAAACGGGCCTGCAGCCAACCGGCCAGCTGCTTCAGCCGGCCCTTGATCAGCTCGTGGTAGTCGTCGCCCAGGGCGTAGACGCTGATCGCCGCCTTGGTGGGCTCGGCGAGGACGGCCATCGGATCGTGCGCGGGGCCGTAGTTCATGCCGAGCACGATGGCCGAGCGGGCCTCGGACCACATGGCCCTCGGGTGGGCGCGGCGAGCGGCGGTCTCGGCCATCCAGTCCATCTCGCCATGGCGGCCGGCGGCGACGTATTCGGCCAGGCGCGCGGCGGCCGGCCAAGCCTCGTCCAGGTCGGTGATGCGGCAGAGGTCGAAGCCGAGGCGGGCCGCCTCGGCGCGGATCAGCTCGGCGGTGTCAGAAGTCGAGGTCGTCATAGTGCCGCGCGGGCGTCAGGCCCGGCCAGCGGTCCGCCAGGATCGGCCGGAAACACGGCCGGGACTTCAGCTTCATGTACCAGGTCTTCACGCCGGGATAGTCGCCCCAGGGCACGTCGCCGAAGTAGTCGATGACGCTGAGGTGCGCCGCGCCGGCGAAGTCGGCGAGCGACAGGCGCTTGCCGGCCAGCCACTCGCGGTCCTCCAGAAGGCGGTCGAAGTAGCCGAGATGGGTCTTCAGGCCCTCGCGGCCCTGGCGCAGGTTGGCGATCTCCGGGGCGCCGAGACCCAGCAGGCGCTTCTCGATCTTCTCGTGCAGAATGTAGCCGCCGGCCTCGAAGTCGAACTTGCGCTCGAACCAGGTCATCAGCCGGCGGGCCTCGGCCCGTTCGCGCGCGTCGCGACCCAGCAGCGCGGGCTCCGGCACGGTCTCCTCGATGTGGTCGAGGATCGCGCGGCTCTCGCAGAGCACCAGCGGCGCCTCGCCTTCGGCCGTCTCCACCAGCACCGGGATCATCCCCGAGGGGTTCATCTTGGTGAGCGAGCGCGGCCGCTCCCAGTACTTCACCTGGGTCTCGGTGAAGACGATGCGCTTCTCGCCCAGCGACAGCCGCACCAGGCGCGAGGCCGGGTCCAGCGGGAAATGATGCAGGGTGCGTTCGACGCTCATCGGGGCAGGCGGCGCTCTTACGCGAATCCGGAAGCCGCCAACAGACGCGACGCGACGTTAAGGGCGCGTTTACCGTGGGGTCTGTTCGGCGAAGGCCCCGCCGTGCGGCTCGGCGCGGCCCTTCGGGTCGGCGTGGATGATGATGTCGGCTTGGGGGAAGGCCGTCAGGAGCCGCTTCTCGGCCGCCACGATCACCTGGTGTGCGTGCTCGAGGGTCATCTGCGGATCGAGGTCGACGTGCATCTGCATGTGAACGTACGGGCCGGACGCGCGCGTCCGCAGCTGGTGGACATCGGTCAGGCGGGGATCCTGCGACACCAGGCGCACGATCTCGGCCCGCGCGTCGTCGTCGAGCTCGCGGTCCATCAGCTGTCCGGAGGCTTCGCGGAACACGCCGACTGCGCCCCAGAGGAGGAGGGCTGCGATGACCAGCGCCGCCGCCGCGTCGAGGCCGTTGACGCCCAGCCAGGCCGAGGCGGCGATGCCGGCGAGCGCGACGAGGTTCGATGCCAGATCCGAGGCGTAGTGCGCCCGGTCGCCCGATACGGCCACCGAGGCGGTCCGCTTCAGCACGCGTGTCTGGGCGCTGATCAAGCCGATCGTCAGGACCGTCGAGACCGCCATCACCGCGATCGCCCAGCCCTCCTCGCGCAGGGGATGGGGCGCGAGGAGGTCGACGATGGCCTCGCGGGCGACCAGCGCCGCCGAGGCGAAGACGAGGCCGGCCTGCATGAGGCTGGCGAACGCCTCGGCCTTGCCGTGGCCGAAGCGGTGCTCGGCGTCGGGCGGCGCGGCTGCGTAGCGGACGGCGGCGAAGGTGGCGAGCGAGGCGACTAGGTCGAGGCCGGAGTCGGCCAGCGAGGCGAGCAAGGCTGTCGATCCCGAGACCCACCATGCCACGGCCTTGATGGCGGTGAGCACCAGCGCCGTGGCGACCGACATCAGCGTCACGCGCCGCGTGAGCGCGCCGGCTTCGGCGGGGGAGAGGCGGGCTTCCATCGCCCCTTTCCCTATCGTGTCATCCCGGTTTTCGCGAAACCAAAGACCGAGCCGCGTCAGCACCGAGGCCTTCCTCCGGCTCGGGGCAATGACCCCGTCTTCGCCTGCGGCGATCGACACGTGAGGGTCAGGCCGCGCGGCGCGGCATGGGTCCGACGTAGCGGGAAGCGGGGCGGATCAGTCTTCCGCCGGCGACCTGTTCCTTCGCATGCGCGATCCAACCGGCGACGCGGCCCATGGCGAAGACGCAGGTGAAGGCGTCCGGCGGGAAGGCCAGGGCCTCCAGGAGCAGCGCGGTGTAGAATTCCACGTTGGTGTCGAGGCTGCGGCCGGGCTTGCGCACCTTCAGCACCGCCAGCACCGCGGCCTCCACGGCCTCAGCGAACTCGAGGCGGCCCTGGCGGGCGTCGAGCCATTTGACGGCTGATTTCAGCGCGTCGGCCCGGGGGTCGCGGACCTTGTAGACCCGGTGACCGAAGCCCATGAGGCGATCGCCGCGGTCGAGCGCGGCCTCGATCCAGGCGCGGGCGTTCGCGGGCTCGCCGATGGCGTCCAGCATGTGAATGATCGGGCCCGGCGCGCCGCCGTGCAGCGGCCCCTTCAGCGCGCTCATCCCGCCCAGCACCGCCGAGGTCAGGCCGGCGTGGGTCGAGGCGATCACGCGGGCGGTGAAGGTCGAGGCGTTGAGGCCGTGGTCGCTGACGGTGACCAGGTAGGTGTCCAGCGCGTCGGCCTCGGCCTCGGCGGCCGGCTCGCCGCGCAGCATGCGCAGGATGTCGGCGGCGTGGCGCAGCGACGGATCGGGTGCGACGGGCGCCTCCCCGGCCTGGGCGCGGACCACCGCGGCGGTGAAGACGGCCGGCGCGGCCAGCAGGCGCAGGGCGGTGGCCAGGTCGTCGCCATCGGCCAGGCGCGCGGTCAGGGCGCGCATGGCCTCGATCGGCGTGCGGTCGATCAGACCGGTGTCGAGCGCGGCAAGCTCGGCGAACACCTCGGCGCGGGCGGCGGCCAAGGCCGGGGCGACGTCGCGGGGCAGACCGTCGAAGAAGCCGTCGAACAGCAGCGCCACCAAGTCCTCAAACCGCGCGCGCCCGGCCAGCTCGTCCAGCGAGCGGCCACGGATGATCAGCCGGCCGGCGAGCCCGTCCACCTCGGAGAGCACGGTTTCGGCGGCGACCACGCCTTCCAGACCATCGGACATCTCGGACCTCCATTTCGTCTTGCGTAGAGGTCAGAAATCCCGCCATGATGGTCGCGTCAATCTTGATCAATGTAATCAATATATGACGCAGCAGGACTGGATCGTCGCCGAGGAGGCCCGCGACCGGCTCGGGATCCGGCCACAGACGCTCTACGCCTACGTGAGCCGAGGCCGCGTGCAGGTGCGGCCCGACCCGCGCGATCCGCGTCGCAGCCTCTATCGGGCGGCCGACATCGCCGCGCTCGCCGAGCGCAAGGCGAGGAGCCGCAAAGTCTCCGACGTCGCGGCGGGCGCCATCCATTGGGGCGAACCGGTTCTGGCCTCGGAGATCACCACGGTGGCCGGGGGGCGGCTGTACTACCGTGGCCGCGACGCCATCCGCCTGGCCGAGGCCGAGACGCTGGAGTCGGTGGCGCGGCTGCTGCGCGGCGGCCATGGCGCGGCGCTGAAGCGCACGGACCGGCCGCAGCCGCCGGAGGCCGCCTCGATGCGTGAGCGGGCGTTCCTGGCGCTGGCCGCCCGCGCCGCCCACGACCCGCCGGCCCGCGGCCGCGCGCCGCTGGCGCTGGCTGTGGAGGCGGCCACCCTGCTCGATGTGCTGACCGACGCGGTGGCGGCCTACGTCGGCGGCGGGGCGATCCACAACCGGCTGGCCTTCGCCTGGGGCCAGGGGCCCGGCGGGCCGGGCGCGGACCTGATCCGGCGGATACTGGTGCTGGTGGCCGACCACGAGCTGAACGCTTCGGCCTTCTCGGCGCGGGTGGCGGCGTCGACCGGCGCATCGCTGGCCGCGTGCGCGTTGGCCGGTCTGGCGACCCTCTCCGGTCCGCGCCATGGCGGGGCGACGGCGGCGGTGAAGGCCTTCGCCGCCGAGGCCGCCCAGCTGGGGCCGCGCGAGGCGATCGCGCGGCGACTGCAGGACGACCGCGCCCTTCCCGGCTTCGGCCACCCGCTCTATCCGGACGGAGATCCGCGCGCCGCGGCGCTGCTGAACCGGTTCCAGCCGCCGGCCGAACTCGCGCGCCTCTCGGACGCGGCGCACGCGGTCGCGGGCCTGCCGCCCAACATCGACTTCGTGCTGGTCGCCGCCTGTGAAGCGCTGCGTCTGCCGGCCGATGCGCCGTTCGCCATGTTCGCGGTCGCCCGCTGCGCCGGCTGGATCGCCCATGCCATCGAGCAGGGCCAGTCCGACGCGCTGATCCGCCCACGGGCCCGCTATGTGGGACCCGAGCCCGAACTCGGCTAATCCGGATCGCACAGCAACTGCGAGGGTGAGTCGTGTCCGACTGGGTCTATGCCGTCATCCTGGGCGTCATCGAAGGGCTGACCGAGTTCATCCCGGTGTCCTCGACCGGCATGATGCTGCTGGCCAAGAAGGCGATGGGGCTGCCGGACGGCTTCTGGGACACCTTCGCAGTGATGATCCAGCTGGGCGCGATCCTGGCGGTCGTCGTGCTCTACTTCGGCAAGCTGTGGGGGCAGGTGGTGCGCCTGCCGAGCGACCCGGCGGCGCGGCGCTTCGCGCTCTCGATCATCGTGGCCTTCGCGCCGTCGGTCATCCTGGGCCTGGCGCTGCACGACTTCATCAAGCGGGTGCTGTTCGACAGCCCCGAGGTGCAGTGCGTCTCGCTGATCGTCGGCGGCGTGGTGCTGCTGGTCATCGACCGCCTGGCGCCGAAACCCACCGACGACGATCCGGTGCGGCTGCCGCTGTGGAAGTCGTTCGCCATCGGCTTCTTCCAGTGCCTGGCCATGCTGCCCGGCGTCTCGCGATCCGGCGCGACCATCGTCGGCTCGATGCTGATGCGGGTGGAGAAGCGGGCGGCGGCCGAGTTCTCCTTCTTCCTCGCTATCCCGACGATGGCCGGGGCGTTCGTACTCGATGCCTGGGAGAGCCGCGACCAGCTGACGTCGGAGACTATTCCGCTGGTCGCGGTGGGCTTCGTGGTGGCCTTCCTGGTCGCGATCGCCGTGATCCGGGCGATGCTGGCGATCGTCACCCGGCGCGGCTTCGCCCCGTTCGGCTGGTTCCGGATCGTGGTCGGGGCCGCGGGGCTGGCGCTGCTGCGCCTCACCTAGC
>CAZBXO010000043.1:6645-24053 GCA_964495645.1 uncultured Phenylobacterium sp. | reverse complement strand
CCCTCGGCGTCGACCACCTTGGCCTCCAGGTGCGGCTGCACACGGCCCACCGTCGAGACCCGCCGCTCCACCGGATCGTCCGTCGAAGTCTGGGTCGAGACCGGCGATGTCTCGGTCATGCCGTAGGCGATCCCCACGTCGGTCATGTGCATACGCTCGCGGACCTGCTTCATCGCCTCGATGGGGCAGGGCGAGCCGGCCATGATGCCTGTGCGTAGCGTCCTCAGGTCGAAGCGGTCGAACTCCGGATGCGCCAGCTCGGCGATGAACATGGTCGGCACGCCGTAGAGCACCGTGCAGCGCTCGGCCTCCACGGTCTCCAGCACCGAGAGCGGATCGAACCCGGCCGCCGGATAGACCATCGTCGCCCCGTGGACGCAGCAGGCGAGGTTGCCCATCACCATTCCGAAGCAATGATAGAGCGGCACCGGGATGCACAGCCGGTCGCCTTGCCGAAGGCCTTCGGCCAGGCCCACGAAATAGCCGTTGTTGAGGATGTTCCGGTGCGACAGCGTCGCGCCTTTCGGCAGGCCGGTGGTGCCGCTGGTGAACTGGATGTTGATCGCATCGTTCGCGTCCAGCGTCGGCTCGATCTGCGCCAGCCGCCGCCGGTCGGCCTCGTTCGCCAGCCCCGGCAGGTCGTCGAACTGGATCCAGCCGGGCCTGGCTTCGCCCCCGATCTGGATCACCCGTTCCAGGTTCGGCAACCGTCCTGACGAAAGCCTGCCGTTCGACCCGGCGATCTCCGGCGCAAGGGTCTCGACCATGGCTACGTACTCGCTGGTCTTGAACCGGTCCGCGCTGATCAGCGCCCGCACGCCCACTTTCTGCAGCGTGTATTCCACCTCCGAGAGCCGATAGGCCGGATTGATGTTCACCTGGATCAGGCCAGCCAGCGCGGTGGCGAACTGCGCCAGCGCCCACTCCACGCTGTTCGGCCCCCAGACGCCCACCCGGTCCCCCGGCTGCAGGCCCAGCGACAGGAGGCCCGCCGCGATCGCCTCCGACTTCGCCGCGAACTCCGCCCACGTCATCCGCACGCCCTGGTGGCGGGACACGATCGCTTCGGCGTTCGGCCACTTCGCCGCCGCCCGGCGCAACGCCGCTCCGATCGTATGCTCGATCAGCGCCGGCTCGCTCGGTCCCCTGGCGTAGCTCTCGGTCAGGCTCATCTCGTCAGCTCTCTCTGACCCCCGCCGATCAGGCCGCGCTGGACGAGCGAGGCCATCAGGGCCCGCACCCCGAAAGTCCACGGCGGCGCCTTGTCGGACGTCGTCACCGGGTTGATCAGGGCGCCCAGCCGCGGCGACGACACGGTCACCACGTCGCCCTCCAGGTGGGTGAAGCCCTCGCCCGGTCCCTTCCGGTCCTTGGTCGGCACGAACATGGTGCCCAAGAACAGCATCAGCCCATCCGGGTACTGATGCTCCGGCCCGATTGTGGCGGCCACGAGGTCGGCTGGATCGCGGCTGATATGGCGCATGGAGTTGACGCCCTCGACCACGAACTGGTCCGGCCCGTCGACACGCAGGGCCACATCGGCGCTCCGTACGTCGTCGAGAGTGAAGCCCTCGTCGAACAGCCGCACGAACGGCCCAATGGCGCAGGACGCGTTGTTGTCCTTGGCTTTGGAGAGCAGCAGCGCGCTGCGGCCCTCGAAGTCGCGCAGGTTCACATCGTTGCCCAGCGTCGCGCCGACGATGTCGCCGCGCGATGAGACCGCCAGCACCACCTCCGGCTCGGGATTGTTCCACTCGGACTTCGGGTGCAGCCCGATCGCCTGGCCGCAGCCCACGGCTGACATCGGCTGGGCCTTGGTGAAGATTTCCGCGTCCGGCCCGATCCCCACCTCCAGGTACTGTGACCAGAGGCCGGCGCGGATCAGCACCTGCTTGGCTTCCATCGCTTCGGCAGAGCCAGGCTTCAGCTTGTGCAGCTGGCCGCCGAACGCCTCGGTCAGCTCCCCCCTCAGCGACAGCGCGGCCGCCGCGTCGCCCTTGGCCCGCTCCTCGATGACCCGCTCGACGAGGCTGTCGGCGAAGGTGACGCCCGCCGCCTTGATGGCCTGCAGGTCGCAGGGCGCCAGCAGCTCGCCGGCCAGAAGCCGGAACTCCAGCGACCCGCGCCGCACCCCTTTGTGCGTCCGCACGGCCGCCGCCGGATCGGGCAGGTCGAACAGGTCCGCCAGTGTCGGCGCCAGGTCGGACAGCTCGTAGAGGTCGCCATTGCGAAAGACGACCGGAATCGGACCGTTCAGCCACATGCGGCCGACCAGGACCGCGTTTCTCCAGTCGACCGGCAAGATGTCGTTGGCCGCGATCTGCATCAGTGGACGAGCCCATAGAAGCGGGCGGCCGTCCCGCCGAACACCTGTGCGCGATCGGCCTCCGACAGCTCCGCGGTCAGCGTCGCGGCCGCCGCCAACCAGCCCACGTAGTCGCCGTTCTCGGTGAGCACCGGCCAGTCGGATCCGAACATGAGCCGCTCCGGCCCGAACGCCTCCAGCAAAACGTCGACGTAGGGCCGCAGCGTCTCGGCCGTCCAGCCGGGCGCCGCCTCCGTCGCCAGGCCGGAGAGCTTGCAGAGGGCCGCGCTGTCACGGCCGATCGCTCGCATGTGCTCGGCCCAGCCGTCGGTCCCCCCGGCGGCGATCTGCGGCTTCGCCCCGTGGTCGACCGCCACCCTGAGCTCCGGGTGCCGTTCCAGCAGCCGCCGGATCGCGGGCAGCTGTGGCGGCTTGATCAGGGCGTCGAACGTCAGATCGTGGGCCGCCGTCGCCCGGATTGCCGGCTGCACGTCCTCGCGCAGGATCCAGTCGGCATCCGCCAGGTCCTGCAGCATGGGCCGCAGGCCCTTCAGGCACGGGTCCCCGGCCAGCCGCGCGATCTCGTCCGGCGCGCCGGGATCGGCGAAGTCCACCCAGCCCACGACGCCGCCCACGAACGGCGTCACCTCGGCCAGCCCCAGCAGGAACTCGGTCTCGGCGACGGTCTCCGCCGCCTGCACCAGCACCGTGCGGTCGATCCGGCCCTGCCCCAGCAGCGGCGCCAGGTCGTCCGGAAGATAGTCGCGGTAAAGCCGCGGCGTCGCCTCCGCCGTCAGCCAGCCATAGTCGCCGCGGGACACACGCCAGAAGTGCTGGTGCGCGTCGACCCGCATCAGCCCTCGCCTTCGGGCGCGATCGCGCCCTTCTTGAGGATCAGGTTGCCCCAGAACCTGAGCTCGCCGGTGGCGACGATCCCGTAGGCCTCGCGCGCGCGGGCGTAGAAGGCGTGCCGCTCCAGGCTGGCGACGCCGCGCTGGTAGCCCACCGCCAGAAGCTCAGCCTCCAGCTCCAGGCCGACCGGCGGGATGGCTTCGCCGTCGCCTGTGATTTCCATGCGGAAGGCGGCCTGCGGTACGGCCTCGTCCAGCGGCAGCACCGACAGGATCGCCCTGGCGGCCCGCGGCGACGACGCGCCCTCGACCCGCACCAGCCGCTTCGCGTTGGCCGCCGCGGGGAAGTTGGCGTCGGCGATGACCACCTCGTCGCCGTGACCCATGGCCCGGAGCAGCGCGAGCAGGTCCGGGCCGAGGAGTGGATCGATTCCCCTCAGCATGCCGCCGCCTCCGCCGGAACCGGCGCCGCCGGGTGGATCAGGCCCGCCGCCTTAAGGTCCTCCCATAGGCGATCGGGTATCGGCGCGTTCAGCGCCGACAGGTTCGAACTCAGCTCGGTCACGCTCTGGGCCCCGGGTATCACCGAGACCACCGCCGGATGAGCGCCGGCAAATTGCAGGGCCGCGGCGATGAGGGAGGTTCCCGCGCGCCGGCAGGCCGCGTCCAGAGCTTCGACGCGCGAGACGACGTCCGGCGGCGCCCTGGCGTAGTCGAACGACCCGTCACCCTTCGGCCCGCGCGCCAGTATCCCGGAGTTGAACGGCCCGCCATTGACGATGCCCACGCCGCGCCGCTGGCAGGCCTCGAAGAATCCGTCCAGCGGCGCCTGCTCCAGCAGCGTGTAGCGCCCGGCCAGCAGGAACAGGTCCGGGTCGGCCAGCTCCATGAGCCGCGCGCAGGGCTGCCACTCGTTGACTCCGGCGCCGATCGCCGCCACGTCGCCGGCGGCCCGCAGCTCGCTGAGCGCTCGCCATCCGCCCCGGTCCATGAGCTCGGCGAACCGCGCCGCGAGCGGCCCCTGGCCGCCATGGTTCCGCGCATCGATGTCGTGGACGTAGAGGATGTCCACCCGGCCGAGACCCAACCGGGCCAGGCTGGATTCGAACGACCGCATCACGCCGTCATAGGAGTAGTCATAGACCCCGCGCACCGGCGGCACGCCCTTGTAGATGCCGCCGCCTTCCTCGCCCGGCGCGCACGGCTCCAGCCGCCGACCGACCTTCGTCGAGATCACGAACTCGCTGCGCGACTTGCCCGCCAGCACCCGCCCGATCCGTTGCTCCGACAACCCGTGTCCGTAGAGCGGCGCGGTGTCGAAGTAGCGCAGTCCTGCGTCCCACGCCGCGTCCACCACGCCCTCGGCCTCGGGTTCCGACAGCACGCGGTGCATGTTGCCCAGCGGCGCGCCGCCGAACCCCAGCCGCGTGAACGCCAGCACATTGCCGCTCCGCGTCGTGAACGTGGTCCGCTGCACGCTAGTGGACCGCCTCCGGCGACCGCGCGGTCTCCGCCTGGATCTGCGCCCAGGTCTCGCGCAGCCACGTCGCGCAGGCCACGCTGTGCTCGAAAATCGAGTACTTCGCCCCGCCGCCGTAGTCCGGGAAGGGGATGAACTCGGTCGAGATCGTCGCCAGTTCGCTCTCCGGATGGGTCGCGTGGTGGCGCATCAACTGGCGCACCACCTCCTTCCAGGGCTCGAGCCTGGTCTCGTCCCAGTCCGAATGCCATTCGCCGGGCTTCGGCCTGATGAAGGGATACTGGATGCCGCGGCCCGGCTTGCCGTCGCCGCCCAGCTCCCAGATGTTCTTCGGTCCGTTCGGGACCGCAGCACGCGCATGCGCATGGCGCACGTAGCCGGCGTCGATCCACTGCTGGCAGATGCTGCCGGGCTTGAAGGGGTCCAGCACGATCCGCCCCGCTTCGACGTCGGCCCGCATGCCCTGCACCTCCTGGGCCTCGGGGTTGTCGATCTTGAAGATCACGTGGCTGTGGTCGAGCGTCATGTTGAACTTCACGCCCCGGGCTTCCACGGCTTCCGCGACCTTGGCGATGCGGCCGAAGTGCTCGGACCACATGTTCACGTGGACCTCGAAGCAGGGGACCACGCCGGTCTGCGCGCCGATCTCCGCGGCCCGCAGATAGACCTCGATGACCTGCTCGTCGGTCACCGGCTGGCGGTTGATGTCGTGGCTGATGATCTGGACGTTGTGCGCTCGCGTCCCGAATTCCTTGCCGACCCGCAGGTGCCATTCCAGCAAGGGCTCGTCGCGGCCCAGGAAGTAGTAGAAGCCTCCCGCCGTCATCGGCACGCCATGCTTCTGCACGGCGGCCTTGTAGAGGTGCAGGTCCTGCACCGGCGGGGTCTTGTCGTAGTAGTCGAAGACGCCGGCCTCCTTGACCATCCGGAAGCGGGTATCGAGGTCGAACTCGCCGGGCACGGTGTCCATGATCCCGGCCTCGGCGATGCCGATCAGGAGCTCTTTCGCCATCCCGCCTCCTTCACCGGATCACCTTCGCCCGGCCTTTTCCGCTTCGATATGCGACAGTTCCCGCTCCACCGAGCGGCTCACCTGCGCCAGGTGCGCGCGCATGGCGGCGGCCGCGAATTCCGGGTCGCAGGAGGCGATCGCGTCGACCATCCGCCGGTGCTCGGCCAGCGTGGCCTCTGGCCGTCCCTGCTCGGGCAGGCCCAGCCGCCGGGGCCGGTCCAACGGCGCGCGCGCCGCGTCCAGCAGGCGGGCGGCCCGCGGAGCCTGCAGCGCCGAGAAGATCTGCGCGTGGAACGCCTCGTCCAGCTCGTAGAAGCTGACGAGCTCGCCGGCCTCCAGGGCCTTGGCCTGGGCGGCCAGGTTCTCCTCCAGGCCTGCCATCACCAGGCCGTCCTGCATCTGGGTCACCCGCCGGATCGCCTCGACCTCCAGAGCCGTGCGGATGAAGAGGCTCTCGCGCACGTCCTCGGCGCGGATCGGGGCCACGAAGCTGCCGTGCTGCGGGAAGACGTCCACCAGCGCCTCGTCGGCCAGCCGCGCGATCGCCTCGGAGACCGGCGCGCGCGAGACGCCCATCTCCAGCGCGATCTCCTCCTTGCGCAGCGGCGCGCCCGGCGGCAGCGCCAGCTCGCGGATCCGCCGGCGGAGCTCGTGATAGACGCGTTCGGCCTTCGACTGGTCGATGCTCGCGGGGTTGACCGCCTGTGTCATGGGCTACCGGGACCGCTCGTTGCAGGGCCACACGAGGGGGGTGTGGCCAACAGGATTCTCGCAATCTCGCATCCCGGCGTCCCAGCAAACAACTGCGCCGGCGGCAGTCTCTGAATCGAGCCGATCTCACCCGTGACGGCGCCCGCGTTCGCGCGCTGCGACCTCAGGTAGAGAGCGCGTCGTCCGCGTTCGCCAGCGAAGCGATTGAAATATCAGCGACCCCGGAGTGTCAAGGAAACGCCGGGAAAACCTCTTGTGGCGCTTGTCTCTAACATGCCAGTATCGCTCTGAGGCTGAGCATGCAGCCCACGGGAAGAAAACGCATATCGGGGGGATCGCATGGCGATGAGCTGGCGTAGCCGCACGGGCGTGTCCGCGCTCGCATTGATCTGCGGGAGCATGGCGGCGGGGCAGGCCTTCGCCCAGGCCAACCGGGACGCCAACACCGTGGGCGAGCTTGTCGTCACCGCCGAAAGGCGCGTGGAGAACCTGCAGACAACAGCCATCTCCGCGACCGTCCTCGACCAGGCGACCCTCGAGGCAAAGGGGGTTGTCGGGCTCACGACCCTGCAGTTCGCGGCGCCCGGCATCCAGATTTCGGACTACGCGTCAGCCAACACCTTCAACATCCGTGGCATCGGCCAGGCCCAGGTCGACATCGACCTGCCCTCCGGCGTCGTCATCTACCGCGACGGCGTCCCGACGCTGACGGGCTACTTCCAGAACGCGCCCTACTACGACATCGCCGGCGTCGAGGTGCTGCGCGGCCCTCAGGGCACCTTCGTGGGCAAGAGCGCAGCGGCCGGAGCGGTCTTCATCCGCACCCGCGACCCGGACCTCGGCGATGGCCTCTCCGGCGACGCCCAGGCCGGCGTCGGCAACAACAGCTTCTTCGAGGGCACCCTCGTCGCCAACATGCCGGTGAACGACCAGTTCGCCATCCGCGTGGCGATGCACACCGAGCACCGCGACACCCTCTTCGACTCGATCCGCACCGCGCCGCAGGCCGGCGGGTCCTTCGCCAACGGCCCGCTGATCGGCAACGGCGCCGACGACGAGCGCCACCTATATTCGATCCGCCTCGGCGCCCGCTGGAAGCCGAACGACCAGTTCGATTCGATCCTGAAGCTCGACTACGACTACCTGGACTTCGGCTGCCACTGCACGACCGGCTTCATCGGCGCCACCGGCGTCGAGGAGGATATCCGCAACCCGATCGTCAACGGCCAGCACCAGTACATCGACAAGGGCGTGCGCGCCTCGCTCAACCTCAACTACGAGCTGGCGAACGGCTTCCTCCTGAAGTCGCTGACCGGCTTCAGTTTGGTGAAGACCCGCGCGGACTGGGACGTGAACGGGTCCAACCCGGCCCCGTCCGGCTTCGTCAGCGGTGGCAAGTTCACCAACTACTCCCAGGAGTTCGACATCCTGTCGCCCGAGGACCGGCCCTTCCGCGTGGTCGCCGGCCTCTTCCTCCAGCGCTACGTCAACGACATCCCGCAGTTCCCGCAGCCGGGCCTCGTCTTCTACACACTGCCCGGGACGGGCCCGCTGCTGTCGGCGAGCTGGAAACGCAACGACGAGACCATCGGCATCTTCAGTCAGGCGGCCTACGACCTCTCTGAGAAGCTGGAGGTGCAGGTCGGCATCCGCTGGACCCACTTCGAGTTCAAGCAGCACGTGGAGGCGCTGCTGTTTCCCGGCGCGCTGAACCTGCCGTTCAACGAGCCCGCAGGCGGCTCGGTGTCCAAGCTCAGCGAGAACTCCGTCGATTGGAAGATCAACCTCAACTACGAGGCTTCGGACAATCAGTTCGTCTACGCGCTCGTCTCGCGCGGCCACACGCCGGGGTCGCAGAACATCCTCAGCCTCGCGGGCTCGCCGGGGGTGAAGGACGAGTACAAGGAGATGTCGGTCATCAACTATGAGGCCGGCTGGAAGAGCATCCTGGCGGACGGCCACCTGCGCACCCAACTGGCCGCCTACTATCAGACCTTCAAGAACTACCAGGCGGGCTTCGCCTTCGCCGCCGGACCCGGCGTCCCGGCGCTCGCCACGGTCTCGCAGTTCCGCAATGCCCTGACCACCAGCAAGATCTACGGGATCGAGTATGGGGGCCAGGGCCGCTTCGGCGACTGGTCGCTCGACTTCGGCGTGGCCTACTCGAAGAGCAAGCTGGGCTCGTTCGGCCTCATCCAGAACATCTTCCAGCCCGTCTATGGCGGTCCGACCGCGGTCGACCTCGACGGCACCACCACGCCGTTCGCGCCGAAGCTCTCCGGCAACGTCGGCGTCGCCTACACCATTCACGTCGATCAGATGGAAGACGGGGCGACCATCACCCCGCGCATCGATATCGCGGCGCGATCCAAGTCCTACGCCAACCTCTACCACAACCGCGCAACCCTGCTGAAAGGCGGTGCGGTCGTGAACGCCACGATCCGCTACGACGCCGAGGATTGGTGGGCGATGCTTTGGTCTTCGAACCTGTTCGACCGCACCTACGTGGCGGCCAAGCAGAACGTGACCGGAGCCACGGGCGCGATCGGCGGTATCGTCTACATGGCTCCGCCGCGCCAGTTCGGCCTGCGCGTCGGACGACCGTTCTAGCCGCGCCTCCCCCAGAGACGCAGGCCTGAGATGGCCCCGGAGCCCCGCTCCGGGGCCTCCTTGTGTCAGCGCCGCCGGCTGGCGAGATCCGCCTGGATCGCCGCGACCCGGCCCGCGGTCAGCGAGTAGCGCGCCAGCGTGATCGCGCAGGTCACCGCGATCAGCGCCGCGCCGGGCCCGACGATGGCGCCCAGCCAGCGGACCGTCGTCGGATCGATGACCGGGTTCGGTCCCAGGGCCGCCAGGTCCGGCGGGAACCGGATCAGATCCAGCGCGACGCCGGCGATCAGGGAGCCCAGCGCGATCGCAGCCTTCGTCGAGAACTGGGTGCCGGCGAAGAACAGGGCCTCGCGACGGTGGCCGAACAGGTGCTCATGCTCGTCCGCGCAGTCCGGCATCATCGAGAAGAAGCTGACGCCGATGGCCGCCAGCGCCCAGGCCTGCAGCACCAGCTGCCCGGCCAGCAGGGCGAACAGGCCGCCGCCGCCCTCGGGCGTCAGGCCGAGGATGTGCAGCAGGGCCGGCGTCGCCTGGTTGACGCAATAGAGCACGACGCCGGCCACGCAGACCTGCTGCTTCTCGAACCGCTTCAGCGCCATGGCGGCCAGCGGTACGCCGGTCAGCGAACCGCCGATCAGCCAGAGCGGGATCGTGGTCAGGAAGTCGGTCGACGCGCGCCAGAAGTACTTCAGCGCATGCAGGTTCAGGACGTTGGCCGTCCCCTGCGCGATCCAGAAGATCACGATGGCGATGAACAGGACGACGAAGTTTCGGTTGCGGGCCGCGTCGATCACGTCGCGCAGGAACCGGCCGGGCGAGGGTGTCTCCTGCGTCAGGTTCGCCTGCAGGCGGCCGCGCAAAGGAAGCGTGCCCAGGCCGCACGCCAGCATGAAGCCGAACAGGATGATCGCGACGGTCCAGCCGTAGGCGGCGTAGGCCTTCGGGTCGAGCAGGGCGGCGTCGCCCTTAAGGTAGACCCCATAGCCCAGCGACAGCACGATCAGCAGGCCCAGGCTGTTGAAGATCGACCGGAACGCCGTGATCGAGGAGCGTTCGGCATAGTCGCGCGAGAGCTCCGCCCCCAGCGCTCCGTAGCTCAGGAAGAAGCAGGACTGGGCGACCCTGAGCACCAGCAGCACGCCTACCAGAACGCCGAACATCGCCGCGCCGGCGAAAGCCGGCAGGCTGAAGAGCACGCCCACCATCAGGGCGAAGGGCAGGGATGCCATCAGCAGAAAGGGGTGGCGCCGGCCGAACCGCGAGCGGGTGTTGTCGGCCAGGTAGCCGATCAGCGGGTCCATCACCGAGTCGACCATCAGGGTGATGGACAGCGCAGCCCCGGCCGCCGCGCCTGACAGCCCGCAGACGGCGGTCAGGAAGTAGAGCAGGAACGTCGCCATCGCGAAGTTGACGCCGCCTTCGGCGATGTCGCCGCAGGCGTAGAGCGCCTTCTCGCGGATCGTCAGCGGGCGCAGCGTCTCCGCCGCCGCCGGCCCGGGAGCGGCGGCGTCGGCCGCGACCGCGCTCATTCAGGCCTTCGACTTCTCGCGGAAGAGGCGGTGCAGTTCGATCGCGTGCGGCTCTCCGTGCGGCTGGTACGAATAGAGCAGGGCGCGCCGGTCGCGGTCCGACCGGTTCGGCAGCGAGCGGTGCACCAGGAAGGCGCCGAAGAACGCCACCGCACCCGCCTTCACCTCCAGCGGGATGAGCCGGTCCATGTCGAATTGCTCGGTGTCCATCTCCAGGGTGCCGAAGCCGTCTGTATTGGTCTTCTGCGGCCACTTGCCGACCGTGTGCGTGCCGGGCGCCACCCACAGACACCCGTTGTCCTTGTCGCTGTCGTCCAGGAAGATCATCGCCGTCGACACCCGGTGGGCGACCGGCGTCATGTTCTCCCAGTAGGGGAAGTCCTGGTGCAGGATGATCGGGCCGCCGTAGTTGGCGCGCTTGACGTTCAGCTTCTCCGTGAAGAGGCAGATCTCGTCGTCGCCGGTGATGTCCTTGCACGGATCCACCAGCCGCGGGTCCAGCCCCCAGTTCTTCAGCGGCTCGGAGATGTGGGCGAACGGCTCCACGCCCTGCACGACGTCCGGGAAGAAGGGCTCCCATTTCACGACAGTGGCGAGGTCGTAGTTGGTCTCGAACATGTAGCTGCCGACTACATGCTTCTCGTTGCGCTTCTGCGCCTCGAGCCGGCTCACCATGTCTTCGCAGTCGGCGGCGATCAGCTTGCATTCCTCGGCGCTGAACACCGCATCCCGCACGACGTAACCGTCGCGCGTCAATTGCGCCCGCTCACTCGCGTCCATCCGGAATGTGCGGGTCTTGTCGAGCATCGGCGCGTCCTCGCGTAGGCGGTATTGACATGCTACTCTGCGCCAAACCGCGACAGCCTTCAAGCGCTTGACGCTCACTGGCGCGCGACTAACATGTTAGAAGCCGACCGCGTCAGGACCCTGAGATGCCGTATCCCCAGCCCACCGCCGAACACATCGACTTCTTCCGCAAGCACGGCTGGCTGGTGATCGAGGACGCCATCCCGCAAGAGGCGCTCGACGAGCTGGAAGCGCACTGCGACTCGATCCTGACCGAGAAGGAGAAGCTCGCCTTCGACTGGGCCTGGGACGTCAAGGAAGACAAGGACAAGCGTTCCTTCCGCATCGTCCAGTCCTCGCCGAGCCTGGTCTGGAAGGACATCGCCGAGCAGCCCTATCGCAAGTGGCTGACCTCGTTCGGTTCCGCGCTGATGAACCTGAAGCTCGAGTTCTGGTACGACCAGTTCCTCGGCAAGCCGCCGGGCAAGAGCGTGCCAACCTACTGGCACCAGGACGAGGGCTACTGGGGCCGCAACCTCGACGACAAGGGCATCACCTGCTGGATCCCGCTCGTCGACGTCGACGCCACCAACGGCTGCATGCACTTCATCGACGGCGGCCACCTGGACGGCGTGCTGCCGCACCGTCGCGTCGAGGGCATGGCTTCCGATATCCTGACCTGCGACGTCGACGAGAGCCGCGCGGTGGTCTGCCCGATCAGGCGGGGCTCGGTGACATTCCACCACTCCAAGACGCCGCACATGACCACGGCCAACACGTCCAACCGCTGGCGCAAGGCCGTGACCAACCACCTGCAGTGGGAACACGCCGGCGGCGAAGGCGGCCACTATCCGTGGAAGGTCTACGTCAACCAGCGCACCGGCGAGACGCTGATCCCGGTGCGCAACTGAAGCGCAGCAACTAAAACACCGTCATCCCGGAGGGCCGAAGGCCGATCCGGGACCTAGCTGCTCAGACCTCCCGGCTGCTGGGTCCCGGCTCTCCGCTTCGCTACGGCCGGGATGACGGATCGAGAGGGGGAACGCGATGGCGGGTTTCAACGGACTGGGCATGAACATGGGCGTGCTCTCGCGGCTCTCGGACGCCAGGACGCGCTCCATCAGCCCTGAGAACTTCACCGGCGAGAAGGGCAAGGGCGGCATGGCCACCGAGGGCACCGGCGCGGCCTACGCCGAAGCCGGCGGTCTGGGCCAGGGCTGGAAGATCAGCCCCTCGATCTTCGTCGAGCCCGGGGACACCTTCACCCTCGCCGAGATCGATGGCCCCGGCGCGATCCAGCAGATCTGGATGACGCTCGCGCTCGGCAAATGGCGCCATTCGATCATCCGCATGTACTGGGACGACCAGGAACAGCCCTCGGTCGAGTGCCCCGCCGGCGACTTCTTCGCCAACGGCTGGGAGCAGTACGCCCGCGTCGACAGCCTGGCGGTGTGCGTGAATCCCGGCCGGGCCTTCAACTGCTACTGGGAGATGCCCTTCCGCAAGAAGGCGCGGATCACCATGCAGAACATCGGGCTCGACCGGCTCTATGTGTACTACCAGATCAACTACACGCTCACCGAGGTGCCGGAGGACTGCGCCTATTTCCACGCCCAGTTCCGGCGCACCAATCCGCTTCCCTACAAGGAGGTCTTCACCATCGTCGACGGCCTCAAGGGCCGCGGCCACTTCGTGGGCTGCTACATGGCCTGGGGCGTCAACAATGCCGGCTGGTGGGGCGAGGGCGAGATCAAGTTCTACATGGACGGCGACGGCGAGTGGCCGACGATCTGCGGCACGGGCACCGAGGACTACTTCTGCGGCGCCTACAACTTCGATCCCGGCGGCATGGAGAAAGAGCGCTACGGCAAGTCGAACTACGAGGAGTTCAACAGTCCCTACGCCGGCCTGCCGCAGGTGATCCGCCCCGACGGCGTCTACAAGAGCCAGCAGCGCTTCGGCCTATACCGCTGGCACATCATGGACCCCGTGCGCTTCCAGTCGGACCTGCGCGTCACCATCCAGGCGCTCAGCTGGCGGCCGCGCAAGGAGCGCACCTACCTGCCGCTGCAGGACGACATCGCCTCGGTCGCCTTCTGGTACCAGACCTTGCCGACGGCCCCGTTCCCCAAACTCCCCGACCGCGACTACCTCGAGGTCATCTAGGGCCGTGATGGAGGGGCGCTGCGAGCCGGGCTTCGAGGCCGTCCGCGACGCCTTCTTCGCGGGCCATCCGGCCGAGGTTGGCGGCGGGCAGCTGTGCGTCTACAGGCGCGGCAAGCCGGTGGTCGATCTCTGGTGCGGTCCGTTCGGACCCGACAGCCTCACGGTGATGATGTCCTGCACCAAGGGCGCGGTCGCCATCCTGGTCCATCGCCTCGCCGAGCGCGGCGAGCTTTCGCTCACCGCCCCGATCTCCGAAGTCTGGCCCGAGTTCGCCGCGGAGGGTAAGGGCGGCGTCACCCTGGCCCACGTCCTCACTCATTCGTCCGGCCTGTTCGGCTGGGACCCTGACGTCGGGACCGATGGCGCGACAGCGCTCGACTGGCAGGCCTCGGTCCAGTCGCTCGCCGCCATGCGCCCCTACTGGCCGCCCGGCGCCGCCTACCTCTATCACTTCATCAGCTACGGCTTCCTGGTCGGCGAAGTGGTCCGCCGCGCCACCGGCCGCACCGTGGGCGAGCGGTTCGCCGAGGAGATCGCCGGCCCGCTCGGCCTCGACTTCTGGATCGGCCTCCCGGAACGCGAGGACGCCCGTGTCGTGCCGCACGTCCGATCCTCGCCGCCGTTCGCTGCCGACGTGCTCTTCGCCACCTTCGAAGCGATGGGCCTTGACCGAGACGACCGCTTGGTGCGCGGCATCGTCGCCACCATGGTCGCCACAGACGAGCTGATCGACCTGATGAACACCCGCCCCGGCCGCGCCGCCGAAGTGCCCGCCGGCAACGGCGTCGGCAGCGCCCGCGCCATGGCCCGCCTCTATGCCGCGACGATCGGCGAGGTCGACGGCGTCCGCCTGCTCAGCCCGGTCACGGTCGAGGCCGCCCGGACGCCGCGGACCGACAGCCTCGGCGCGCCGCCGCCGATGCCGATGATTGGCGACGATCCGCAGCGCTTCGGCCTCGGCTTCGAGCTGGCGCGCAAGACCATCCCCATGGCCGGCCGCGGCAGCTTCGGCCACCCAGGGGCCGGCGGCCGCATCGCCTTCGCCGATCCGGAATCCGGCCTCGCGGTCGGCTACGCTTGCAACGGCATGCTCTGGGACGGCAGAAACCCCGATCCGCGCTGGGGCTGGATGACGGCGCTGAAGGACCTCGCCCATGCTTGAATTGAAAGACACCGCCCTGCTGCGCGGCCAGGCCTATATCGACGGCAGGTGGGTGGACGCCCAGTCCGGCGCCCGTTTCCCGGTCACCAACCCGGCCACCGGCGAAACGTTGGCCGAGCTCGCCAACTGCGACGAGGCCGACACCCGCGCCGCCATCGAGGCCGCCCACCGCGCGCTGCCGGCCTGGCGCGCCCGCACCGCCAAGGACCGCGCCGCCCTGATGCGCCGCTGGTTCGAGCTGATCATGGCCAACCAGGAAGACCTGGCCCGGCTGATGACCGCCGAGCAGGGCAAGCCCTTGGCCGAGACCCGCGGCGAGGTGGCCTACGGCGCCTCGTTCATCGAGTGGTTCGCGGAAGAGGGGAAGCGCCTCTACGGCGACGTCATCCCGACCCACGCGCCGGGCAAGCGTGTGCTGGTGTTCCGGGAGCCGGTGGGCGTGGTGGCCGCCATCACGCCGTGGAACTTTCCCAACGCGATGATCACGCGCAAGGCCGCCCCGGCGCTCGCCGCCGGCTGCACCTTCCTGATCAAGCCGGCCGGCGAGACCCCGCTCTCCGCCACGGCTCTGGCCGAACTCGCCGACCAGGCCGGCATCCCACCGGGCGTCTTCAACGTCGTGCCCTCGAAACAGTCGTCGAAGGTTGGCCGCGAGATGACCGAGAGCCCGCTGGTCAGGAAGTTCACCTTCACGGGGTCCACCGAGATCGGGAAAATCCTGATGGCCCAGTGCGCCTCGACGGTGAAGAAGGTCAGCCTCGAGCTCGGCGGCAACGCGCCCTTCATCGTCTTCGAGGACGCCGACCTCGACGCCGCCGCCGACGGGGCGATGATCTCCAAGTACCGCAACATGGGCCAGACCTGTGTCTGCGCGAACCGCATCCTGGTGCAGGACTCCGTCCGCGACGCCTTCGCCGCCAAGCTCGCCGAGCGGGTGGGCAAGATGGTGGTGGGGAACGGCGCCGAGGCCGGCGTCACCCAGGGCCCGCTGATCAACGCGGAGGCCGTCGAGAAGGTGGAGCGCCTGCTGGCCGAGGCCACCGCCGCCGGCGCCGAGGTCGTGGCGGGCGGCCGCCGCCATGCTCTGGGCGGCAGCTTCTTCGAGCCAACCATCGTCACCGGCGTGACCCAGGACATGACCATCGCGCGCGAAGAGATCTTCGGCCCCGTCGCCACCCTGTTCAGCTTCAAGGACGAGGCCGAGGCGATCCGCATCGCGAACGACACCGAGTTCGGCCTCGCCGCCTACTTCTACACCCGCGACCTCGGCCGCGCCTTCCGGGTCGCCGAGGCGCTGGAGTACGGCATCGTCGGCCTCAACGAAGGCATCATCTCCACCGAGACCGCCCCCTTCGGCGGCATGAAGGAAAGCGGCATCGGCCGCGAAGGCTCCAAGTACGGCATCGAGGACTTCCTGGAGACCAAGTACGTCCTGGTGGGGGGGATCGGGGCGCCGTGATCCGGCTGCAGACCTCGCCCACACCCCCACTTCCGTCATCCCGGACGTAGGGCGCGAAGCGCCCGAAGATCCGGGACCCAGCAGCTCACATCCTCAAGCGTCAGCTTCCGCCCGCTGCGTCCACGACAGAGGACCCTCAGGCTCCTCGAACCACTCGTCGGACAAGTCCCGCCACTCGGGGTTTCGCGCCTCGATCAGCGCGAGTTTCCAGGCGCGCCGCCACCGCTTGATCACCTTCTCCCGTGCAATCGCTTCGGCCATGACCGGGCGGCGTTCGTACCAGACGAGCCTCTTGCAGCCGTACGTCTTCGAAAAGCCCTCGAAGACCCCAAGCTTGTGCCGAGCGACGCGATTGATCAGCGCGCTCGTCACGCCGGTGTAGAGCGTGCCATTGCGGCCGCTGGCCATGATGTAGACCGCGATGAAAGCGTCCTGCCCCACCATGGCGCCGAGCGTAGCGGACGCCTGACGCAAGACCAAACCAGCCCAAACCCTCCGTCATCCCGGCCGGAGCGAAGCGGAGAGCCGGGACCCAGCAGCTCCAAACACAGCTCGTCGTCTCCGAGGCGGTTGGCGCGCGCTCTTGGTTGAGCTGCTGGGTCCCGGATCTTCGGGCGCTCCGCGCCCTACGTCCGGGATGACGGACGCTGGGGAAGGGTTGCGGCGCCTTCAAAGACACTGGGTTCTTCTAGCAGTCGGGACAGTCGTGGCGCCGGGCGTGGCGGAGCGTCCAGCGCAGCCACGAAGGCGCTCCATCGCTTGGCGCCAAGACCGAAGGTGCTGCGATCGGGAAGCGTTGCATGGGCTTGGGCGATCGCGCTTCCGATGACGAACTGCTCGACCGTCAACCCCAGCGCGAGCGCCGCGGCACGAAGTGTGTCGCTCTCCTGCGGCGCGAGGCGCAGGGCTAGCCTTCCAGAGTGAGTCTTCTGTGGCGCGACCGCCTCCCAACCGGAGAGATGGGAGGGACGGCCGCCCGGCCAAGGCCTCCACGGGTGATCTTGCTGAAATGTTAGCTGCAGACGCGAGCCCACCCTCGCCTAGGTCACGGCGTCACATACGGCCGTTTATGTTGCAGGTTCGATTGAGTTTTGCGGCGCAGCACGGCAAACTGACATTTCAATAGTGGAGACCTTGCGCGGCGTGTCCTTGCTGGAGCCATCGGTGGAGCTTCCGGTCATCCGGCTGCACCCCCTGGACAACGTGGTGGTCACCACGCGCCGGCTCCCAAAAGGCGCGAGAGCCGTGGGCGAGGCCGCGGCCGCGCTCGATCCGATCCCCGCCGGGCACAAGATGGCGACCGTCCACGTCGCCGCCGGCCAGCCGATCCTGAAGTA
>CAZBXO010000043.1:3455-6545 GCA_964495645.1 uncultured Phenylobacterium sp. | reverse complement strand
CGGCTGATCGCCCAGGAGGCCGAGCGCTCCGGCCTGCTCGACGCCTATCCCAACGTCGACGGCGTGGTGCCGATCACCCACACCTCCGGCTGCGGCATGGCCTCCTCGGGCGAGGGCTTCGACCTGCTGCGTCGCACGCTCTGGGGCACGGCCGCCAACCCCAACTTCGGCGCGGTGATGATGGTCGGCCTCGGCTGCGAGGTGATCCAGACCGGCCGCTTCGCGAAGGACTTCGGCCTCGCCGGCCGCGACACCTTCCAGGCGTTCACCATCCAGGACGTCGGCGGCACCCGCGCGGCGGTCCAGCAGGGCCTCGAGCGCCTGGCCGAGATGCTGCCGCTCGCCGATCGCGCGCGGCGCACCGAGCAGCCCGCCTCGGCGCTCGTGCTCGGCCTGCAGTGCGGCGGCTCCGACGGCTGGTCCGGCGTCACCTCCAACCCGGCGCTGGGCGACGCGTCGGACCGCCTGGTGGCGATGGGCGGGACGGCCATCCTCTCCGAGACGCCGGAGATCTACGGCGCCGAGCACCTGCTCTACGCCCGCGCCTCCGACGAGGTGTCCGCGAAGCTTCGCGCCCGGCTCGACTGGTGGGAGGACTACACCGCCCGCCACGGCGCCGAGATGGACAACAACCCCTCCCCCGGGAACAAGGCCGGGGGCCTCACCACCATCCTCGAGAAGTCCCTGGGCGCGGTCGCCAAGGGCGGGGCCTCGCCCCTCGTCGACGTCATCGAGTACGCCGAGCCGCTGCGCCAGAAAGGCCTGGTGTTCATGGACTCGCCGGGTTTCGACCCGTGCTCCGCGACCGGCCAGGTGGCGTCCGGCGCGACACTGATCGCCTTCACCACCGGCCGCGGCTCGGCCTTCGGCTTCAAGCCCTCGCCCTCGATCAAGCTGTCGTCCAACAGCGAGGTCTACCGGCGGATGACCGAGGACATCGACATCGACTGCGGCCCGATCGCCGAGGGCGGCGCGACCGTCGCCGACAAGGGCGAGGAGATTCTCGACTACCTCCTTGAGATCGCCTCCGGCCGCCGCTCCAAGAGCGAGGCGCTCGGCTACGGCGGCAACGAGTTCGTCCCGTGGCTCATCGGCGCGACGATGTAGGTCCAGGACTGCGGCGGGCCGCTTCAAGCTCGGACGATCCAACATGACTCTCCTCACCCGTAGGGGGAGGGGGACCACGCGAAGCGTGGTGGAGGGGGCACACCTCAGGCTCGGCGGCTGGGTCCTACCCCCTCCACCGCCTTCGGCGGTCCCCCTCCCCCTACGGGTGAGGAGAGGTGCGAACTCAGGCCGGCGCGCCTGGGATCACCCCGAACTCCACCAGCCGCTTCGCGCGCTCGCCCTCCATGCCGGGCCAGGCCGCCGGCTCCGGGAAGTCCGTGCGCGGCCAGACCACCGGCGTCGCCGGCCCAGCGATCGGCGCGCCGACCGCGATCCGGTCGCGATCGACAGAGGGATGCGGCCGCTCGCTGTCGCGCGTGCAGCCGTCGGCGAACAGAATCGCCGTGTAGACGCGCCGCATCACCTGCGACCGGTTCGGCCTGGCCAGGTGCACCGTGTGGCCGTCGTGAAAGATCACGTCGCCGGCCTTGGCCGGGACCCACACCGGCTCGCCGCGGTCCTTCAGCGCCTCACCCGCGCCCGGCGTGCGGAAGATGTCGACGAACTGCGCCTCGCCCAGGTGCGAGCCGGGCACATATCCCATGCACCCCGTCGTCTCATCGGTGTCTGCCAGCGGAATCCAGGCGGTCAGCGTCCGCCGTTCGGCGATCGGCCAATAGGGGTGGTCCTGGTGCGCCTCGGTCTCGCGCCCGCCGGGCTCCTTGTAGAGCGCCTGGTCGTGCCACAGCCGCACGCGCTCGGCCCCCAGCAGCGCGCCGGCCAGCGCGCCCACGCCCTGGTGGAAGGTCAGCGGCCGCACCGCCGGCGAGTCCTCCCAGATCGACTGGCACTGGATGAACGACTGCTCGTAGGGGGTCTTGTCGGCCAGCGTCCGGGTGTCCCGGGCCTTGCGCCGCGCCACCGCCGCATCGACCGCCGCGCCCAGCACCTCGACCTCGTCCGCGCTCAGCACCCCCGGCACGTGCAGAAACCCCTCCCGCCGGAAGCGCGCGACGTCCACCTACCGGCCCCCGTCCAGGATCTTGAACTGCCGCCCGGGATCGTCCTGCAGGATGGTCGAGCCGTCCGGCAGGTGCGTGACCGCGCCCTCGGGCGCGTACTGCAGGATGTAGGCCTTGCGCACCGATCCCTGGACCAGGTTCGGTCCCGTCCGGTGCGGCGCCAGCGACGAGAACACGATCGCGTCCCCGGCCTTGGCCGGGACGGACACGGCGTCCGCCACGTCCTCCAGGCACTTGAGCCCGATCGGCGTCGTCCAGTGCTCCAGGGTCCCCAGCCGGTGCGTCCCCGGCGCGATCCACGGGCAGCCGTTCTCTTCGTCCACGTCGACCAGCGGGATCCAGATGGTCACGTACTGCTGCGGGGCGGTGAAGGTGTAGCCGTTGTCCTGGTGCCAGGGGAATTCCTGCGCAACTTGCGTCTTCTTGTAGACCGACTGGTCCCAGTAGACCCGCACGTCGTCGCCGATCAGGTCGTGGCAGATGTCCTTGATCGCCGGGTGCGCGGCGAACTCGGCCAGCACCGGCGAGCGCGCCACCAGGTGGATGGTGAAGGTGATCACGCCGGAGTGGGAGAGGCGGTATTGGCCGCCCTTCTCGTCCTGCACCCAGCGGTCCTGCTTCTGCTCCAGCGGGTCGATGGCCGCGGTGACCGCCGCGATCTCCTCGGCCGAGAACGCGCCCTCCACCTTGACGAACCCATCGCGGTCCCAGGCGTCCAGCTGTGCGGGCGTCAGCCGCCGCGCGCCCTCGCGCCGCGCCGGGATCCACTCGAAACCGACGTTCAGCGGATGCCGCTTCGGGCCGGGAGGCGGGGTTCCGTCCATGGCGGGAAGCTTACACCGCGCCGACATGATGTAGAGTCCGCCCCGTGACCTGGCCCGCCTTCAGCCCCGAGCGCGTCCGCGAGATCGCGGCCGGCCTCGCCCACCTGGAAGGCCCGCTGCTGCCGATCCTGCACGCC
>CAZBXO010000043.1:1886-3355 GCA_964495645.1 uncultured Phenylobacterium sp. | reverse complement strand
TGACCCGCGTCTTCGTCCCTCGTGACTCCGCCGCGCTCGCGGTCGGCGCCGAGGCCGTGGCCCGCGCCTTCGCCGCCGCCGGGGCCGATGTGGTCCGCACCGGCTCGCGCGGCCTCTATTGGCTGGAGCCGCTGGTCGAGGTCGAGACCGCCGCCGGCCGCGTGGCTTACGGCCCCGTCGCGCCGTCCGATGTCTCGGCCATCCTGGCCGGAACCGCCGAGAGCCTCGGCGATATCGAGGACCACCCCTGGCTCACGGCCCAGACCCGCCTCACCTTCGCCCGCTGCGGCGTCGTCGACCCGCTGGTCCCACCGGCCTTCGACGCCCTGGCCCTGGCCCGCGCCATGGCGCCCGCGGCGGTTATCGACGCCGTCGCCGCCTCCGGCCTGCGCGGCCGCGGCGGCGCGGGCTTCCCGACCGGAATCAAGTGGCGCACCGCCGCCGACACGCCAGCCGACCGCCGCTACGTGATCTGCAACGCCGACGAGGGGGACAGCGGGACCTTCGCCGACCGCATGCTCATGGAGGGCGACCCCTTCCTGCTCATCGAGGGCATGGCCATCGCCGGCCACGCCATCGGTGCGTCCAAGGGCTTCATCTATTCGCGCTCGGAGTACCCGCACGCCAACGCCACCCTGGCCGCCGCCATCGAGTTGGCCCGCCCGCTGATCGCCCCCTTCGACCTGGAACTACGTGTCGGCGCCGGCGCCTACGTCTGCGGCGAGGAGACGGCGCTGCTCGACAGCCTGGAGGGCAGGCGCGGCCAGGTCCGCGCCAAGCCGCCGCTGCCTGCCCACGCCGGCCTGTTCGGCAAGCCCACGGTGGTCAACAACGTCCTCAGCCTCGCCGCCGTCCCCTGGATCCTGACCCATGGCCCGGAGGCCTATGCCGCCCTGGGCGCCGGTCGCTCCCGCGGGACCATGCCGATCCAGCTCGCCGGCAACGTCGCCCGCCCCGGCCTCTACGAGACCCCATTCGGCCTAACCCTCGGGGAGATCGTCCCCGACATCGGCGGCGGCACGGCCAGCGGCCGCCCGGTCCGCGCCGTCCAGTGCGGCGGCCCGCTCGGCGCCTACTTCCCGCCGGCGCTGTTCGACACGGTCTACGACTACGAGGCCTTCGCCGCCCGCGACGGGCTCGTCGGCCACGGCGGCATCGTGGTCTTCGACGACACCGTCGACATGGCCGCCCAGGCCCGCTTCGCGCTCGAGTTCTGCGGCGTCGAAAGCTGCGGCAAGTGCACCCCCTGCCGCATCGGCTCGAAACGCGGCGTCGAGGTCCTCGACCGCATCCGCGCCGGCGTCGCCGTCGAGGCCAACCTCGCCCTCGTCGAGGAGCTGTGCGAGACGCTGAAGCTCGGCTCCCTCTGCGCCCTCGGCGGCTTCACGCCCTATCCGGTGATGAGCGCCATCCGCCACTTCCCGGAAGACTTCCGCACGCCTCGCCTGGAGGCCGCCGAGTGACCCTCA
>CAZBXO010000043.1:0-1786 GCA_964495645.1 uncultured Phenylobacterium sp. | reverse complement strand
CCACTTCCCGGAAGACTTCCGCACGCCTCGCCTGGAGGCCGCCGAGTGACCCTCATCCACGAAACTGACTTCGGCACCCCCGCCGCCTCCGGCGCCCCGGTCACCCTCACGATCGACGGCCGCGAGGTCACGGTCCCCGCCGGCACGTCCATCCTGCGCGCCGCCACGGAAGCCGGGACCGCGATCCCCAAGCTCTGCGCCACCGACAGCCTCGCCGCCTTCGGCTCCTGCCGCGTCTGCCTGGTCGAGATCGACGGCCGCGCCGGGACACCCGCCTCCTGCACCACCCCCGTCGCGGCCGGGATGACCGTGCGCACCCGCTCCGACCAGCTCGACCGCCTGCGCAGGAACGTCGTCGAGCTCTACCTCTCCGACCACAGCCCCGAGCCCTCCGCGGCCGCCGACGAGCTCACCGCGCTCGCCGCCGACCTCGGCGTTGCGGCCACCCGCTACGCCCCGGACGGCGAGACGCTGGGCCTGCCCTGCGACGCCTCCAACCCCTACTTCGTCTTCGACCCCGGCAAGTGCATCGTCTGCTCCCGCTGCGTGCGCGCCTGCGACGAGGTGCAGGGCACGTTCGCGCTCACCGTCCAGGGCCGCGGCTTCGCCTCGAAGATCGCCGCCTCCCAGGACGAGCCGTTCCTGGCCTCCGAGTGCGTGTCCTGCGGCGCCTGCGTCCAGGCCTGCCCGACCGGCGCCCTCGTCGAGAAGTCGGTGCTCGAGCTCGGCGCCCCCAACCGCTCGGAAGTCACCACCTGCGGCTACTGCGGCGTCGGCTGCACTTTCAAGGCCGAGCTCAAGGGCGACGACCTGGTCCGCATGGTCCCCTGGAAGGACGGCAAGGCCAACCACGGCCACTCGTGCGTCAAGGGCCGCTTCGCCTGGGGCTACGCCACCCATCGCGAGCGCATCCTGGAGCCGATGATCCGCGCCTCCATCGAGGATCCGTGGCGCACCGTTTCCTGGGACGAAGCCCTCGCCCACGCCGCTTCCGAGTTCGCCCGCATCGAGGCGAAGTACGGCGCCCACGCCCTCGGCGGCATCTCCTCCTCGCGCTGCACCAACGAGGAGACCTACCTCGTCCAGAAGCTGGTCCGCGCCCGCTTCGGGGTGAACAACGTCGACACCTGCGCGCGGGTCTGCCATTCGCCCACCGGCTACGGCCTGAAGACCACCTTCGGGACGTCCGCCGGCACCCAGGACTTCGACTCGGTCGACCACGCCGACGTCATCGTGGTCATCGGCGCCAACCCCACCGACGGCCACCCGGTCTTCGCCTCGAAGATGAAGCGCCGCCTGCGCGCCGGCGCGAAGCTGATCGTCATCGACCCGCGCCGCATCGACCTGGTGCGCACCCCCCACGTCGAAGCCGCCCACCACCTGCCGCTGCGACCCGGGACCAACGTCGCGGTCCTGGTCGCCATGGCCCACGTCATCGTCACCGAGGGCCTGGTCGACGAGGCCTTCGTCCGCGAGCGCTGCGACTGGGAGGCGTTCCAGGACTGGGCCGCCTTCGTCGCCGACCCCGCGAACTCACCCGAGGCCACCGCCGCCGCCACCGGCGTCGATCCGGCCGAGCTCCGCGCCGCCGCCCGCCTCTACGCGACCGCCCCGAACGCGGCGATCTACTACGGCCTCGGCGTCACCGAGCACTCCCAGGGCTCCACCGCGGTGATGGCCATCGCCAACCTCGCCATGGCCACCGGCGCCCTCGGCCGCCCCGGCGTCGGGGTGAACCCGCTGCGCGGCCAGAACAACGTGCAGGGCGCCTGCGACATGGGCTCGT
>CAZBXO010000042.1:0-24107 GCA_964495645.1 uncultured Phenylobacterium sp. | reverse complement strand
GGCAGCAGCAGGGCCTGGCGGGTGACGCCGCCGTCGGCCATCTCGGCCTTCATGCGCTCGTAGACCAGGCGCTCGTGGGCTGCGTGCTGATCGACGATGACCACGCCGTCGCGGGTCTGGGCGACGATGTAGGTCTCGTGCACCTGGGCGCGGGCGGCGCCGAGGGGATAGTCGACCGGATCGAACACCGGGGCCGGCGCGGCGGGCTCCTCGACGCCCATCGGCTCGGCTCGGGCGGAGAGCCCGGAGAGGCCGGGCAGCACCTGGGCCGCGGGGACGACGGCGGGCGTCCAGCCGCCCTGGCGCCAGGCCGAGAAGCCCTGGGCCGGCGGCTGGCTCTGCGGCCGGAATCCGCCGAGCGCGGCCATGGACACGGTGGTGGAGGCGCGGTGGCCGGCCCCGGCCAGCGCGTGGCGCAAGCCGCCGACGATCAGGCCGCGCACCAGCCCCGGATCGCGGAACCGCACCTCGGCCTTGGCCGGGTGGACGTTGACGTCGACCTGGGTCGGGTCGAGCTCGACGAAGAGGGCGGCCACCGGATGGCGGTCGCGGGCCAGGAAGTCGGCATAGGCGGCGCGCAGCGCGCCTTGCAGCAGACGGTCGCGTACCGGGCGGCCGTTGACGAACAGGTACTGGTGAGCGGCGTTGCCCCGGTTGAACGTCGGCAGCCCCGCAAAGCCGGAGAGCCGCACGCCCTCGCGCTCGTGGTCGATCAGGAGCGCGTTTTCGGAGAACTCGCGGCCGAGGAGGGTCGCCAGGCGCGCGAGGCGCCCGTCGGTTCCCGACGGCTCGGCCGGCAGGCGCAGGGTGCGGCGGCCGTCGAGGTCGAGGGCGAAGCTGACCGCCTCATGCGCCATCGCCTGGCGCTTCAGCTCCTCGGTGATGGCCAGCGCCTCGGCGCGCTCGGACTTCATGAATTTCAGCCGTGCGGGCGTCGCGTAGAAGAGGTCGCGCACTTCGACGCGGGCGCCATGCGGGCCCGGGAAGCCGGCCGGCGACACGGAGCCCACCGCCCCGGCGTCGACGAAGATCGCATGGGCGTCGGCCTGGCCCTTCGCGCGGCTGGTGATCGACATACGGGCGACCGAGCCGATCGACGGGAGGGCCTCGCCGCGGAAGCCGAGGGTGGCGATGCGCAGGAGGTCGTAATCGCCGGCGGCGTCCGGATTGAGCTTCGAGGTGGCGTGCCGCTCGACCGCGAGCGGAAGCTCGGCCGCCGTCATTCCGCCGCCGTCGTCGGCCACCAGGATGCGTGTGAGGCCGCCGCCGTCGGCCTGGACTTCGACCTGGGCCGCGCCGGCGTCGAGCGCGTTCTCGGTCAGCTCCTTGACCGCGCTCGCGGGCCGCTCCACCACCTCGCCGGCGGCGATGCGATTGACCAGTTCGGGCGGAAGACGACGGATCGGCATGGGAAGCGGACAGCATAATACGATTCCGCGGCGCGCCCGGCGCGCGCGAAATCGTCTCGCACCCAAAGCCCCTCCCCCTTGCGGGGAGGGGTTTGGGGTGGGGGTGCGAGCCTTCGGGCGCAGCGCTGCCCCCCCCACCTCCGCCCCCTCCCCGCGAGGGGGAGGGGAGAAGCGGTTCCGGCGTCTCGCGATCGCGGCCTGCTTCCTGGCCGCGTTGCCCGCTCAGGCACAGACACCGCTCGTCGAAGATCCCGACGCGACGCTGGTGGAGGAGCTGGTGGTTGTGGGACGGCTGCCCGGACCGGCCTGGTGGCGGGTGAGCGACGCCGACACCACCGTCTACGTGCTCGGCGTGCCGTCGCTGGCGCCCAAGCGCATGCAGTGGGACCGCAGCATCTTCGAGCGCCGGCTGGAGGGCGCGAACGCGGTGATCCTCCCGTTCGTCAATGTGAAGGCCAAGCTTGGCGGATCGCTGGGTACGGCGGTCAACCTGCTGAGGCTGCGCAGCGGAGGGCCGTTCGAGGAGAGGCTCGATCCCGCGACGCGCGCGCGGTTCGTCGCCGTCCGCGAGAAGCTCGGCCATGGGGCCAAGCACTACCCGACCAGCAACCCGCTGGCGGCGGGCGTGCAACTGGCGATCGACTACCGGGACGGCAACCAGCTGACCAACATGGATCCGGCCAAGCTGGTCGAGTATCTGGCGCGGCTGAAGCGGGTGAAGGTGGTCGAGAAGAGCTACGACCTGGGCGGCCAGCTGGGTTCGGTGCTGAGGACGCCGGCGTCCGTAGGCCGCGCCTGTTTCGATGAGGTGCTGGCCCAGGCGGAGGCGGGGCCCGGCGTCACGCTGGCGGCGGCGCGGGCCTGGGCGGTCGGCGACGTGATCGGCGCGCTCGGGAACGAGCGGACCTATGAACGGTGCCTGTCGATGATTTCCGGCGGGCGCGCCTACGACGAGCGGACCAAGGCCGACACCGCCGCCGCCATCGCCGAGGCGCTGAAGCAGCCTGGCCACGCCATCGCGCTGGCCCCGCTGAGGCCGCTGTTGGCGCAGAACGGTGTGCTGGTCCGGCTGCGCGCGCAAGGGTTCGCCGTGCGCACCCCCGGGGAGACGGAGGCCTCTACTTCGGACCCATCATCGCAACGATGAAGTTGTCGTAGCTGTCGAGGACCGTGGGGTCCTCCTTCACGATCTGCACGATCTGGCGCGGGATCAGCTTCAGGTGGTCCTGCATCGCCGCCGGATCGACGCCGCGCGCCTTGGCGAACTCGGCGAAGATCGCCCGCGCATCCGCCTCGTAGGCGGCGAGGTCGACCTTGTTCACGCCGCCGTTGCCGAGCCGCACCTTCGTCCCCTCGTAGAACTTCTTCATGTAGGGGTCGTTGGCCCAGGCGGCCTGCTCCTGCGGCCCCTGCAGACTGACGGTCTTGCCAGCCTCCGGCTTGACGGGGGCGTGATCGGGGTGGCCGGCCGGGTGTTGGGCGAACGCCGGAGCATTGAGGGCGAGCGCCAGGGCGGCGCCGAGGACGAGGCGAGCAGTCACGGCCACATCTCCATGTCGGGGACCTTGGCCGTGATGTACGATATCTTTTACATCATGTCGCGTGAATTTTGCTTCACGCTCCAACCTCCCGAGGCCTTAGAGCCCCGGGAGCTTGATCTTGGTCTTGCCCTCGCGCTGGATCGTGACCGGCTTGTTGCCGGTCAGAGTGGCGATGCGCTTCTTCTCGGCGTCCGGATCGACCGGGGCGGCGGAGTTGTCGAGGCCCGTGGGCGCAGCCTCGGCCGGCTTGTCGTCCTTCTTCCAGAACATCACGCGGTCGGCGAAGCTCTTTTCCTTGTGCGCGATGTCGCCGAACTCGTCGTCGACCACGTAGCGGACCAGCGGATCGGCCCGTTCGGCGCCGGCCTTGGTGACCAGAAGCTTCTCGCCGTCGGAGCGCTGTTGGGCCTCGCGCGCACCCAGCAGGGCGTTGCGCGCCGCGCTCTCGGGCTGCAGCTCCTGCGGCCGCGGCTCGCCGGGCGCCGGCGGGCGCAACGCGTAGTCGGGCGGCACCACGAGCGGCGCCTTGGTCACCACGCGGAACTCGTCGGGCGTGACCTTCGACATGCCCAGCGCCTTGCTGGTCGACTCGCATCCGGCCAGCAGGCCCGCGGCCGCGAGCACGGCGCTCGCCACGATCGCTCGATTGACGCTCATCTAGACTCCTTGGGCCGCCCCCGGCCGCGAGAGGTGGGAGATACCGCAATCATCTGACCGCGCCAATGCGGCCAAAACGCGGTCGTTAGGTCGTGATCGGCTTCTCGCGGCGCAGGCTGTCCAGCAGCAGCAGGATCACGCCGATGGTGATGCCGGCGTCCGCTATGTTGAAGATCCACGGGAAGAAGCCGATCGCCTGGACGTCGATGAAATCGACCACGGCGCCGAAGCGGGCCCGGTCGATGGCGTTCCCGACGGCGCCGCCCATGACGAGGGCCAGGCCGACAGCCGGCAGCAGCTTGACGGTCCGGGCCGCCCAGGCCGCCAGCAGCGCCGCCACGCCGAACGAGAACACCACGAAGCCCCAACGGACGAGGTCGTGCCCGGCCTGGAAGAGTCCGAACGAGACGCCGCCGTTCCAGATGCGGGTGAAGGCGAGCGGCCCGAACACCGGCTGGGTGACGCGCTCCGGAAGATCCAGGACGGCGACCTTGGTCAGCTGGTCGGAGACGATGATGCCGACGGCGAGCGCATAGGCCGTCCAGCCGGCGCGGGTGACCTTCATCATGCGCGGGCCGCGTCCCAGGCGGCGACGGCGTCGGCGTCGCGCAGGCTGAGGTCCGGGTAGCGCGGATCGCTGCCAACCTCCGGCAGCACCCGCCAGGAGCGGGCGCACTTTCGGCCCTCGGCCTTCAGCGGCTCGACCGCCACGCCTTTCACCTCGGGGAGGCGGAAGGCCTGGGCGGGTCCGTCGCCATCGACCAGGGTCGCCTGGCTGGTGCGGAACACCTCGGCGGCGTCGAGGCCATCGAAGGCGGCCCTGAGCGCGGCGTCGGCGATGTGAACCCGCGGCGCGGCCTCCAGCGCTCCGCCCATGCGCTTCTCGCGGCGTTCGACCTCCAGCGCGCCGGTGACCACGGAGGTCACTTCAGCCACCTTCGCCCAGCGCGCCGCCTCGGCGTCGTTGCGCCACTCGACAGGCGTGGCCGGGAAGACCCGCAGCGAGTTGGAGCCGGCATCCGGGAACCGCGTCATCCAGGCCTCTTCCATGGTGAACGGGATCAGGGGCGAGAGCCAGATTGTCAGGCGCTCGAAGACCGCGTCCATGACCGTCCGCGCAGCACGCCTTCGAATCGTGTCCGGACGGTCGCAGTAGAGGCTGTCCCGACGGATGTCGAAGAACAGCTGGGAAAGGTCGTCCTGGCAGAAGGCGAGCACCGCGCGGCTGACGTCCTGGAAGACGTAGCCTTCGTAGGCGCGCCGCACCTGGCCATCCAGCTCCCAGAGCCGGTGCAGGATGTAGCGCTCCAGCGGCGGCATCTGGGCGAGCTCGACCTCCTCCTCGTCGGTGAAGCCGGCCAGGGCGCCCAGCATGTAGCGGACGGTGTTCCTGAGCTTGCGGTACGCGTCCGACGTCGTCTGCAGGACCGTAGGGCCGATGCGGCTGTCGTCGGCGTAGTCGATGGTGGCGGCCCAGAGGCGGATGATCTCGGCGCCCGATTTCCGGATCACCTCCTCGGGCTCGACGGTGTTGCCTTTGGACTTCGACATCTTCTCGCCGTTCTCATCCATGGTGAAACCGTGGGTGAGGATGGCGTCGTAGGGGGCGCGGCCGCGCGTGCCGGAGCTCTCCAGCAGGGACGACTGGAACCAGCCGCGGTGCTGGTCGGAGCCCTCCAGGTAGAGGTCGGCCGGCCAGCGGGTGTCCTCGCGGCCCTCGAGCACGAACGCGTGGGTCGAGCCGGAATCGAACCAGACGTCGAGGATGTCCTCGACCTTCTCGTAGCGGTCGGGGTCGTGGGCGCCGAGGAAGTCGGACGGCGGCCGGTTGAACCAGGCGTCGGCTCCCTCGGCGGCGATGGCGTCGACGATCCGCTTGTTGACGTCGTCGTCGTGCAGCGGCTGGCCGGTCTCCTTGTCGACGAACATGGCCAGCGGCGAGCCCCAGGCGCGCTGGCGGCTGATCAGCCAGTCTGGCCGGCTCTCGACCATCGCGCGGATGCGGTTCCTGCCCTGGTCGGGGAAGAAGGCGGTGGCCTCGATGGCTTCCAGGGCGGTCTCGCGCAGGGTGCGCCCGTCCGCCAGCGGCTCGTCGATGCGGATGAACCACTGGGGCGTGTTGCGGAAGATCACCGGCGCCTTGGAGCGCCAGGAATGCGGATAGCTGTGCTCCAGCCGCCCGCGCGCCAGCAGGCGGCCGGCCTCGATCAGCTTCTCGATCACGGCCGGATTGGCGGGGCCGAACTTGCCGGCCTTCTTGCCCTCCGTCTCCAGCACCTTCAGGCCGCTGAACAGGGCGACGTTCGGGTAGTAGGCGCCGTCCGGGTCCACCGTCTCCGGGATCTCGCGGTGGCCGTGGGCGATCCAGACGGCGTAGTCGTCGGCGCCGTGGCCGGGCGCGGTGTGCACGAAGCCCGTACCGGCGTCGTCGGTGACGTGGTCGCCGGCCAGCATCGGCACCCCGAAGGCGTAGTGCGGGTCGAGGTCGCGGAACGGGTGCTCCAGCTCCATCCCCTGGCAGTCGACGGCCTCGATGCGGCGGTACTTCTCCACCTTGGCCGCGGCCATGACGTCGGCGGCCAGCTTGTCGGCGACGACCAGCCGGTCCCCGGGCCTGGCCCACGGCTCGAACTCCAACCCGGTCTCCATCGCCTCGACCACGTAGACCGAGTAGGCGATCTCGGGGTTGTAACTGACCGCCCGGTTGGCCGGGATGGTCCAGGGCGTGGTCGTCCAGATCACCACCGAGGCGCCGCGCGCGGCGTCGCTGCCCTCCGTCACCGGGAATTTCACCCAGACCGTGGGGCTGACGTGGTCGTGGTACTCGACCTCGGCGTCGGCGAGTGCGGTCCGCTCGACCGGGCTCCACATCACCGGCTTGGAGCCGCGATAGAGTTGGCCCGACGCCACGAACTTGTGGAACTCCGCGACGATCGCCGCCTCGGAGCCGTAGTCCATGGTCGAGTAGCGGCGCGCCCAGTCGCCGATCACGCCCAGGCGCTTGAAGCCGTCCATCTGCACGCCGATCCACTTGTCGGCATATTCGCGGCAGCGGGCGCGGAACTCGGCTTTGGAGACATCGTCCTTGCGCCGGCCCTTGGCGCGCAGCTCCTCCTCGACCTTCCACTCGATCGGCAGGCCGTGGCAGTCCCAGCCGGGCAGGTAGTCGACGTCGTAGCCCAGCGCGAAGCGCGAGCGGACCACGAAGTCCTTCAGCGTCTTCTGCAGCGCGTGGCCGATGTGGATGGCGCCGTTGGCGTACGGCGGTCCGTCGTGCAGCACGAAGAGCGGCGCGCCGGCGTGTTGCCGCGCCTTGCGGACGGAATGGTAGAGATCCTGCTCCGCCCAGCGCGCCAGAATCTCCGGCTCCTTCTGTGGCAGTCCTGCGCGCATCGGGAACGGCGTGTCGGGAAGGAAGACGGTCTCGCGGTAGTCGCGAGCAGGTTTCTCGGCGTCGTCGGCCATGACTCTTTCCGGGTGGCTCGGAAGGTTGAGGTGCGGGGTAGACCCGGCGCGCGCTGGAAGGCTCCGGCGGCGTCACGCCGGGCGGTTAATTCGCGCGCTCGTCCGAACCGAAAACATGGCGCGAGGCTCTAACAGAGAGCGCCGCGCCGGACCACCCCTCCTCAGGCCCCCAGCACCCGTCGCGCTTCGGCGGCGTCCTTGAGGACCTGTTCGGTCATCACCTCGAGGCTCTCGAACTTCTCCTCGGGGCGGAGGAAGGCGATGAGGTCGGTCTCGATGACCTGGTCGTAGATGTCCTCGTCGAAGTCGAAGAGCCAGACTTCGAGCAGCGGCGCGGTGATCCCCTCGACGGTCGGATTGACGCCGATGTTGGCGACGCCCGGCAGCTCGCGGCCGTCCGGCAGGCGGGTCTTCGTCGCGTAGACTCCGAAGCGCGGGACCACGTAGTCGGCGAGGTTCACGTTGGCGGTCGGGAAGCCCAGCTTGCGGCCGAGCTGACGGCCGCGCTGCACCGCGCCCTCGATGGCGAATGGGCGGCCGAGGATCTCGGCGGCGTCCTCCGGCCGGCCCTCGCGCAGGGCGAGGCGCACGCCGGTGGAGGAGAACTTCTGCCCCTCCTCAGGGCCGACCGGTTCGGCGACCGAGACGCCGAAGCCGAGCTCCTCGCCATACTGGCGCATGGTTTCGGGGGTGCCGGTGCGGCCCTTGCCGAAGGAGTTGTCGAAACCGACCGCCACGTGGCGCGCACCGATGCCTTCGTGCAGCACATGGGTGGCGAACTCACGGTCGGTCATGTTGGCGAGCTCGGTGTCGAGCGGCAGGACGAACAGCATGTCGACGCCCAGCGCCTCGAGGGCGCGGGCCTGCTGATCGGGCTTCATGAGGCGGAAGGCGGGCTCCTCCGGCCGGAAGTAGACCCGCGGATGCGGATCGAAGGTGATGACGCCCAGCGGCGCATCCAGGGCCTTGGCGGCCAGGGCGGCGAGAGCGATCACCTGCTGGTGGCCCTTGTGCACCCCGTCGAAGCTGCCCATGGCGACCGCCGCCCCGCGGTCACCGGCCGGCAGGTCCTTCCAGCCGCGGATGACGCGGATGCGCTTCATCCTACGCCGTCGGCCTGCGCGGGGCCATGATGACCGCTTCGCCTTCGACCACCGCCTTGCCGTCGACCTCGCAGGCCGTCGCGAGCGTCACGCGAGCCTTGGCCTCGTCGAGCTCGGTCACCGTGACCCGCGTGGTCACCCGGTCGCCGATCTTCACCGGACGTCGAAAGCGAAGCGTCTGAGACATGTAGACCGCCCCAGCGCCCGGCAACTCGGACGCGATCAGCGCGGATATGTAGGCGCCGGACAGCATGCCGTGGGCGATGCGGCCGCCGAAGCGCGTGCCTTTCGCGTATTCCTCGTCCAGGTGGACCGGGTTGCGGTCGCCCGACACCTCGGCGAAGGCCTCGATGTCGGCGGCGGTGACCGTGCGGCTGGCCTCGGCGCTCTGGCCGACCATCAGTTCGTCGAAATAGAGACCCTGCACGGCGCCCTCACCAGTCAAGCTCGACCGTCGCCCACGTGGCCTGCAATCCCTCCTGACGCAAGAGGTCCTCGACGACGTCGAGCCTCAGGCCGCCCGGCCCGACCGCCTCGGCGGCATGGATGCCGTTGGCGACGAAGAGGACGTCTAGCCCGCGCGCGTTGGCCCCGCGCACGTCGGTCGGCAGGCCGTCGCCGATGCAGAGCACGCGGGCCGGATCGACCGGGCGTCCGAGCCGTCGGGCGGCCTCTTCCAGCGCCAGGCGGTAGATCGGCTCGTAGGGCTTGCCGGCCATGGTCACTCGTCCGCCCAGGCTGGAATACAGCTGCGCCAGGGCGCCGCCGCAGTAGATCAGCTTGTCGCCCCGCTGCACGACGATGTCCGGGTTGGCGCAGATCAGCTCAAGGTCGCGTTCGACACATGGGATGAAGCGGTCGCGGTAGTCGGCGGGCTCCTCGGTCTCGTCGTCATAGGGGCCGGTGACAGAGATGAAGCGGGCCGCGTCGGCGTCGCTGAACGTCAGGCCCAGCCCCTCGTAGAGCGTCGCGTCCCGCTCCGGGCCGATGGTCCAGGCCGGGCCGGGCGCCCGCTCGGCCAGCAGGAGGCGGGTGGCGTCGCCGGAGGTGACGAGCTCCGTCCAGGCGGCGCGCGGCACGCCGAGCCCCGCTAGCTGCTCGATGACCGGCTCGCGCGGCCGCGGCGAATTGGAGATGAGGATGACCGGACCGACCTCGGCGGCGTACCGCGCCAGCGCCGCGCAGGGGGTCGGGAAGGCTTCCCGCCCGTTGTGGATCACCCCCCAGACATCGCAGAGCAGCACGTCGTAGTGGGCTGCGAGCTCACTGAGCCCGGTCACGATCCGCGGGGAGGTCATGGGCGCGCGGTAGCTGCGACCGCACGACCGGTCAACATGTCCTCCCCGGGGAGCGTCTTGCGCTACGCCGCGATGGCGTCCTCCGCGGTCAGCACGCGGCTGACGGCGTTCACCACCGCAGCGATCCGCAGGGCGGTCTGGATGCTCTGGGCGGGTACGCCATGCTTCTTCAGCTCGGCCTCGTGGCTGTCGAGGCACATGCCGCAGCCGTTGACCGCCGACACCGCCAGCGACCACAGTTCGAAGTCGGCCTTCTCGACGCCCGGGTTGGCGATGACGTTCATCCGCAGGCGGGCCGGCAGCGTCCGGTACTCCGGGTTCCCGACCAGGTGCAGGGCTCGGTAGTAGACGTTGTTCATGCCCATGATGGCCGCAGCCGCCTTCGCGGCGTTGGCCGCCTCCGGGGTGAGGCCGCCGTCCGCCGCCGCGATCTCTACCGCGCGGATCACCGCCGGCTGGCCGATCGCGTGGGCGGAGGCCAGGAACGCGCCCCATTTCTGCTGGTCGGTGAGGGTGGTCTCGGCCGCGAGGGTCGAGAGGTTCAGGGAGAGGTCCTTGGCATAGGCCGGCAGGCGGTCGCGGAGGGCGTCGAGGGACATGGTTGGGCTCTCTGGAAGGAAGGAGTCCGGGGGGCGCAGGGGAGGGAGAACGCGCCCCCCGGACAGTTCGAAGACGACGCGGTGTGTGCGTTACGCCGCCTTCAAGGTCTCTCCGCCGACCGCGCGGTTGCAGGGGCAGAGCTCGTCCGTCTGCAGGGCGTCCAGCACCCGCAGGGTGTCGGCCGGATTGCGCCCGACGTTGAGGTTGTTGACGTAGACGTGCTGCACGACGCCGTCGGGATCGACGATCAGGGTGGCGCGGAAGGGCACGCCTTCGGCTTCGTTGAGCACGCCCAGCGCCTTGGCGAAGGCGCCGCCGGCGTCGGCGAAGTTCCAGATCGGCAGCTCGGCGAGATCAGAGTGGTCGCGCCGCCAGGCCAGCTTGACGAACTCGTTGTCGCTGGAGCCGCCCAGCACCACGGCGTCGCGGTCGGCGAAGTCGCGGTTGAGGCGCGCGAACTCGGCGATTTCCGTCGGGCAGACGAAGGTGAAGTCCTTGGGGTAGAAGAAGATCACCTTCCACTGGCCCGGGAAGCTGGCGTTGGTGAGCGTCTCGAAGGCGCTCTGGCCGTTCTCCTCGTGACGCATGAACTTCGGCTTTACGCCGGTGACGCTGAAGGCGGGAAGGGTCTGGCCGACACCGATCATCTGGAACTCCGTGGCTGAATTCGGGAGCGGCGTGTCCGCCGCGTTGACGGTGAGATAGGGAGGGCGCGCCCAAAGGGCCAATTGATAGTTTTTGAGATTTCGATAGGTTGAACCTATGCTCCCGACGATCCGCCAGCTGCAGTACCTGAAGCTCCTCGCCGAACACGGCGCGTTCGGGAGGGCGGCAGAGGCGGCTCACGTCACCCAGCCCACGCTGTCCGCAGGCATCCAGGAACTGGAGCGGACTCTGGGCGCGCCGGTGGTCGACCGTGCGCGGTCGGGCGTGATCCTCACCCGCGTCGGCGAGGAGGCGCTCGCCCGCGCGAACATCATCCTCAACGAGGCCGAGGAGCTGGTGGAGGCGGCCAAGAACGCCGGCCAGCCGCTGACCGGCCGCTTCCGCCTGGGGGTCATCCCGACGATCGCCCCGTTTCTGCTGCCCAAGGCGCTGCCGCTGCTGCGCACCCGTTTCCCGAAGCTGAAGCTCTACCTGCGCGAGGACCTGACCCATCGGCTGATCGCCGAGCTGAAGGGCGGCCGCCTCGACGCCGCCCTCATCGCCCTGCCGTTCGACATGGCCGGGCTCGACTGGGCCCACGTCTCCGACGACGAACTGCTGGCCGCCATTCCGTCCGACAACCCGCTCGCCAAGGCCAAGGCCGCGACGCCGGAACAGCTGGAGCGGGAGAACCTAATCCTGCTGGAGGACGGCCACTGCCTGCGCGAGCATGCGCTCTCGGCCTGCCGCCTGAATCCGCCGCGCACGGCGCCGGGCGACGAGCCGTTCGCCGCCACCTCGCTGCCGACCGTGGTGCAGATGGTGGGCTCGGGCCTCGGCGTGACCTTCCTGCCGCAGATGGCGATCGAGGCCGGCCTCGCCGACGTCGAAGGCGTGTCGGTCCGGCCGATCGCAGCAGAGCATCCCGCCCGGGAGATCGTCGTCGCCTGGCGCGCCGGATCCAACCGCGGCCCCGAAGGGCGGCTGCTGGCGGACGTCCTGAAGAGCTGATTTAGATAGTATCGAAAATATATCTTGAGGCGCGCTGTTTGCGTCGATATATCGAAACGCGTCGAGAGAATCGACATATCGAAATGGAGTCTAAAGCAGAATGCACAGACACTTTGGCCGCCACGATCACCCCTGGCGCAGCCGGCATGGCTGGGGCGGGCGGATGCATGAGCGGGCGCACCGCCATGGCCGGCGCGGCTTCGGTCGCTTCTTCGAGCATGGCGACCTGCGCTTCGTGATCCTGGCCCTGCTCGAGGAGCAGCCGCGCCATGGTTACGAGCTGATCAAGGAGCTGGAGGACCGCACCGGCGGCGCCTATCGGCCTTCGGCCGGCGTCATCTATCCGACGCTCAGCCTGTTGGAGGACGAAGGCCTGATCCGGCCGCAGTCCGGCGAAACCGGCCGCAAGCTCTTCGAGATCACCGAGGACGGCAAGGCGGCGCTCGCCGCGAACAAGGCCGGCGTCGACGCGGTCTTCGAACGCATGGACGAGGCCTCGCAGAACGCCGGCCCCGGCCGGCCGCGCATCGGCCGCGCCATGATGAACCTCGGCATCGCCCTGAAAACCCGGCTGTCGCAGCCCACCACGCCGGAGCAGCTCGACCGGATCGTGGCCACCATCGACGGGGCGGCCGCCGAGATCGAGAAAATCTAGCGGATAACCCCAATTGTTAAGCCTTCCCGGGCACCCTTAGCCTTGGGAGGGACCATGTCCGCCGATGTCAGCTACCACCTCGTCGCCGTGACGAGGGCGCGCGAACTCTGGATGCGGCTCCTGCTCGCATCGGTCATCGCGCTCGGAGGCTGGGCGGTCACGGGCGACCTCATCGTCACCTCCGCCTGGCTGGCCATCGTGCTCGCGGCGCAGTTCGCGGACCAGTGGCTGGCCGGCCCCCTCCGGCGCAATCCCGAGCTGGAGCGCCGCAAGGGCCTCGAACCCGCCTACCTCGGCTGGATCGCCTTCAACGTCGTCCTCTATGAGGCGTTGACGCCGTTCTGCTGGCTCTACGGCGGCGTCGCCGGGCACGCGTTCGCGGTGATCATTCCGACCGCCGGCCTGCTGCACATCGCGCTGCAGGGCCAGTCGGCGCCGCGGATGATCTGGGCCGGCTGCATCCCCCACGCGACGGTGCTGCTGGGCCTGCCCCTGCTGTCGGTCGCCCTCGGCGAAGCCCCGCCGCTCGGCATGGCCTTCGTCGTCGTGGGCGGCTTCCTATACCTGCTGCACCTGACGCTCGCTGTACGCCGCCTGCGTTCCACCTCGGCAGGCCTCGCCGAGGCCGTCGAGCGGGCCGAGGCCGCCAACGCCGCCAAGTCGGACTTCCTGGCGACGATGAGCCACGAGATCCGCACCCCGCTGAACGGCGTGCTGGGCATGACCCAGGCGATGGCCGCCGACCCTTTGAGCGCGCCGCAGCGCGAGCGCCTCGAGGTGGTGCGCCAGTCCGGCGAGGTGCTGCTCACCCTGCTGAACGACCTCCTCGACATCTCCAAGATCGAAGCGGCCAAGCTGGAGCTCACCGACGGTGTCCTGGACCTCGAGGACCTGGCCCGCCAGGCCGAGGCGGTCTTCGCCCCGCTCGCCGCCGCCAAGGGCGTGGCGCTCGGCATCGAGACCTCGCCGAACGTCGCCGGCGCATGGCGCGGCGACCCGGTCCGGGTGCGCCAGATCCTCTACAACCTGATCTCCAACGCGGTGAAGTTCACCGACAAGGGCTGGATCACGGCCGTCGTCGACGCGGCTGACGGCTGGGTGATGATCCGCATCAAGGATACCGGCTCCGGCGTGGCGCCCGAGCAGCTGGCCGGCCTTTTTGAGCGCTTCGTGCAGGCCGACGCCACCGCCGCCCGCCGCTTCGGCGGCTCGGGCCTGGGGCTGGCCATCAGCCGCGAGCTCGCCCGCCTGATGGGCGGCGACATCACCGCCGAAAGCGTCGTCGGCCAAGGCTCGACCTTCACCGTCACGCTGCCGCTTGTGCGTGCCACCGCGGCCGCCACGCTGGCGGTAGACGCCATTTCGGCGCCGGAGCGCGGGCCGGGCGACCTGCGCATCCTGGTGGCCGAGGACAACGAGACCAATCGCCTGGTGGTGACCACCCTTTTCGCCCAGGCGGGCCTGACGCCCTCCGTCGTCGAGGACGGCGTCCAGGCCGTGGAGGCCTGGCGCGGCGGCGACTGGGACGTCGTCCTGATGGACATCCAGATGCCGGTGATGGACGGCCTGACCGCGACCCGAATGATCCGCGACGAGGAAGCCGCGACCGGTCGCCCGCGCACGGCCATCGTGGCGCTGACCGCCAACGCCATGGCCCACCACGTGGCCGAATACGCCGCCGCCGGCTTCGACGCCGTCGCCGCCAAGCCCATCCAGTTCGCCCAGCTCACCGAGGCGATGGACCAGGCGATGGCGGCGGCCCGGGCGGCGCCGTCTGCGACCGCCGCCGCTTAGTCCATCAGCTTCTGCGCCAGGTAGACGTAGTGCCGCGCCCAGCGGCCGGCGTTCAGCTCGGGGTCGGCGTCGTTGGCGTGCCCGCCGAACGTCTGCTCGTAGTAGAGGTAGGGCACGCCCAGCTCGGCGAGCTTCGCGGCGTACTTGCGCGCGTGCCCGGGGTGCACCCGGTCGTCGCGGGTGTTGGTGGTGATGTAGGCCTCCGGGTAGCGCACGCCGGCCTTCAGGTTCTGGTAGCCGGAATATTTGGCGATGAACGCCCGGTCGGCGGGGACGTCGGGATCGCCGTACTCCCCCACCCACGACGCGCCGGCCGAGAGCTTGTGGTAGCGCAGCATGTCCACGAGCGGGCTCTCGATGACGATCGCGTTCCACAGCTCCGGATGCTGGGTCATCGAGACCGTCGTCAGCACCCCGCCGTTGGAGCGGCCGTAGATACCGAGCCGCCGGGGCGAGGTGACCTTGCGCGCGAACATGTCCTTGGCCACGGCGGCGAAGTCGTCGAACGCCAGCTGGCGCTTCTCGCGCAGCACCGACTGGTGCCAGGCCGGCCCGAACTCGCCGCCGCCGCGGATGTTGGCGATCACGTAGGCGCCGCCGCGCTCCAGCCACAGCTTGCCCATCTCCGGCAGGTACACCGGCGGCTTGGCGTTCTCGAACCCGCCGTAGCCGTACATCAGCGTCGGCGTGGAGCCATCGAGCTTCATCGCCTTCGGCCGCACCAGAAAGTAGGGGATCTTGGTCCCGTCCGACGACGTCGCCCAGAACTGCTCGACCACGTGCTTCGACCCGTCGAACCGCGCCGGCAGCGACTTCACCTTCGCGACCTGGCCTGAGGCGCCATCGGCCCACCACAGCGCCGTCGGTTCCAGGAAGCCCTCGACGGTGGCGAACAGCTGGTCGGTCTTCCCGTCGGCGTCGACGACGGTGATGTTGGCGTCCTTCGGCAGCGCCAGCCGCCGGACCGACCAGCGTCCGGCGGCCGGCGTGTAGACGTCGACCGCGCCCTTCACGTCTTCCAGCAGCGCGACCACCAGCTTGCCGTCGGAAGTGGTGACGTTCTGGACGGCCTGCCGCGGCCCCGGATGGAAAACCAGTGACGCCCGCGCGGCGCCGGCCTTTAGCGCTCTCAGGTCGTAGGCGACGATGTCGCCGGCCTTGAAGCCCTGCCAGTCGGCCTTCAGCGAGAACACCGCCTGGCCGCCGACGTAGCCCTCGTATTGGGACTTGAGCGGCAGCGGGATGCGCTTCAGCCCGCCCGGCTCGATCAGGCTGTACTCGCTTTCGAAGAAGGTGACCCCGCGCCGGACAATCACCGCATCGGCCCGGCCGCCTTCGCCGACCAGCACGATCGGCGCGGCCGAGACGTCGGTCTTCTGGCCGCGGAAGACCTCCACGGGCGCCTGGCCGCGCTTCACGGTCTTCAGCACATAGGCATAGCCCGAGGCCGTCACCTCGCCGGGCGCCCACTCGCGGCCGGCGATCACCGTGTCGCGGTCGATCCAAGCGACGTTCTGCTTGCCGTTCGGAAACCGGATGCCGCCGTCGACGAACCGGCCGGTCGAGGTGTCGAACTCCCGCAGCTCGACGGCGTCGCCGCCCCCGTCCGACAGGCTGACCAGGCAGATTGTCTCCGCCGGCTTCAGGCAGTTGGCGCCCTTGAAGAACCAGTTCTTGCCCTCCGCCTTGGCCAGGGCGTCGACGTCGATCAGCGTCCGCCAGGGCGGGGCGGCGGTGCGGTAGCCGGCGAGCGTGGTGTGCCGCCAGAGGCCATGCGGGTGGGTCGCATCCTGCCAGAGGTTATCGACGCCGCCGGCCCGGAATCGCGGGGTCGGGATGCGATCCTGGGCGGTGAAGATCGCCCGCGCCTCCTTCAGGAACACCGGATAGCGGGGGTCCGACTCCAGCCGCGCGGCGCTCTTCTTGTTCTCGGCCTGCACCCAGGCCATGGGCCGGGCGCCATCCACCTCCTCCAACCACAGATAGGGGTCGGCGTCCTGCGCCCGGGCGGCCGGCGCGGCGAGGATCAGCGCCAGGAGTGCGATACGAAGCGATTTCATGCCCGCACTACTAGCGGGGGACAGACGTGCGCGTCGACGTCTCTTCGCCTATATGTCCGCGCCCATGGGCCGTCCGTTCCTGAAGATGAACGGGCTCGGCAACGACTTCGTCGTGGTCGAGACCCGCGAGCGACCCTTCGCCCCCACCGCGGCGGAGGTCCGCGCGATCGCCGATCGCGCGGCCGGGATCGGCTGCGACCAGCTCATCGTCGTGGAGCCGGCCGAGGGCGCCGATGCGCGCGTGCGCTTCTGGAACGCCGACGGCGAGGAGGTCGGCGCCTGCGGCAACGGCACGCGCTGCGTGGGCTGGCTCCTGATGCAGTCGAGCGGCGCCGACGAGGCGGTGATCGAGACCCTGGCGGGCCGCCTGGTCGCCACCCGGGCCGGCGAACGGCTGGTCAGCGTCGACATGGGCAAGCCCGGCCTCGACTGGCGCGAGATCCCGCTGACCGAGGCCCACGACACCCGCGCCCTCGAGGTCGCCCTCTATCCGCACGCTTCGCTGATGGCGCCACCCGGCTGCGTCTCCATGGGCAACCCGCACGTGGTCTTCTTCGTGCCGGAGGTCGCCCAGGCGCCGGTCGAGACCGCTGGCCCGGCCATCGAGCGCCACCCGTTGTTCCCGCAGGGCGTCAACGTCGGCTTCGCGGAGATCGAGGCGCGCGACCGCATCCGCCTGCGCGTCTGGGAACGCGGCGCCGGCCTGACCCAGGCCTGCGGCACAGGCGCCTGCGCGGCCCTCGTCGCCGCCGCTCGCCGCGACCTCACCGACCGCCGCGCGACGCTGGTCCTCGATGGTGGCGAGCTCACCATCGAATGGCGCGCCGACGACCACGTCATCATGACCGGCCCCGCCGCCATCGACTTCACAGGCGAGTTGCCGTGAGCGACGTCGACATCGTCACCTTCGGGTGCCGGCTCAACGCCTACGAGTCCGAGGTCATCCGGGCGCGGGCGGCGGAGGACGGGCTGACCGACGCGGTGGTGTTCAACACCTGTGCTGTCACCAGCGAGGCGGTGCGCCAGGCGCGCCAGGCGATCCGCCGCGCGCGGCGCGAGCGGCCGGGCGCGAAGCTGATCGTCACCGGCTGCGCGGCCCAGATCGACCCCGCCGCCTTCGCCGCCATGACCGAGGTGGACCTGGTGCTGGGCAACGCCGAGAAGTCCGCGCCCGGCGTCTACGCGCCCCAGGCCGAACCGGCCCGCGTGCGGGTCAACGACATCATGAGCGTGCGCGAGACGGCCGGCCATCTGGTCGACGGCCTGAAGGACCGCGCACGCGCCTACGTCGAGGTGCAGAACGGCTGCGACCACCGCTGCACCTTCTGCATCATCCCGTTCGGTCGCGGGAACTCGCGCTCGGCGCCGGCCGGCGAGGTGGTGGCGCAGATCCAGCGGCTGGCCGCCCTGGGCTACCGCGAGGTCGTGCTGACCGGCGTAGACGTGACCAGCTGGGGTGCGGACCTGCCGGGCGAACCCACGCTGGGCCAACTGGTCGCCCGCATCCTGAAGCTGGTCCCCGAGTTGCCGCGCCTGCGGCTGTCCTCGATCGACGCGGCGGAGATCGACGCGGACCTGCTGCGGTGCCTCGCGACCGAGCCGCGGCTGATGCCCTACCTGCACCTGTCGCTGCAGGCTGGCGACGACATGATCCTGAAGCGCATGAAGCGCCGGCACTCCCGCGCCGACGCGCTGGAGCTGGTCCGCCAGGTGCGCGCCGTGCGCCCCGACACCGCCTTCGGCGCCGACTTCATCGCCGGCTTCCCGACCGAGACCGAGGCGATGTTCGAGAACACCCTGGCCCTGGTCGAGGAAGCCGGGCTCGCCTTCCTGCACGTCTTCCCGTTCAGCGCGCGCCCCGGCACGCCGGCCGCGCGCATGCCAGCCGTCGCCAAGGCCGAGGTGAAGGCCCGCGCCGCGCGCCTGCGCGCCGCCGGCGAGGCTGCGCTCGCTCGCCATCTGGAGCGCCAGGTCGGCCGCACGCTCATGGGCCTGGTCGAGCGCCCCGGCGTCGCCCGCGCCGAGGACTTCACCGAGATCGCCTTCGACGGCGCGGCTGAGGTGGGCTCGGTCGCCGCGCTTGTCGTCACCGGCCATGACGGCCGCCGGGTCATCGCAACCACCAAGGTGCTGGAGGCCGCATGAGCGTCTCGGGTGGCTGTCAGTGTGGCGCGGTCCGCTTCCGTGTCGACGGAGAGGTCAGCGAAAGCAGCATCTGCCACTGCCGCATGTGCCAGAAGGCCATGGGCGGGCTCTTCGGGCCGTTCGTTGGCGCGAAGATCGCCGAACTCGTGTGGACCCGCGGCGAGCGCAAGCGCTTCCAGAGCTCGAACAAGGTCTGGCGCGGCTTCTGCGGCGACTGCGGGACGCCGCTCACCTTCGAGTACCATCCGAGCAAGATGGGCCTGGCCCTGGGCGCCCTCGACGACCCCGCGCCCTACAAGCCAGAGGTTCAGTTCGGCAGTGAGAACGAGATCCCGTGGGCCGCCCTGCCCGGCGTCCCGCGCCAGGAGGCCGACGACCCCGCCATCGTCGCCCACCAGGCCGACCTCACCACCTACCAGCACCCCGACCACGACACGGAAAGCTGGGAGCCGCACAGATAGCACCTCTCCCCCGAGCGCCGCAGAGCGGCGCCGAGAGGGAGAGGCACGGAGAGGGCGGCTCCGAGGTGGCGCAACACCAAAGAGCATTCAGTGGGCACGGGGTGCTTCCCGAGCATGCTTGACCGTCCGCGCCGCCCTCTCCCGGCCTCTCCCTCTCCGTGCTGCGCACGGGGGAGAGGAGTTAGGACAGCACCATCTGCGTCTGGGTGACGAGCGCCAGCAGCTTGCCATCCGCGTTGGTGATGCGGGTCTGCCAGACGCTGGAGCGGCGGCCGACGTGCAGCGGCGTCGACTCCGCCTCGATCACCGAGCCCGCCGGCGCGCCGCGCAGGAAGTTGGTCTTGCTCTCCAGCGTCGTGGTGCCGGTCCCGGGCGCCAGGTTCATCACCGCGCCCATCGCGCCGAGCGCATCGGCGAAGGCCATGTAGGCGCCGCCATGGCAGATGCCGCCCGCGGTGCAGAGGTCGTCGCGCACGGTCATGCGGCCGCGCACGCGCTCCTTCGTCCGCTCCGTCACTTCGACTCCCATCAGGTCCGAGAACGGCATTCCGGTCGACATCGGCCCCACCCCTTCAACCTGCGTCATGTCAGCCTATCTGATGGGCCGGACAGGATCGCTCGCCTTGCGCGCACCGTCCGTCGAGCGTACGGGGACGCTCCCCAACTTGGAGGCTAGCCGATGGGTTACCGGGTCGCCGTCGTCGGCGCCACGGGCAACGTGGGCCGCGAGATGCTGAACATCCTCGAGGAAGTGAACTTCCCCGTGGACAAGGTCCACGCGATCGCCTCGCGCAAGTCCATCGGCCGCGAAGTCTCGTTCGGCGAGCAGATCCTGAAGTGCCAGGACGTGGCGCAGTTCGACTTTTCCACTGTCGACCTGGTGCTGATGAGCGTCTCCGGCAGCTTCTCCAAGGAATGGTCGCCGAAGATCGGCGCCGCCGGCCCGATCGTGATCGACAACTCCTCGGCCTTCCGCATGGACCCGGACGTGCCGCTGGTGGTGCCGGAGGTGAACCCCGACGACGTCGAGTGGGCCGACAGGAAGAACATTATCGCCAACCCGAACTGCTCGACCGCCCAGCTGGTGGTGGCGCTGAAGCCGCTGCACGATGCGGCGCGGATCAAGCGGGTGGTGGTCTCGACCTACCAGTCCGTCTCCGGGGCCGGCAAGGAAGGCATGGACGAGCTCTGGGATCAGACCAAGGCGGTCTTCGTCCTGGGCCCGGATGAGCCCAAGAAGTTCCCCAAACAGATCGCGTTCAACGTCATCCCCTTCATCGGGAGCTTCCTCGACGACGGCTACACCGACGAGGAAGCCAAGATGTGGAACGAGACGCACAAGATGCTCGATCCCGACATCAAGCTGACGGTCACCTGCGTACGGGTGCCGGTGATGGTGGGCCACTCGGAGTCGGTGAACATCGAGTTCCACGAGCCGCTGGACGAGGACGAGGCGCGCGACATCCTGCGCGAGAGCCCCGGCCTGATCGTCATCGATAAGCGCGAGCCCACCGGCTACATCACGCCCAAGGAAGCCCAGGGCGAGTTCCCGGTCTTCGTGAGCCGCATCCGCAACGACCCGACCGTCGAGAACGGCCTGTCGCTCTGGGTGGTCGCCGACAACCTGCGAAAAGGCGCCGCCCTCAACGCCGTGCAGATCGCCGAGCTGCTTCACGAACGCGGCCTGATCCGCCAGGCCCAGCTCGCCTAAGCCCATGCCGCCCGCGCACGAGTCAGGCGGCGAGGCCCGCCTGGCTCTCTCGGCGGGGGTCGGCTGCTATCTGATCTGGGGCTTCATGCCGCTCGCCTTCCAGGCGGTCGGCGCCCATGGCGTCGGGCCCTGGGAGTTGCTGGCGCACCGCATCCTCTGGAGCGTGCCCACCGCGGCCCTGTTCGTCGCTCTGGCCAGGCAGAGCCGCCAGCTGGCCGCCGTTCTGCGCAATCCGAGGACCCTGGGCTGGCTCGGCGTCTCGTCTCTGCTGATCGCCGCCAACTGGGTGGTGTTCATCTGGGCGGTCACGAGCGGGCGGATCCTGGAAGGCGCCCTTGGCTACTACATCAACCCGCTGGTCTCGATGGCGGGCGGCGCCCTCGTCTTCGGCGAGCGCATCGACCGGTTCGGGAAGGCCGCCATCGCGCTCGCCCTGGTCGGCGTGGCGGTCCAGGCCGTGGCGCTGGGGGCGCTGCCCTGGGTCTCCATCGTGCTGGCGCTGTCGTTCGGTCTCTACGGCATCGTGCGCAAGCGCGTCGAGGCCGACGCCCAGACCGGCTTCCTGGTCGAGACCCTGATCACCGGCCTGCCCGCTGTGGCCTACGTACTGTGGCTGAACGCCCAGGCCGGCAGCCACTTCGGTGCGGACCTCTCCACCACCGCCTGGCTGATCGGCATTGGCCCCCTGACCGCGACGCCGCTGGTGCTGTTCTCCTGGTCGGCGCGGCGCATCCCCCTCTCGGTGATGGGCTTCCTGCAGTTCATGTCGCCGACCGTCACCTTCCTGATCGGCGTGGCCCAGGGCGAGCCGTTCACGGCGCTGCGCGCCCTCTCGTTCGCCTTCATCTGGCTCGGCGCCGTCGTCTTCATGTGGGGCGCATGGCGGCGCGCACGGGCCTTGCGCATCGCGATCGCCGAGACGGCCCCGGCTGAGTAAGCGGCCTCAGGGCCCGTAACTAACCGCCATGCCGGCGCGGACGTCCTGCTGGATGCCATACTGGGGGAACGGATAGCGGAAGCCGTTCCTGGCCAGCGCCCGCATGCCCTCGATGGCCTTGGCCAGGTGCTCCGGCGGGGTCGCCATCAGCATCTCGTCGTCGAGCACGCCACCGTAGCGCCGCTCGGCGAAGCACGGGATCGACAGGCTTGGCTCCCGCTTCGTCAGTGCGCGACCCCAGCTGTCGGCGCAGGCGCTCTCGCCCACCACGCCCCAGTCGAACTTCCTGTAGCCGGCCCATTGCAGGCCGTTGATGAAGTACATCATCGCGCCGGGGGTGGCGTAGAAGAGGGCGATGTCGGGCGTCCCCAGCCGGCCCGACGCCAGCGGCGCGACGGCGAGCGCGTCGTAGGTCCCGTCAGGCACGCAATGCATGGCCGCCTGGTGTGCGCTCGCGTCGGCTTCGGTCGAATACCAGACCCCGGCCATATGGCGGCCGGACTTCCAGTCGTCGGTCTTGGCTCCGCCCAGGCCCACGACCGCACGGCACTGAGCGCCCACGAGATCGTCGGCGGTGATCCCCACCGTCCAGCCCAGCCGCGCGGCCTGGCCCACCACCTGGTCCAGCGTGTGCACCGCCTGGGGCCGGCGGATACGCGGGATCGCCTCCATCTCGGCCCGATCGCGATAGAGCTTCATGCCGAAGGGTATCGAGCGCAGCCGCAGCAACTGCTCGAGATCGGAAACCAGGACCAGCCAGTCGATGTCCATGCGAGCCTCCCGCGCGAGGCCGACACCGTCGCGCCGGGTCCAGGCGATGTCCAGGCGCTCAGAGCGCGGCGTAGCTCAGCCCAATTAGCCGTCGCGCCCGCGCGTCGCCCATCAGGGCCACGCCCTGCTTGTTCATCACGTACGCCCCGCCGACCTTGCGCTGCGGGTCGGCGAAGGCGCAGCTGCCGCCCCAGCCGGAGTGCCCGATGGTCCCCGGAGACGGCCCCCACGGGAAGTTCGGATCGTTCCTCATGAACCCCGCCGCCCAGCTCATCTCGAACGGCAGCACCAGGTCCTGGCCTCGGATCCGCTCGCGGCCGGCCTCGGCGATCAGCGCCGGCGACAGGATCTCGTCGCCGTCCAGCCAGCCGTCGTTGGCCAGCGCCCCCATGACCTTGGCCAGCGCCTCGGCCGTGCCGTAGCCGTTGGTGGAGGGCACCGGCATCCGCCGGTAGTCGGCCGCCGCCGCCCCGGCGACCGAAGCCCAGGGGGCCAGGAAGGCGGCCGTCGTGGGCGGATTGATCTCCCCGAACTCCGGCATGGCGTTCGGGCGCTGCAGGTCGGCGACGCGGTCCAGCGCCTCGTCCGGCAGCCCGATCCAGAAGTCGAGGCCGAACGGCAGCGCCAGGTCCTCCCGGAAGGCCTCGCCGATGGTGCGCCCGTCGATCCGGCGGAACACCTCGCCCACGATGTAGCCGGAGGTCACCGGGTGGTAGCCGCTGGCCGCGCCCGGCCGCCACATCGGCGCCATAGCCGCCAGCTTCGCGCAGATCGCGTCCCAGTCCGTCCAGAGCGCTGGGTCCATCGGTTCCGGGAAGCCCGGCAGCCCCGCCTGGTGCGAGATCGCCTGCTCGACGGTGACAGCGTCCTTCCCCGCCTGCCCGAACTCCGGCCACACGCTGGCGACCGTCTGGTCGTAGGCGAGCCGCCCCTGGTCGACGAGACGCGCGATCATCAGCGCCCCCATCGCCTTGGTGGTCGAGAAGACGTTGGCGATGGTGGTCTCGTGCCAGACCCGGCTGCGCTTGCGGTCGGCCCAGCCGCCCCAGAGGTCCAGCACCACCTCGCCGGCCTCGACGAAGGTGAACCGCGCACCCAGCTCCTCACCGGCGTCGAAGCTCTTCGCAAACGCGTCCTTCACCGCGGCGAACCGCGCCGGCGCGAACCCCTGCAGCTCCGCCATCAGACCGTCGCCCTCTCCTCGAAACCCGTGCTGCCGTCGTCGGCCGCTTCGCCGCGGACCACCGCCGTCACCCGCGCGGCGGACGGCCCTTGTCGGCAGGCCTGCGTCAGCTGCTCGATGGCCCCGGGCTCGCCCAGCGCCAGTATCTCCACCGAGCCGTCGCGGCGGTTGCGCACCCAGCCCTCGACGCCAAGCCGTCCGGCCACACCCATCGCCCACCATCGGTAGCCGACGCCCTGCACGCGCCCTTCGATCCTGAGGCTTGCCGCCGACCGGCCCATCAGAGCCGCTCTATACGCACCTCCGCGGTCGGGCGCACCAGCCGCTCGGCCAGCGCCACGATCGGCAGCTCCGGCGATTTCCACCGCTCCGTCGCCTCGATGGTCTCGGCCGCGGCCCGCGCGGCCCACTCGGCCGCCTCCCGCGGCGACTTTCCGCGCACCAGCCAGGCGCCGAAGCTGGCGGTCACCAGGTCGCCCGTGCCGTCCGGCGCCTCGGGCAGCCTGCGGTGGGCGTAGAGCACCGCCTCGTTGGCGTCGACGTAGAGCAGCCCCACCTCGTCGGCCCCCGCCGGGACCGAGGTCACCAGCGCCGGGATGCCCAGCTGCCGCGCCGCATCGCGGATCGCGGCCAGGTCGCCCAGCTCGCGGCCGGCCAGCAG
>CAZBXO010000041.1:0-24272 GCA_964495645.1 uncultured Phenylobacterium sp. | reverse complement strand
TCGGCAACCAGGCGCACGAGCACCTGCAGCACGACGTCTACGGCCAGATCATCCTCTCCACCGTCCAGGCGTTCTTCGACGAGCGCCTGCTGCGGCCGGCCACGGTCGAGGACTTCAAGGCGCTGGAGCCGATCGGCCAGCGGGCCTTCGAGCTGCACGACAAGCCCGACGCCAGTCTCTGGGAATTCCGCGGCCGCGAGGCGGTGCACACCTATTCCTCGGTGATGTGCTGGGCCGCCTGCGACAGGCTCGGCAACGCCGCCGCCAGGCTCGGCCTGGCCGACCGGGCCGAGTACTGGAACGCCCGCGCGGCCGATGTTCGCGCGACGATCGAGTCGCGAGCCTTCAACGAGAAGCTCGGCCGCTACGCCGCCACCTTCGGCGGCGAGGAACTGGACGCCAGCCTGCTGCAGCTCATCGACGTGCGCTTCACCACCCCGGACGATCCGCGCATGCAGGCGACGATGGCGGCGGTGGAGAAAGGGTTGCGCCGCGGCCCCTACATGCTGCGCTACGCCATCCCCGACGACTTCGGCTTGCCGAAGACCGCTTTCAACTTCTGCACATTCTGGCTGATCGAGGCGCTTCACCTCTCCGGCCGCACCTCCGAGGCCCGCCAGCTGTTCGAGGAGATGCTGCTGCGCCGCACCGCCGCGGGCCTCCTCTCCGAGGACATCACCTTCGACGGCGCCGAGCTCTGGGGGAACTATCCCCAGACCTATTCCCTTGTCGGCCTGATCAACTGCGCGACCCTGCTGTCGAAGCCCTGGGCCAGCGTGCGCTAGGAGCCATCATGACCGACGACGCCCAGGCCGCGCTCGAAGCCGCCGACGCCCTGATCAGCCGGCTGCAGGAGACTGTCGCCGACCACCTGGCCCGCCACGACGACCTCGACGAGGCCGCGGCCTTCTACGAGCTGGTCGAGATGCTGGAGATCGCGCCGGAGATCGCCACCGTCCGCGTGGCGCTCGGCCGCGAACCTACCCGCTTCGGCGAAGAGAGCCCCGCCGCCCACGGCGGACATACGGGGTGAACGGTCCTCCCCAGGGGAGCCACGCTCAATCCGACCATGCCCGCCCGAACCGCTCGATCAGGGCGAACGCCCCCGAGGGACCCCAGCTGCCGGCCGCGTAGGGCTTCGGCGTGAAGGCGGCGTCGGCCCAGGCCTTGGCGACGCCGTCGACCCAGCGCCAGGCCTCCTCCACCTCGTCGCGCCGCACGAACAGCGTCGCGTCGCCCGCGATGGCGTCCACGAGCAGCCTTTCGTAGGCGATCCGCCGCCGCGCGCCGGGTCCGGAGTAGGCCTTCAGCAGCGACAGCGAGAGCGGGAGCGACTGCAGGCGCATGCCGCCCCGGGACAGCCCCGGCGCCTTGTTCATCAGGCGCAGCTCGATGTCCTCGTCCGGCTGCAGGTCGATGACGAGGCGGTTGGCGACCAGGTCATGGGTCGACGCGGTCCCGAAGATCGAGTGCGGCACCGGCTTGAACTGGATGACGATCTGCGTGCGCCGGTCCGGCAGCCGTTTTCCCGTCCGCAGAAAGAACGGCGTCCCGGCCCAGCGCCAGTTGTCGATGTCGGCCCGCAGGGCCACGAACGTCTCGGTCCTCGAGGCCTGGCCGCGCTCGCTCTCGTAGGCCGCAGCCTCCTTTCCGCCCACGACGCCCGCCGTGTACTGGCCGCGGATCGAGCGCTCCGGAACGTCGGCGCGGGTAAAGGGCCGCAGCGAGCGCAGCACCTTCACCTTCTCGTTGCGCACCGAGTCCGGATCCAGGTCTGACGGCGGCTCCATGGCCACGAGGCAAAGGAGCTGCAGCATGTGGTTCTGCAGCATGTCGCGCAGGGCGCCGTACTCGTCATAGTACGGCCAGCGCTCGCCCACTGCGTCGGTCTCCGCCACAGTGATCTGCACGTGGTCGATCGTCAGGTTGTTCCAGAGCGGTTCGAAGAGAGTGTTGGCGAACCGCAGCGCGATCAGGTTCTGGACCGTCTCCTTGCCCAGGTAGTGGTCGATCCGGAAGACCTGGCCCTCGTGGAAGATCGTCGAGAGCTCGGCGTTGATCTGGCGCGACGTGGAGAGGTCCCGGCCGATCGGCTTTTCGAGCACGATGCGGCTTTCGCTGTGCGCCAGACCGGAGTCCCGAAGCGCATCGGCCACCTTGATGTAGAGGCTGGGAGAGATGGCCAGGTAGTAGATCGGCCGCTTGGCGTTCCCCAGCGCCTTGCCCAGCTTGGCCGCGCCGGTCTTGGTGGTCGCGTCCGCCGCCACATAGGTCATACGGCGCGCGAAGCGGACCCAGGTGGCGGTATCGACAGGGCCCTTGTCCGCCGTGGCTGCGCGGGCATGGTCGAGGAAGGCGTCCTGCTCCATCTCGCCGCGGGCCGTGGCGATGATGCGGAAGCCCGGGTCGAGGAAGCCGTCGGCGTCCAGGAAGTAGAGCGAGGGCAGGAGGCTGCGCCGCGCCAGGTCGCCGGTGGCGCCGAACAACACGAGCGCGTCGGACCTCTGATCGGGCATCGAGGATTCCTGAAGGCGGCGCGGGAAGGCGGAAACCACCCCTAACCTCGCCCTGCGTCAAGCCCGGAAGCTGCGGAGCGAAAGCGCCGCCTGCGCGTTCATGGGAAAGCGGGTGCGGGACCAGGGATGACCATCGAAGCGCGAACCATCGGTCTGCCGCCTCCCAAGACGCTGCGCCTCGCCGAGACGGCGCTGTTCCTCGACCTGGACGGCACACTGGCGCCCATCGCCGCGCGGCCGCAGGACGTTCGCCCCGACCCGCGCCGTACGCGGCTCCTGAAGCACCTGACCGCCGGGCTGGCGGGGCGCATCGCCGTCGTCACCGGACGGACGCTGGCCGACGCCGATCGCATCCTGGAGGGCGCGATCCCTTGCGTCGCCGCCGTCCACGGCCTGGTGCGCCGCGATTGCGACGGGTCGCTGCACGAGCCGCCGCCGCACCCCGGCCTGACGACCGCCATCGCGGCGTTGCGCGCCTTCGCCGCCCGTGACTCGGGGCTGCTGGTCGAGGAGAAGGGGGCTTCGGTCGCCCTGCATTTTCGACTCGCCCAGTCCCACGCCGGCGGCGCACGCGCGCTGGCGCGACGCATCGCCGCCGAGACCGGCCTGGCTCTGCAGGGCGGCGACATGGTCGAGGAGTTGCGCACCCCCGGCCCCTCCAAAGGCGACTCGATCTGCAGCTTCATGAAGAGCCCGCTCTTCGCCGGCGCCGTACCCGCCTTCGTCGGCGATGACATCACCGACGAGCACGGTTTCGAGGAGGTCGCCCGTCTCGGCGGCTACGGCGTCCTGGTCGGCCCACCCCGCGCCACCCATGCCCGCTTCGGCCTGCACGGCGTCGAGGCCGTCCTCGCCTGGCTGGAGGCCGCGAAATGATCCTCCTTCGCCAAGGGCTCGGAGGATTCATCCGCCGATCCCGCGAAGCTCCGCAACGGAGCGAAGCATGACCGGCCGCCTGATCGTCGTCTCCAACCGCGTGAACGCGCCCACCGGCGACGGGGACGAGAGCGTCGGCGGCCTGGCCATGGCGCTGGGCGCGGCGCTGCGCGAGTACTCGGGCCTGTGGTTCGGCTGGAGCGGCAAGACCACGCCGGAGTTCGACGGCCGGCTCGACATCCAGAAGGTGGGCGGCGTCACCGTGGCGCTGGTCGACCTCGAGGCCGCCGACGTTGACGAGTACTACAACGGCTACGCCAACAAGACGCTTTGGCCGCTGTTCCACTACCGCACCGACATCGCCGCCTACGACCGCGCCTACGGCGAGGGCTACCGGCGCGTGAACGCCCGCTTCGCCGAGACGCTGGCGCCGCTGATCCAGCCGGACGACCTGATCTGGGTGCACGACTACCACCTGATCCCGCTGGCCCGCGAGCTGCGGCGGCTCAAGGTGACCAACCGGATCGGCTTCTTCCTGCACATCCCCTGGCCGGCGCACCAGGTGTTCATCAACCTGCCGCGCCACCGCCAGCTGGTGGAGGCCCTGTTCGACTACGATCTCGTGGGCTTCCAGACCGCCGACTACCAGCAGGCGTTCGAGGAATACGTGATCAGCGAGGGCGACGGCCAGCACACGCCGGGCGACCGCCTCAAGGCCTTCGGGCGCGAGGTGCAGGTGGGCGCCTTCCCGATCGGCATCGACTCCGACGACTTCGCCAAGATGCTGCGCTCCGCCCGCGCGCGGCGGATGCGCGACCTGATGACCGCCTGCACGGTCTTCCGGCACCTGATCGTGGGCGTCGACCGGCTCGACTACTCCAAGGGGCTGGAGGAGCGGTTCCTGGGCTTCGAGCGCCTGCTGATCGAGAACCCCGACCTGCGGCGGGAGGTGCTGATGCTGCAGATCGCTCCGGTCAGCCGGGAAGCCGTGGAGGCCTACCAGGAGATCCGCGCCCGCCTCGACGCGCTCTCGGGGCGCATCAACGGCGAGTTCGCCGACGTGGACTGGACGCCGTTCCGCTATGTGAACAAGAACTACCGCCGCGACGAACTGGCCGGCCTCTACGGCGCCGCCCGCGTGGGCCTAGTCACGCCGCTGCGCGACGGGATGAACCTGGTGGCAAAGGAGTTCGTCGCCGCCCAGAACCCGGACGATCCCGGCGTGCTCATCCTGTCGCGCTTCGCCGGGGCGGCGCGGCAGATGAAGGAGGCTCTGCTGGTCAATCCCAACAGCGCCGAGGAGATGGCCGATGCGCTGCGCCGCGCGCTCGCCATGGAGCGCCCCGAACGCATCCGCCGCTGGCAGGCCCTGAACGAGACCGTCCAGCGGGAAGACGTCGCCGCCTGGCGCGACGCCTTCGTCGCCGCCCTCGAGGGCGTCAAGGCTCGCAAGGCCGCTCTCGCCAGTTAGCCGTCCCGCGCCGCCGCGCCAGCGGGGGCAATTCCGCGCCTTCCGTGGTTCCAAATTCGGATGGTTCCGCTGTCGCGGAGCCGGTGGGCCCGCACGGCGTTCATGGCCCCATGGGCCAGGACAAGCTCGCCAAGTATCGGTCGATGCGGGACTTCTCGCGGACAGCCGAGCCCGCCGGGGCGGAGAAGACCAAGACGTCAGACCGCCTCCGCTTCGTGATCCAGAAGCATGCGGCCAGCCGCCTGCACTATGACTTCCGCCTCGAGCTCGACGGCGTCTTCCTCTCCTGGGCGGTGACCAAGGGACCCTCACTGAGTCCGGCCGACCGCCGGCTCGCCGTGCAGACCGAGGACCACCCGCTCGACTACGGCGATTTCGAGGGGACCATCCCCAAGGGCCAGTACGGCGGCGGCACGGTGATGCTGTGGGACCGTGGCTACTGGGAGCCCGAGGGCGACCCGCGAGCCATGCTCCGCAAGGGGGATCTCAAGTTCACCCTCGACGGCGAGCGCCTCAAGGGCAGCTGGGTGCTGGTGCGCATGAAGCGTCGCGAGGGCGAAAAGCGCGACAACTGGCTGCTCATCAAGCACCGCGACGGCTGGAGCGTGGAGGACCACGGCGCGTTGCTGACAGAAGGCGAGACCACCTCCATCGCTTCCGGCCGCTCGATGGAGCAGATCGAGGCCGGCAAGGGCCGCGGACCGAAGCTGTTCATGACCGGCAAGGGCCGCGCCTCGGGCAAGGACGTCTGGCAGTCCAACCGGGCCGAACAGAAAGTCGAGCCGCGCGCGGCGCCGCTGAAGGCCGCGCCGGCGCCGAAGCTGCGCGCGGCTCTCCCGGGCTTCACGCCGCCGCAGCTCGCCAAGCTGGTCGACCGCCCCCCACCCGGCGCCGGCTGGGGCCACGAGATCAAGTTCGACGGCTACCGCCTGCAGCTGCGCGTCGAGAAAGGCCGGGCGCGACTCTTCACCCGCCGGGGGCTGGACTGGACGGGCAAGTTCAAGGAGATCGCCGCCGACGCCGCCGCCCTGCCCGACGGCCTCTACGATGGCGAGGCCTGCGCCCTGGATCCCAACGGCTCGCCGGACTTCCCGGCGCTGCAGGCGGCGCTCGCGGACGGCAAGACCGGAGACCTGGTGTTCTTCGCGTTCGACGTCCTGTTCCTCGATGGCGAGGATCTGCGGAACCTGGCCTTGCGCGAGCGCAAGGCGCGGCTGGAGGCGGCGATGTCGGCTGCCGGCATGCGCACCGGCCGCCGTATCCGCTACGTCGATCACTTCGAGACCGCCGGCGATGCGGTGCTGCAGTCGGCCTGCCGGATGTCGCTCGAAGGCATCGTTTCCAAGCGGCTGGACGCGCCCTATCGCTCTGGCCGCACCGACACCTGGCAGAAGTCCAAGTGCCGCGCCGGGCACGAAGTGGTGATCGGCGGCTGGATCGGCGAGCCCGGCCAGCTCCGCTCGCTGCTGGTGGGCGTCAACCGTGACGGCAGGCTGGTGCAGGTGGGCCGCGTGGGCACGGGCTTCGGCCGCGACACCGTCCGCCGCGTGTTGCCGCGGCTCGAGGCCCTGCGCGCCGACAGGAGCCCCTTCGAGGGCCGCGTCGCCAGGAAGGCCGGCGAGACGGTGAACTGGGCGCGGCCGGAGCTCGTGGCCGAGATCGAGTTTGCCGGCTTCACCGGCGACGGAAACGTCCGGCAGGGCGCCTTCAAGGGCCTGCGCGAGGACAAGCCCGCCGCCGAGGTCGAGGCCGAAGTCTCGGCCAGGGCCGCCCTCGCCAAGCCGAAGCCGGCCGCGAAGGCCCAGCGCAACGTCGTCATGGGCGTCGTGCTCTCCAACCCTGACAAGCCGCTCTGGCCCGATGATGGCCATGGCCAGCCGGTCACCAAGCGTGACCTCGCTGAGTACCTGGAGATCGTCGGGCCCTGGATGATGCAGCACCTGAAGGGCCGGCCCTGCTCGATCATCCGCACGCCAGACGGCATCACGGGCGACCAGCGGTTCTTCCAGCGCCACGCGGGCAAGGGCTCCTCGGCCCTGCTGTCCGAGGTGAAGGTGTTCGGCGACCACAAGCCCTACCTGCAGGTCGACCGCATCGAGGCGCTGGCCGCCCTGGCCCAGATTGGCGCCGTCGAGTTCCACCCGTGGAACTGCGAGCCGTTCGCCCCGGAGGTCCCCGGCCGGCTGATCTTCGACCTCGACCCGGACGAGGACATCCCGTTCGAGCGGGTGATCGAGGGCGCGCTGGAGGTGAAGGCGCGACTGGAGAGCCTCGGTCTCGTCGCCTTCTGCAAGACCACCGGCGGCAAGGGCCTGCACGTCGTCACGCCGCTGAAGGCCAGCAGGGCCATCGACTGGCCGACCGCGAAGCGGTTCGCCCAGGACGTCTGCCTGGCGATCGCGGCCGACGCGCCGGACCGCTACACGGTCAACATGGCCAAGGTGAAGCGCAAGGGCCGGATCTTCCTCGACTATCTGCGCAACGACCGCATGTCGACGGCGGTGGCGCCGCTCTCACCGAGAGCCCGCCCGCTTGCGCCCGTCTCGTTCCCGCTCACCTGGAATCAGGTGAAGCCCGGCCTCGATCCGAAGCGCTGGACGATCCGCACCGCCCCCGCGGCGCTGAAGAAGACCAGGGCCTGGGCCGACTACTGCGACGCCGAACGGCCTCTGAAGGACGCGATCAGGAAGCTCGGCAAGAGCCGCTGAGCCGTCTCCCGCGGAGCGGTCGCGCGGCCGACGCGTTCCGCAAGGCGATGCCCGCCCGGTGGCAAAAGTTCTTCAACGACGTGGCGGACGCGTTCTGGTTGCTGCCGGCGCTGCTCGTGGCCAGCGGCGCGTTGCTGGCCTTGGGTCTCGCCGACGCGGAGCAGAACGGGCTAGTACCGGCCAGCATCCTGCGGTGGACCTACGGCGGCGGCGATTCCGGTGCGCGCATCCTGCTGGGGGCCATCGCGTCGTCCAGCATCACCGTGGCCGGCACCCTGTTCTCGATCACCATCGCCGCCCTGTCGTTGGCGAGCACCCAGATGGGTCCGCGGCTACTCGGCTCCTTTATGCGAGACCGCGGCAACCAGGTCACCCTTGGGGTCCTGCTCGCGACCTTCGCCTACGCCCTCGTGCTGCTGCGAACCGTGCGCGGGGGCGAAACCGTGTTCGTTCCCCAGCTCGCGCTCAGTATCGGCGTGGGCCTGGCGCTCGCCTGCATTTGGGCGGTGATCTACTTCGTCCACCACGTGGCGATACGGATCAACGTCGATACCGTGATCGACATTGTCCACCACGACCTGGAACGCGGCATCGAGAAGCTCGCCCGTACAAGCGAGGGCGGTGACCTGGCGGCGCCTTCGTGGGAGGGGTCCAGCTGGGTGCGGTCGACCGACTCCGGCTACCTGCAGCAGGTCGACGAAGCGGCCCTGACCGACTGGGCGGCCGGTCGGGGCGTTGTCGTACAGCTGCTCGTGCGGCCGGGCAGCTACGTCTTTCCCCAAGGATACGTCGCGCGGGTCGCCCCCACCACGCCCGATGCGCATCAGGCCGTACGCGACGCGCTCGTGCTGGGCCGGCGCCCGGCCAGTTTCGCTGACCTGGAGTTCACGGTGAACCAACTGGTGGAGGTGGCGGCCCGCGCGCTGTCGCCGGGCATCAACGATCCCCTGACGGCCAACCGGGTGCTGGACCGCTTCGGTTCGTCGCTTTGCCGCCTCGCCGAGCGCCATATGCCGGCCGAGACCGTGGGACGCGACGGGCGCCCCCTGCTGGTCCGCCACCCGGTCACCTACCCGGGGCTGACCTCGGCCATGTTCGATATCATCCGGCAGAACGCCGCAGGCCAGCCCGCGGTGCTGATCCACATGGTCGACGTGCTGCATGACGTGGTTCTCTGCGAGCGCGACGGCGCGCGGCTTGCGGTGCTGTCGCGGGAAGCGGGCCTCGTCATCGCCGACGGACGGCGGGCCTTCGGCAATCCCACCGACATCGCCGAGCTCGAGGCCCACTATGCGCGCTTCGCGAAAGCGGCGCAGGAGGGCGCTCCGGACGTTTAGGCGCCGGGGTAACCGTCGACGATGTAGACACGGCTCGTGGAAGTCGCCTCGCGGATGGGCAGGATCGCCCGGTATTCAGGCGAATTGCGCCAGGCGAGGGCCGCTTCGCGGCTTTCGAATCGCAGGACGACGAGGCGTTCGGGTGGGGCCGCACCGTCCACGCGTTCCGGCGCGCCGCCGCGTACGACGTACTGGCCGCCGTACTGCGCCAGGATCGCCGGCACCTGCTCGGCATAGGTCTGGAACCGGGCAGGCTCGTGGACCTGGATCTCGTTGACGACATAGGCGGCCATGCCCGCAAAGCTACCGCGCCGGCGGGTCTTGGGAAAACAAGCTACCGTCGCGCGCTGCGGCGGCCCTTCAGCGGGTCCGAGGTGCAGGCCGCCCTGAGCCGGCGGTTCAGGGCCTTCTTGTCGTCCTCCTGCGTCGCCGTGATCGCGGCGGCCGCGGCGCTACCGACCAGCGGCAGCACCAGATTCCCGGCCACGGCCAGCGCGATGCGGCCATCCTTGTGGTCGTCGTAGACCGCGGCGGCGCGGCGCGCCTGGCGGCAGTCGCGAGTGCGGTACTCCGGGTCCTTGCGATTCAGGCCGGCCATCGTCTGCTTCGGCGAGCTCGCGCAGGCGCTCAGCATCACGACGGCCAGCGTCAGAGTCAGGGCGTCGCGGCTCATGTCGGTCTCCTCGGGCTGACGCGAGGCCAACCCCCGGCCCCGCTTGCGGTTCCGCTTCGCGCGCCCGACACATTGACGAAACAGCCCGGTTCTAGAGCCGGAGCAACGACATAAGTCCGAGGGGAAACCGATGATCGTCCGCCGCCCGCTCGCCGTTGCGCTCCTGGCGCTCGGCCTCCTCGCCGGCCCGGCCGCGGTGGCTCAGACCCCCGGCTACCAGCCAATGACCGCCGCCCCGGCCGGGACGCCGCAAACGCTCAAGATCCGGCAGGGAATGCTGAAGGGTCAGGTTGCGGACGGTGTCGCCTATCACCTGGGCATCCCCTTCGCCGCTCCGCCGGTTGGAGATCTGCGCTGGAAGCCGCCGGGCCCGGCGCCCAGCTGGACGGGCGAGCGCGACGCCACCAAGGCGGGCGCTCTTTGCCAGGCCAACGAGGACTGCCTCTTCCTCAACGTCGTGCGGCCGGCGACCGCCAGGTCCGGCGCCAAGCTGCCGGTCATGGTCTGGATCCACGGCGGCGCCTTCGTCACCGGAACCTCCATGGGCGCCTTCGGCGGCGACACCGAGGGGACCGAGTTCGCGAAGAAGGGCATCGTGGTGGTCTCGGCCAACCATCGCCTGGGTCGCGCCGGCTGGTTCGCGCACCCGGCGCTGACCGCCGAGGGCGGCCCGCTCGGCAACTACGGCCAGATGGACCAGATCGCGGCGCTGAAGTGGGTGAAGGCCAACATCGCCAGCTTCGGGGGCGACCCCAACAACGTGACCATCTTCGGCGAGAGCGCCGGCGGGATGGCCGTGCTCTACATGATGATCTCGCCGGAGGCGAAGGGCCTGTTCAACAAGGTCATCGCCCACTCGAGCTTCGCCCGCTCCGCGCCCAACCCCTTCGGCGAGGCCGAAGCCAACGGGCTCAAGCTGGCCGAAGCTGCTGGCGTGAAGGGCGCGGATGCCGCCGCCGCGGCGGCGCTGCGCAAGCTGCCGCTGAGCGCCCTGGCCGGCCAGGGCCGCGGCGTGGGCGCTCCCGGACGGCCCTACCCGATGATCGACGGCAAGATCATTCCGTCCACAGTCATGGCCGCCTTCCAGGCCGGCAAGGAGGCCAGGGTCCCGCTGATTATCGGCGGCAATTCCAACGAGGCCAGTCTGACGCGCCCGACCGCGGCGATGTTCGACGCCCTGCCGGCCGACCGGCAGGCCGCAATCCTGAAGGTGTTCGACCCCAAGGGCACGGGCGACAAGGCCCGGGTGATCAACGACTTCTCGACCGTCGCCTCGATCACCGAGCCCGACCGGGCGATCGTGCGTCTGCATACGAAGAACGGCGCGCCGGCCTGGACCTACTACTTCAGCCACGTTCCGGAGGCGGAGAAGGCCCGCAAGCCCTACGGGGCGGGCCACACCGACGAGATCCGCTTCGCCTTCGGCAGTCCGAAAGCCCGCTTCGACGCCAAGGACCAGGCGCTCTCCGACGCCATGAACGCCTACTGGGCCGCGTTCGCGAAGACGGGCGATCCGGGCACGGTCGGTGGCGTGCGCTGGCCCAGGTGGGACAATGCCCGCGAAGGTCAGATCGAGTTCGCCAGCGATGGGCCCGTTGTGCGCGAGCACTTCCTCAAGGACTGGCGCGACCTCGTGGAGAGCTACGCGGCCCGCTAGGCGCGCTTCTTCGCCGGAGCCTTCTTCGCCGCGGGCTTCTTCGTCGCCGGCTTCCGCGCGGAGGAAGCCCGGGCGCGCGACTTGGCGGGCGGCCGCCGCTCGCCGCCCAGGCTGCGCTTCAGCGCCTCCATCAGATCGATGACCTCCGCCTCGCGGGGCTCGTCCACCTTGGCGATCTTGTGGCCCTTCTGCTTCTCCGCGATCAGCGCCCGCAGCGCGTCCTCGTAGCGGTCGTTGAACTTCGACGGATCGAACGGCCCGGTCTGCTGGTCGATGATCCGCGCGGCGATGTCGACCATCGCCTTGGCCGGCTTCTCGTCGGGGATGCGGTCGAACACCTCCTTGGCGTCCTTCACCTCGCGGTTGGAGCGCAGGCTGTAGGCCAGGATGCCCTTGTCCCGCGGCTCCAGCGCCATGAGGCGTTCGCGCTGGTGCATGACCAGCCGGCCCAGCGCGATCTTCTCCGCGCTCTCCATGGCCTCGCGGATGACGGTGAAGGCCTCCACCGCCATGTCGCCGTCCGGGACCAGGAAGTAGGGGTCGTTCCAGTAGAGCCGGTCGATGTCGCCCGCCTCCACGAACCGCTCGATGTCGAGGGTGCGGGTGGTCTCCAGGCGCACGTTCTTGATCTCCTCGTCGGTGACAACGACGTAGTGGCCCTTTTCCACCTCGTAGCCCTTGACGATGTCGGAGCGGTCGACCGGTCCGGTCTCCGGGTCGGTGGGAATCATCCGGATACGGTTCTTGGTGGTCTTGTGCAGCATGTTGAAGCTGACGTCGGACGTCCGCGCCGTCGCCGTGTAGAGCGCCACCGGGCAGCTCACGAGGCTGAGGCGCAGGTAGCCCTGCCAGGTCGGACGGGTGGCCATCTTGGACTCCGCAGTTTGAGCGCGGAGTCGAACGCGGGTCGAGCGACTCGGTGCCGCTACTTCTTCTTCGGCGCCTCCGGAGCCGCCAGCGCCAGGGTCGGCAGGGTCTCGGCCTGAGCGGCGTCGAGCTGCGCCTTGCGCAGGCCCTCGCGGACGCCGCTCGTGGCGCCGAACTCCATCAACTGGTCCTTCTTGGGATCGTACTTGGGCCAGGCCTCCTTGCCGCACTTGGGCGCGCCGGTCTTGGCGAAGGCGACCCAGCAGGCGTGCATCAGGGTGGCCACCGCCCGGTCCTCGGCCGAGACCACGCTCATCGGCGTGCGCCGGCCCCAGTACTCCCAGACGTAGGGGATTTCGTCGGCGTGGGCCGCGCCCTTGATCGCCGGGCGCATGCGGGTCGCGACATAGGTGAAGTGATAGAGCCAGGCCGGCTTGCCCTTGGCGGCGTTGGCCGCAACCCAGCGGGCCGGCCCCACCATAAGGCGGTCGGTGAAGGCCGCGCGCGCGATGGCCTCGTCGGAGCCCAGGCCCTGGTAGGTCGAGCGCATGGCCGCGGTGACCTGCAACCGGTCGCGCGGAAGGGGGCCGGGGCCCATCAGCGAGTCCTCGCGGTTGTTCGCGCCGATGATCAAAGGGACGTCGTCAAGGGTCCCGCGGGCCGAGGCCTGCGAGGGACTTTCCGTCATCAGCTTGCCGTCGACGAACGGGCCGTAGTTGCCGGCCATGGGGACCAGCAGGTCGACCGGGATGCGCCGCAAGTCGGCGGCCTGGGCGGCCGGGTCGGCGCCCAGCTTGGCGACGGCCGCCGCGCCGATCTGTTCGGCCTGCTTCAGACTCACCGGCGGGAACCAGCCCCCGCCCGACTGGACGATCGCCTTGTGGTAGAGCCCTCGCGCGCTCGGCGTCGCCATCAGCGCCAGGATCGACATGCCGCCGGCGCTCTCGCCGAAGACGGTGACGTTCTTCGGGTCGCCCCCGAACGCCGCCACGTTCCGTTGCACCCACTGCAGGGCCGCGATCTGGTCCATCAGGCCGAAGTTGCCGGTGGGCGCCCGGCCCGCCGCGGAGGTCAGCGCCGGGTGCGCGAAGTAGCCGAGCGGGCCCAGCCGGTAGTTGATCGAGACCACGACCACGCCGTCGCGGGCGAAGTTGGAGCCGTCGTAGATCCAGCCGGCGCCGAGCCGGTGCGCCCCGCCGTGAATCCAGACCATCACCGGCGCCTTCTTCGCCGCCTTCGGCGCGAAGACGTTGAGCTGCAGGCAGTCCTCGTCGGTGGGGCCGTTGGCGCCGCCGCCGTTCGGCGTGTCGTTGGCGTTCATCGGCTGCGGGCAGGAGGGGCCGTTCTTGGTGGCGTCCCGCTCGCCGGCCCAGGGCTTGGCCGCCTGCGGCGGCGCCCAGCGCAGGTCGCCCACCGGCGGCGCGGCGAAGGGGATGTTGCGGAAGACGTTGGCCCGGTCGTTGCCGTCGCCGACCAGCGCGCCGGTCTCGATCTGCGCCCGCACCGGCTCGGCGCTCGCCGCCCCGCCCGCCAGCAGCGCCGCCAGGATCGCTCCAATGCGCAACATCGTCCGCCTCCGCCTCTTTGCACTCGGATTAGGACGCCTTTCGCAGGAGCCCGCAACTCCGGCCGGGTGTTGCATTCCCCCGCCGTCACTCATCGTTCAGCTCCGAGATCACCTTCTTGATGAGGTCGATGTCCTTGCGGGTCAGCGCCCGGTGCTCGGCGAAGTGAGCGACCAGCGGCGCCACCTCGCCGCCGAACAGCCGGTCGACCAGGCCCTGGCTCTCCTCGCGCAAGTAGCTCTCGCGGCTGATCAGCGGCCGGTAAAGGTAACCCTCGGGCTCCCGACGGCCCTCGATGGCTCCCTTCTTGAGGAGCCGGGTGATCAGGGTGCGCGCGGTGCCGGGCGCCCAGCCGTTCGGCGTGCAGACCTCCGCGAAGATCCCCTCCGGCGTCAGCGGGCCCCGCCGCCATAACGCCTCCATCACCTGGCTTTCGGCGCCCGAAATTCGCACGGCCGAGCTTCCCCGTCGCTCAATGAAAATACACGCGTATTCCAAGTCAAAGTACACGCGTATTGTGCGCGCGCATTCGAAATGCCGAAAGCCTCGTCTGAACCCTCAACAACGACGCCCCGTGGCGTCGGGGCGGGGGCGGCTTCGCCCTGCCGCGCCCGCCGTCTTTGTCTCGAGGGTTGACGATAATTCGTCGATTAGCTAAATGACGAATTATGAGCCAGGTCTTCAAGGCGCTCTCAGATCCGACGCGTCGGCGCGTGCTGCAGCTCCTGCGGCAGGGGCCGATGACCGCCGGCGAACTCGCCGACCACTTCCCGTTCTCCAAAGCCACGATGAGCGCGCACTTCGCCGTGCTCAAGGAGGCCGACCTCGTGGCCGCCGAGAAGGACGGGAAGAACGTCATCTACCGTCTTCGCCTCTCGGTGCTGGAAGACGCCCTGCTCGCCTTCGCCGACTCCTTCGGGATCGGCTTCACCGGTTCGGAGGCGGCGCCGGCCGCCAAGCCCCAGGAGAGCCAGTCGTGAGCCGCTGGAACACCCTCTACATCCTGAGCGGCGCCACGCTCCTGGCCGCGATGTCGTCGATCGCCATCGCCCTGCGGCTCGGCGTCGTCGCCCCGCCGGCCGGCATCGTCGTCGAGGAGCCCGGGGCCATCAGCGGCCGCGCCCTGTTCGCCGTCACCTTCATGCCGGTGTGGCTGGTCATCGCCTGGGCGCTCGCCGATCGGCAGAAGCGGCGGTTGCGGATGCGGCCCTCCGACGAGCACCGCCGGGTCGCCAATGGCGCCCTGCTGGCGGTCGTGGCCTTCAGCGCGCTGCCGCACCTGTGGATCTGCACCTCGGTGGTCACCGGCTCGGCGCCGGGCCGCGAGCTGATGGTCCGCGCCTGCATCATCTTCGTCGGCGCGATGTTCGCGGTGCAGGGCAACTTCCTGGCCAAGACCGCACCGCCGACCGGGGAGGACGCCCCGTCGCCGGGGGCCTGGACGCGGCATGTCCTGCGCGTGGGCTGGAGTATGGTGGTGGTGGGCGTGGTCATGGTGGTGTGCGGCATCGTGCTGCCGTTCAGCCTCGTGGCCTGGACCGGCATCGCCACGATCCCGGTGATCGCCTTCACCCTCTACGCCAGCCGGCGGCGAATGCGCGCGGCCGGCTGAATGGTATCGGCGCCGAAATGGCGCCGAAACCTGACGCCTCCTTAAGTTGAAGCTCGGCTTGGCCGTACCATATTTTCAAATCAGGGCGCGCTGAGACGCCCCGGGGGAACATCCATTGTCGAAGTCTCTCGTCTGGCTCGCCACCGCGGCCGCGATCGTGCCTGCCACGGCTGTCGCCCAGGCCCCGCCAGCGCAGCCGCCGCGCGCCGCCCAGCGTCCAGCCGCCCCGCCGGCCAAGCCCGGCGGAAAGGAAGTCGAGGGCGTCGTCGTCACCGGCCAGACCCCGTCGGGCGCCGATATCCGCACCTCCATCGACCGGCGCAGCTATTCGGTCGGCCGCGACCTGCAGGCCACCACCGGCTCGATCGCCGATGCGCTGCGCAACATCCCCTCGGTGCAGGTGGACGTGCAGGGCAACCTGTCGCTGCGGGGGGACCCGAACGTCACCATCATGATCGACGGCAAGCCGTCGGGCCTGTTTCGCGGCGATGGGCGCGGGGCGGCGCTGCAGCAGATCCCGGCCGAACGCATCGAGCGGGTGGAGGTGATCACCAACCCTTCGGCCGAATTCCGCGCCGATGGCACGGGCGGGATCATCAACCTCATCACCAAGAAGGCGCAAGGCGCCGGACGCACCGGCTCGGTGCGAGTGAACGCCGGCACGTCCGAACGCTTCAACGCCGGCGTCTCGTTCGGGAACAACACCCGGGGCGCCAGCCTCACCGGCGACCTGAACTATCGCCACGACACCCAGCGGGCGACCGGCCTCGACGTCCGGTCGCGTCTGGACACGGTCAACGGCGGCTTCGCGGACAGCGTCCAGACGAGCGAGAACGACGCCAACATCGACCAGGTCAACGCCCGGGTCGCCTTCGACCGCGATCTCGACAAGGACACCCGCGTCTCGATGGAGCTGCGGGGCAACCACGGCTGGTTCGACGTCGACGCCTTCGACCACCTGGAGCGTGAGGACGGCCTGGGCCGGGTGGTCCAGGTGTTCGACCGAGACGCCGCGACCCGCCAGAGACGCGGCAATGGCGAGCTCTCCGGGACCTGGCGGCGCAAGTTCGGCGGCGACAACGACCACACCCTGGTCCTCGGCGGCGGCTACGAACTCACCCACGGGACACGCCGCCGGCTGGCCTCGACGGCCACCACCGTGCCGGCGATCGCTCTCGGCTTCGACCTGCAGCGGATCGAGGACGACCTAGGCCAGCTGGAGCTGAAGGGCGACTACACGCGGCCGATGGCCGGCGGCCAGAAGCTGAAGATGGGGTACCTCCTCGAGGTCAACGACAGCGAGAACGACGTGCGCCAGTTCCGTGGCGGCGCGCCCAACACGCTCCTGCCGGATCTGACCCAGACCAACCTCTTCAAGCTCGATCAGGTGCTGAACCAGGCCTATGTGACCTACGAGCGGCCGATCGGCGACGTGACGGTGCTCGCGGGCCTGCGCCTGGAGGACGTGCGCCAGGACCTCGACCAGGTCACGCAGGCGATCAAGGCCGACAACGACTACACGCGACTCTATCCGAGCCTGCACCTGGCCTGGAAGCAGTCGAACATCACCCAGTGGACGGCCAGCTACAGCCACCGCATCCAGCGGCCGTTCGGGCAGCATCTGAACCCCTTCCGGGTGCAGATCGACCCGATCAGCTTCTTCGCCGGCAACCCGCGCCTGCGGCCGCAGGAGACCGACAGCTTCGAAGTCGGCTGGCAGTACCGCAAGGCGCCCAGCTTCTACGTCGTGACGCTCTACTACCGGGACACCCGCAAGGGCTTCACGCCGGTGATCCGCGACCTCGGCGGCGGAATCTTCCTGCAGACCACCGAGAACCTGTCGAAGAGCCAGAGCGGCGGCCTGGAGGCGGTGGCCACCGGCCGGGTGACGCCGAAGCTGACCTACAACGTCAGCGGCAACGCCTTCTGGCAGCGGCTGGACGCCACCGCGATCGGCTTCAGCGGCCACCGGAGCGGCACGTCGGTGACGGCGCGCGCCAACCTCAACTGGCAGGTGACGCCGAACGACTTCGTGCAGGTGAACGGCTTCGCGCAGGGCAAGCAGTTGTTCGCGCAGGGATATGTGAAGCCGACGGGAATGCTGAACCTCGGCTACCGCCACAAGTTCAACGACCGCCTCTCGTTCTCGGCGACGGCCCAGGACGTGCTGAACACCTTCCAGAGCCACCAGGTGCTCGATACATCGAACCTGCGGATCCGGCTGAACCGCGAGGTGAATGTCACTGGCGTCTTCGTCGGGTTCACCTGGAACTTCGGGACTGGCCCGCGCCGCCCCGATCAGGGCTTCGACTTCAGCGGCGGCCAGGGCCCGCCGAGCTAGTTGCTGGTATTCTCTTTTTGTTCTTGAACCGCAACCCGGGTTCATCTAAGGCGTAGCTTGGCGCTGAGCCGGCTGAATCCTCGCTCGTCAGCACCCCGGCACGCCAATGATGACCTATCACTCGAGCTCCAACGACATTGGCGAGATCGGCGGGTTGTTTGCAGCACAGCCTGCCGCCCATCTCAGCGAACGTCGCAGAGGTCGAGCCGTTCGGTACTGAGGATCGTCCACGTGGGACTCAGCGGCTGTTGGATCGCCATCGAGGGTGGTGGAATCGAAGCGCTCCTCGAGGCGTTTGGCCTCGAGGAGGCGGGCTCTGCGAGCGAAGAATGGGCGGACGGGCTGTCGGCGGCCGTCATGCCGACGGGGTGGGCAGTGCTCGCGACACCGGACGGTGAAGGAAGCTTGGGGGCGCAGCTTGAGGCGGCGCCGAGAGATCGATCGGTGATCGGTTGTGAATTCTCGGAGACGGTGACGTTCAGCCGCCTGATCGGACGGGTCCATGGCCGGGATGTTTGGTCGGTGACCTATGATCCTGACCGGGGCGGCCTGATAGTCGACGGTACGCCGCCCTCGGCTCTTGCGGAGATCCGGCATCGTTTGGAGGTGGAGGAGGCGCAGGAGGCCGGTGTGGCTTGGGGGTTCGACGCTCCAGTTGAACTCGGTCATGCGATTTGCGGCTATAACCCCTGGCGGCCGAGCGGCCTCGAGTGGACGCTCGTCCGCGCGAAGCGCCCGGAAGGGCCCAAGCGGAGCGGGTCTCGGCGTCGGCGGCGGTCGATGGCCACAGCAATCCGGGAAGAGCTTGCGTCCGCGCTCGAAGAGCGAGGCTGGCGGGTCGGCGGAACCGAGGGGCAGGTGGGAGGACGCCCTGGACTGTTCGAGTTCTTTCGGGATCTCGACGGGCAGAAGCAGATGATCTGGCTCGAGTTCGGAGGCGGCGATTATCCCTTTGTCGAGGTCCACTTCAACGCCTTCGGCCGCGGGGAGCAGGCGGGCTTGCTGATCAGAGGGGAAATCTGCGCGCCAGAGATTCCGTGGTGGCGGCGGTTCACGCTCCGCCGCTTTCTTCAGGTGACCGCGTATCACCCCCGGCCGGCCGATCCAGTCGCGATCGCGATCCAGAAAGGATTGCGGGATGCTCTTATCGCCCACGATTTCCTCGATAGAGGCGAGCGGCACCCGCGGGTGTGCGTTGGGCTGGGATCTGCTGCGGCCAGTTGGCCCGACATTCCTGATCCTCCTTGAGCGCTGCGACCGAAGGTGTCGCAGGTGATTCGCAACTTGACTCCATCGTTTACGTTTGGTTCCTGAGAACAGACGTGGAACATAAGGAGTCCGCAAAGCCATGTCCGATTTTCGCGCACGGCAGAGGGCTGCCCTGGCCGCGAAGATCGCCGCCCTGGAGACGGGGGGGCGGGCGGACGCGGGCGTGCTGCCGTTCGGCCATGAGCTGATCGACGGCTGCCTGCCGGGCGGCGGGCTGCCGCTGGGGCGCTGGCACGAGGTCGTGGCGGGCGGGATGGAGGCCGAGACCTCGGCCGCGCCGGCGGCCTTCGCGGCGCTGGCGGCGGCTCCGTTGGCCGCCCGCGGCGAGGCGGTCTGGGTGCAGCGGCGCGACGACCTCTGGGCGCCGGGGCTGGCAGGGCTGGGCTTCCCGCCGGAGAAGCTGATCTGCGTCTGCGCCCGGGACGAGGCCGAGGCGCTGTCGGTGATGGAGGACGCGCTCTCCACCGTCGGTGTGGCGGCGGTGTTCGGCGAGGTGGAGGCCGTGGACCTGACCGCCGGGCGGCGGCTGCAGCTGGCCTGCGAGACGCGTGGGGGGACCGGCTTCGTGCTCAAGCGGCGGCCCTTTGGCGGCGAGCGCAAGAAGGAGGCGGCCGGTTCGGTGGCTTGCACCCGCTGGCGCGTGGCCTCGGCGCCGTCGGAGCCGCCGGCCGGGGAGTTCGGCCTCGGCGCGCCGCGCTTCGAAGTGGCCCTGGAGCGCTGCCGTGGCGGGCGGACCGGGGCGTGGATCCTGGAGGCCCCCGCGGCCTATTCCTGGGAGGCAGGCGATGTCGCGTATCCTCTGCGCCTGGTCGCCCCTGTGGGCGATCGCGAACTGGCGACGGCGCACACCCGACGCGCTGCCTGACGGGCCCCTGGCGCTCATCGAGACGGTGCGGGCCGTGCGCCGGCTGGCGGCGGTCGACGCGGCCGGCCGCGGGCTGGGGCTCTACCCCGGCCAGAAGGCCACCGACGCCAAGGCGCTGGTCCCGGAGCTGGTCGTCGCCGATGCGGAGCCGCAGGCTGACGCCGAAGCGCTGACCGCACTCGTCGACTGGTGCGTGCGCTTCTCCCCGGCGGTGGCGGCCGACGCGCCGGACGGGCTCTTCCTCGACATCGCCGGGGTCTCGCACCTGTGGGACGGCGAGGCCGAAATGCTGGCAGATTTCCGCGCCCGCACCGCCGCCAACGGCCTGCCGTTCCGCCTCGCCATCGCTGACACCCCGGGCGCGGCCTGGGCGCTGGCCCACTTCGCCGCCGACGGGATCATCGCCCCGCCCGGTGAACAGGCGGCGCTCCTGAAGCCGCTGCCGCCCGCGGCGCTTCGGCTCGATCCGGCTGACGCGGCGCAGATCGAGCGCCTGGGACTGCGTCGGATCGGCCAGCTCATGGACATGCCCCGCGCCCCGCTCGGCCGCCGGTTCGGAGCCCGCACCCTCAACCGCCTCGACCAGGCGCTGGGCCGCGCACCCGAGGCGCTCGTCTTCCGCCGGCCGCCGACCCCGTGGATCGCGGGCCTGCGCTTCGTCGAGCCGATCAGCGCGCCGGAGGACATGGCGCGGGTGGCCACCGACGCCGTCGCCAAGCTCTGCGCGCGGCTGGAGGCCGAGGGCCAGGGCGCTCGTCGCTTCGAGCTCTTCTACCACCGGGTGGACGGGGCGGCGCTCTCGGTCGCCGTCGGCCTGTCGCTGCCGGGCCGCGACGCCAGGCGTATCGACAAGCTGCTCCACCCGAAGGTGGAGACGGTGGACCCCGGCTTCGGGGTCGAGTCGGTCTCCATCGCCGCCTACGAGGTCGAGCCGGTCTCCGGACGCCAGGGGCGCATCGACGCCGCGCGCATGGCCAGCGTCGAGGACGGCCTGGCGCCGCTGGTCGACCGGTTGACGAACCGGCTGGGCCCCGAGCGGGTCTGGCGCGCCGCGCCGGTCGAGAGCCACGTGCCGGAACTGGCCGTGCGGCGCGCAAAACCACTTGGGGAGCAACCCGTGGCAGCCCGTCACTGGGACCGTGAGGCCCCGCGGCCGGTGCGCCTGTTCCGCCACCCTGAGCCGCTGGAGAACGTCATGGCTCCGGTGCCCGACGATCCCCCGCAGCAGTTCCGCTGGCGCGGCCGCCTGCACCGCGTGCGCCGAGCAGAGGGGCCGGAGCGGATCGGCGAGGAGTGGTGGAAGCGGCAGATCGAGGACGTCACCGTTACCGCCATCCGCGACTACTACCGGGTGGAGGACACCGACGGCGCCCGCTTCTGGCTCTTCCGCGCCGGCCTTGAGGACGACCCGAAGAACCGCCCGAAGTGGTGGATGCACGGGCTGTTCGGATGACCCGATACGCCGAGCTGCAGGTCACGACCAACTTCTCGTTCCTGCGCGGGGCGTCGCACCCGTGGGAACTGGTGGCGGGCGCGGATGCGCTGGGGATCGAGGCTATCGGGGTCTGCGACCGCAACTCGCTGGCCGGAGTCGTACGGGCCTGGTCGCAGATGAAGCTGCAGAACGAGCAGGGCTCCAAGGTCCGCGCGCTCACCGGCTGCCGCCTCGACTTCGCCGACGGCTCGCCGAGCCTTGTGGTCTATCCCTCTGATCGCGAGGCGTACGGACGCCTCACCCGCCTGCTGACGGTGGGCCAGCGGCGGGCGGAGAAGGGCGATTGCGAGCTCCGCTGGGCCGACTTCCTCGACCATGCCGAAGGCCAGCTGGCGCTGGTGGTCCCACCGGACCGGCTGGACGCGGCGTTCCAGGCGCGTCTGAAGCGCATCGTGGACGAGCTGCCCGACGTCTGGCTGGCGGCCTCGCGGCGCTACGGCCCGCGGGACCTGAAACGCCTGTCGCAACTGGCGGCGATAACCGAGGCGGCAGGCGCGCCGATGGTGGCGACCAACGACGTGCTCTACCACGGCCCCGAGCGGCGGCCGCTGCAGGACGTGCTGACCTGCATCCGCGAGAAGTGCTCGATCCCCGAGGCAGGCCTCAGGCTTGAGGCCAACGCCGAGCGCCACCTGAAGGGCGGGGCGGAGATGGCGCGTCTGTTCGCCCGCTTCCCGGGCGCGGTGGAGCGCAGCGTCGAGATCGCCGGACGTGTCGTCTTCGACCTGTCGCAGCTGCGCTACGAGTACCCCGACGAGCCGGTGCCGCCGGGCAAGACGGCGATCCAGCACCTCACCGACCTCGCCTGGGCCGGCACGAAGTGGCGCTACCCGGACGGCGTGCCGGAGAAGGTGACCAAGCTGGTCGCCTCCGAGCTCGAGCTGATCGAGAAGCTCGACTACCCCAACTACTTCCTGACCGTGCACGACGTGGTCCACTGGGCGCGGAGCCAGGGGATCCTCTGCCAGGGCCGCGGCAGCGCCGCCAACTCCTGCGTCTGCTACTGCCTGGGGGTGACGGCCGTCGACCCGACCCAGCCGGACCAGGACCTGCTGTTCTCCCGCTTCATCTCCGAGAACCGCAACGAGCCGCCCGACATCGACGTCGACTTCGAGCACGAGCGGCGCGAGGAGGTGATGCAGTATGTCTACCAGCGCTACGGCCGCCACCGGGCGGCGATCGTGGCGACGGTGATCCACTACCGGCCGCGGATGGCGATCCGCCAGGTCGGCAAGGCGCTGGGGCTGACCGAGGACATCACCGCGGCGCTGGCGAACACCGTCTGGGGCTCCTACGGCGACGGCGTGCCCGACGAGCACATCCGCCAATGCGGGCTGGATCCCGACGCCCCGGAGATCCGCCGCGCCACGGCGCTGGCGCAGCAGTTGCTGGGTTTCCCGAGGCATCTGTCACAGCATGTGGGCGGCTACGTGCTGACGAAACGCCGACTGGACGAGACCGTGCCGATCGGTAATGCGGCCATGCCCGACCGCACCTTCATCGAGTGGGACAAGGACGACATCGACGCGCTCAAGCTGATGAAGGTCGACGTCCTGGCGCTCGGCATGCTGACCGCGCTGAAGAAGAGCCTCGACCTGATCGGTTTCAACGACATCGCCGAGATCCCGCAAGCCGATCCCGAAGTCTACGAGATGCTCTGCCACGCCGATTCCGTGGGCGTGTTCCAGGTGGAGAGCCGCGCGCAGATGTCGATGCTGCCCAGGCTGAAGCCGCGGAAGTTCTACGACCTGGTGATCGAGGTGGCGATCGTGCGACCGGGCCCGATCCAGGGCGACATGGTCCACCCCTACCTGCGCCGCCGCGACGGCCTGGAGCCGATCGAGTTGCCGGCGCCCTCGCCCGAGCACGGGCCGCCGGACGAGCTGGCGGCGATCCTCGGCAAGACCAAGGGCGTGCCGCTCTTCCAGGAACAGGCAATGCGCATCGCCATCGAGGCGGCCAAGTTCACGCCCGACGAGGCCGACGGCCTGCGCCGCTCCATGGCCACCTTCCGCCACTATGGGACGGTGGGCGAATACGGCGTGAAGTTCGTCGAAGGGATGGTGCGGCGTGGCTACGACCCGGAGTTCGCCCAGCGCTGCTTCCACCAGATCGAGGGCTTCGGCAGCTACGGCTTCCCGGAGAGCCACGCGATCAGCTTCGCGCTCCTTGTGTACGCCTCGGCCTGGGTGAAGTGGCGCCACCCGGACGTCTTCTGCGTCTCGCTACTCAACAGCCAGCCGATGGGCTTCTACCAGCCGGCGCAGCTGGTCCGCGACGCGCGCCAGCACGGCGTCGAGGTCCTGCCGCCCGACGTGATGGCCAGCGACTGGGACACCACGCTCGAGGACGGCCAGGGACGGCCGGTGACCCTGAAGACGAAGGACGATCCGATGCGGGTCGTCCGGCTCGGCCTGCGCCAGATCAAGGGGCTGAAGCAGGAGGACGCCGAGCGGCTGATGGGGGCCAGGACCGCCGGCTGCCGCACGGTCGAGGACTTCGCCCGCCGCGCGCGGCTGTCGCGCCGGGCGCTGGAGCTGCTGGCCGAGGCCGATGCTTTCCGGAGCATCGGCCTGGACCGTCGCGCGGCGCTGTGGGCGGTGAAGGGCCTCGCGCCCGAACAGGGCGCCGAGAAGGACGCGCCGTTGCTGCTGCGCCAGAACCTGAAGGAAGCGCAGGTGGCGCTGCCGTTCATGAGTCCATCGCAGCATGTGGCCGAGGACTATCGCACCACCAGCCTGTCGCTGAAGGCGCACCCGGTCGGCTTCTTCCGCGAGGATCTGACCGCCGCCGGTGTCATCCCGTGTCGGATGCTGGAGCAGGTCCGCGCCAGGCGCCGCGTGTCGGTGGGCGGCCTGGTCCTGGTGCGCCAGCGGCCGGGCACCGCCAAGGGGGTGGTCTTCCTAACCCTGGAGGACGAGACCGGGATCGCCAACATCGTCGTCTGGCGCGACCAGTTCGAGGCCAACCGGCGCACGGTGATGAGCGCGGCTTTCCTGGTGGTCCACGGCCAGGTGCAG
>CAZBXO010000040.1:8926-24510 GCA_964495645.1 uncultured Phenylobacterium sp. | reverse complement strand
GCGACGAGAAGGTCGCCAGCCTCGCCGCGGCCGTAAGCGTGCTTGGCGGCGTTGATCGCGAGCTCGTTGATGGTGAGGCCGAGCGGCTGGGCGACGTCCGCAGAGACGAGGACCGGCTCGGCCTCGACCCGGCAGTCGAGGCCGGTGCTCTGTCCGATCAGCGCAGCGAGCTCGCGCAGGAAGTCGGCGAGGTCGATGCGGGCGCCCTGGGGCAGACCGCAGAGGAAGCGGTGCAGGTGGCCCACCGCCACCAGGCGCTCCGCCGCGTCGATCAGCGAGGCGCGCGCGAAGGGGTCGCGCATCCGGCCCTGCTGCAGCAGCAGGAAGTCGGCGGCGAGCTGAAGGCTGTTGGCGATGCGATGGTCCGTCTCGCGGGCCAGCGGGACTGGGCGTTCGGTTCCTGCCGGGGGCGTAGCCACCTGGGCCTCCACGAGTTCGGCCCCCCGACCCGTCCCTGACGAGATGACACCGCAAACGGTCAACGAGACGCCAACGAGATGGGTTAACGGGGACGCCGGACGGCAGCTGGACCGGCTCGGCCGCGTCGGCCGCTAGACGCCGAGCGCCTCGTACACGATGCGCGCCAGTTCGGCGCCGCGGGGGTCGCCGACGAGCTCGGCTCCCATCTGGTTGCAGACGTAGCCGATGGCGATCCCCGCGTCGGGATCCGCGCACCCGAAGGAGCCGCCCCAGCCCGAATGGCCGAACGTGCGCGGGTTGGGGCCGTAGACGCCGATAAGGTTGTGCGCCACGCCCATGCCCCACTGCGGATTGAAGCCCAGCATCAGGTCCGTCCGGTCACAGGCAGGCGTCGCCAGGGCGGCTACGACCTGCGGGGACAAGACCCCGGCGCCGCCGCGGGCGAGGGCGGAGGCGAGGCGCGCGATGCCGCGGGCGCTGGCCTGGCCGTTGAGCGCCGGGAGCTCGGCGGCGCGGAAGGCTCGGAGGTTCGGGCGGGCGGGGTCCTGCGCCGGGTTGGTGAGCGCCATCATCGCGACCGGCGGGAGGTCGGGGATGGCTGGCGGCGTGCGCGGCGGGAGGAGCTCGGCCACGCGGCGCTCGAGGGCCTCGGGGAGGCCGATGTGGAAGTCCGCCCCGAGCGGCCCGGCGATGTCCGCGCGGAACAGCTGGCCGAGGCTGCGGCCGGTCGCGCGACGGACGGCCTCAGCGGCGAGCACGCCGTAGGTGACCGCGTGGTACGAGTTGGCGGAGCCCGGCGCGAAGGCGGGCGGCTGGCGGGCGAGCCGGCCGGCGACCAGGGCCTGGTCGTAGAGGTCGTCGAGCGTCGTCGGTTCCTGCCAGCCCGGCAGCCCGGCCTGGTGCGACAGGACCTGCGCCAAGGTGATACCGGCCTTCCCGGCGGCGGCGAACTCCGGCCAGACGTGCGCCAGCGGGCGTTCGTAGGCCAGCAGGCCCAGGTCGACGCAGCGGGCGACGACGGCGGCCGCGGCCAGTTTCGTCGTCGACCAGACATTGACCAGGGTGTCCGCCTCCCAGGGGCGGGTCGCAGCAGCGTCGGCCGACCCGCCCCAGAGGTCGACAACCCGGCGGCCCGCCACCTCGACGCAGAGCGCGGCGCCGACCTCCCGGTAGTCGTCGGTGCGGGCGAAGTTGGCCGCGAAGGCTTCGCGGACGGGCTCCAGGCCGGGGTCGATGGTCCCATGGACGCTCATGCCGCGGCCAGCCCCTGGGCCAGCAGGCGGACGTGCTCGGCGATCACGGCGCGGGGAGCGGCCAGCTCCGGACGCCACCACTTGTGCAGCCAGCTGAAGGCCCCGGCCATCGCCTCGGCGACGGCGGTGAGATCGACGGGGCGGACCGAGCCGTCGGCAAGGCCTTCCCGGGCGACTTCGGGATAGCCGGCTTCCAGCGCCCGGACCCGGGCCATGATCTCGTCGCGCGCGTCCGGCGGCAGGGCCTCCACGCCGGCCAGTGGGGCGAGCGGGCAGAACTCGTCGGAGAGGTTGGCTTCCACGAGCAGCGCCAGGCCCGCCAGGTTGCGCTGGACCGCCGTGCCGGGGGCCAGCTCGACCGCCTGCAGGATGCGGTCCGAGAGGTCGAAGGCGCGGCGGAAGCAGCGGGCCACAAGGTCCGGCTTGTCGGCCAGATAGTGGTAGACGGCGCCCTTGGTCGCGCCCACCTGGGCGGCGATCTCGTCGATGGAGGTGGCCTCTACGCCCTTGCGGTTGAAGAGTCGGGAGGCGGCGCGCAGCAACTCCTCCAGCTTGGCGGCGGCGGCGGCGTCGCGGTCGAAGAGGTTGCGGCGCTCCGGCCGCAGGACGGCGATGTCGAGCGGCGGATAGGCCAGCGCGGCGTCGGGATCCGTGGCCACGCCGTGGCGCAGCAGGGCGAGCGCGCCGGCCCGTGCGCGGGCCCGGAAGCCGGCCTGCGGCTCGCCGGTCCAGCGCGGCGCGAGCGGGATCCAGGAGACGATCCCGATGATCGCCTGGGCGACGATGAGGGGCTCGCAGGGCCGCAACGAGCCGTCGGCGCGCGCGGCTTCCACGAGGTCGATCAGCTGGGCCACGTTGCCGTGGTGCAGGGCCTCGATGGTCTCGCGGTTGGGCGACGAGAGGGCGGCGACCTCGGCGAGGGCCGCGGGCTCGGGGCGGTTCTCGTCCAGCGCCAGATCGACGAAGGCCAGCAGGCGTTCCAGGCCGGGGCCCTCGCTGCGGGCGGCCGCGTCGAGGTCGCGGGCCATGGTCTCGCAGGACCGGCGGTAGCACTGGAAGACCAGGTCCTCGCGGTCCTCGACATAGTAGTAGAGCGCCGCGCGCCCGATCCCGAGGCTGGCGGCGATGGCGTTCAGCGACGTCTGGGACATGCCGCGCGCGTTCAGCTGGCGGGCGGCCGCATCGAGCACGGCGTCGCGCTTGCCGCGCCGGCCGCCGCCTCTTCCCTCCGCCGAGCCCTGACGTCCCATTCGAGAAACATACGCGGACGTCAAATCCATTGACAAGCACTTTGACGTTTGATCATGAATGCATACTCCGATGTAGAATCTGGCGCCGTGAGGCCGGAGAGCGCGGGGGGAGGGATGCGACCATGCCGACGATGCGAGGGGTCCGGGCCGCGGCGCTCGGCGGGGCCAGCCTGCTGACGCTCATCGCCTTGCCCGCCCATGGGCAGACCGCGGGCGCAGAGGTCGAGGAAATGATCGTGACGGCCCAGAAGCGCGAGCAGCGTCAGCTGGACGTGGGACTGGCCATCGCCACTGTCGATGCCGAGACGGTGCGCACCGCACGCGTGGAAACCACCGGCGACCTGGTCAGCCAGGTCGGCAACGTCGACGTGAAGGAGAACATCCCCGGCGCCCAGGCGATCGTGACCGTGCGCGGCGTAGGGCTGAACGACTTCTCCTCGACCAACAACTCGACCGTGGGGCTCTACGTCGACGAGGTGTTCCTGGCCTCGTTCGCCCAGATGGACTTCAACTTCTTCGACCTCGAGCGGATCGAGGTGCTGAAGGGACCGCAAGGCACGCTCTACGGCCGCAACTCGACGGCCGGTGCGATCAACATCCTGTCGGCGGCGCCGTCGCTGGCGGGGAACCGCGGCATGGTTTCGGGCTCGGCGGCAAATTACGGGCGGTGGGAGGCCGAAGGCTGGGCCAACCTGGCGGCGTCCGAGACGGTGGCGGTGCGCCTCTCCGGCAAGGCGATCAACCAGGACGACGGCTACTGGTACTCGCGCACCCGACGCGCCGACCTCGGCGAGCAGGACGTGCTGCTGGGCCGCGCGCAGCTGCTCTGGAAGCCCTCGGAAGCGGTGTCGCTGCGGCTCAAGCTCGAGGCCGAGAAGACACGGTCCGAGATCGGGGTCGGCAAGATGTTCGGCACGATACCGGTCTCTGGCGGCGCCTGCCCGGACTTCGCCAATCCGGCGCGCTGCGTGAACAGCCACGGCTATTCAGACACCACCTCGGACCCGTTCGAGGGCGACTGGAACAACGCCGCGCCGTACCGGGTGAGCCAGTGGAACGCGACGGCGCGCTTCGACGCCGACCTCGGCTGGGCGACGCTCACGTCGGTGACCGGGGCGATCACCTTCAAGCGCAACTTCTACATCGACGCCGACGCCAGCCCGACCACTGACGCGGAGTTCGACCAGAACGACAAGGTCAAGCAGTTCAGCCAGGAGGTGCGCCTGGCCGGCGACTTCATGGCGCGGGGGACCTGGATCATCGGCGCCTACTACAGCCACGATCGGGTGAAGACCTATGCGCCGGGCTTCCTCACCGACCTCTTCAACACCAATGTCCTGATCACCGCCAACCAGGAGACGGATAGCCGCGCGCTGTTCGGCCAGGTCGAATGGAAGCTGGCCGAGCCGCTGAGCCTGGTCCTCGGCGCCCGCTATACCGACGAGGATCGCGACTACGTCGGGGGCACCCGCGACCTGAACCCGCGCGGCCTGTCGTTCCTCTGCCTGGCGGTCGGCGCCTGCGCGCCTGGCCCTGGGCAGACGCAGCTGTCCTTCACCGACGCCTCGATCTCCGACAAGAACGCCTCGTGGCGCGCAGGACTGAACTGGAAGCCGGCGGCCGACACCCTGGTCTACGCGGCGGTGTCGCGCGGCGTGAAGAGCGGCGGCTTCTTCAACGGCATCACCACCAACTCTTTCGCGCTGGCGCCCTACCGGCCGGAAACGCTCACCGACTACGAGGTCGGGGTGAAGGCGCGGCTCTTCGACCGCCGGGTGATCCTGGAGGCCAGCGCCTTCTGGTACGACTACGAGGACCTGCAGACCCAGACCTTCACCAACGTCGGCGCGGTTTCGCTGATCAAGCTCGGCAACGTGGACGAGGCGACGGTGAAGGGCCTGGACGTCCAGGCGACGTGGCGGGTGGCGCCCGGCCTGACTCTCGCTGGTTCGCTCGGCCTGGTCGACGCCGAGCTCGGGCGCTTCCAGACCGCCGGGCCGGCCGGGCCGATCACCGTGCCGAAGGGCAACGAGCTGCCGAACGCGCCGGACGTGACCGCCAATCTGCAGGCCAAGTACGAATGGGAGGTCCGCGCCGGCTGGACCGCGACCCTGCAGGGCGGCGCGCACTACTCCGACGCGGTGTTCAAGGAGGCGCTCAACACCCCCTACCTCGCCTCCAGGAGCTACTGGACCTTCGACCTGCGCGCGGCGGTCGCTTCGGGCGACGGCTGGGAACTGGCGGCCTGGGCCAAGAACCTGACCGACGAGCGGCACGTGGAGCAGGCGACGGACAACGGCATCGGCGTCGGCTATCGCATCTTCAACACTCCCCGCACCTACGGCGTGACGCTGACCAAGCGGTTCGAGTAACGCGCAGCGACTCCCCGCCAGGGGAAGACCTGCCCGGCGCTTCTCGTAGCTCCCGACCGCCATGTCGGAGAGGTGCGCTCGACACAACGTTCCGGCCGGAGTCACAGTCGGCTTCGGCGGAGGGGCGGACGATGACACCGAGACGGCGAGAGGTCCTGGCGGGTGCGGCGGCGCTGTCGATGGTCGGCGCGGCGAGCGGTCGCCCCCCGAACGTGGTAGTCATCCTGGCCGACGACCTCGGCTACGGCGACCTCGGGGTCCAGGGCTCGCGGCTGATCAAGACCCCCAACCTCGACCGCCTGGCCCGCGAGGGCGTGCGGATGACCGACTTCTACGCCTCGGCCAACGTCTGCACGCCGTCGCGGGCGGGCCTGCAGACCGGGCGCTATCCGATCCGCTCGGGGCTGGCCCAGGACGTGATCCGCCAGAGCGACACTCACGGCTTGCCGCTGTCGGAGGTGACGCTGGCCGAGGTGCTGAAGCCGGAATACGCGACGGCTCTCGTCGGCAAGTGGCACCTGGGGCACGTGGCGCCTTTCTGGCCGCCGACTCAGCACGGCTACGATCTCTTCTTCGGCCTGCCCTACAGCCACGACATGCAGCCGCTCAGCCTCTACACCGCCGGGCCGGGCGTGGAGTTCACCCGGGAGGACGTGGACTTCCCGCGGCTGACGCAGCGGTTCTTCGAGCGCGGGCTGAAGTTCATCGAGGACAGCCGGAGCCGCCCGTTCCTGCTGGTGCTGGCGTTGACCGCGCCGCATCTGGGGCTGTTCCCGCACCCGGACCACGCGGGCCAGTCGGCGGCGGCGGCCTACGGCGACGTAGTGGAGGAGATCGATGTCAACGCCGGGAGGCTGATGGCCAAGCTGAAGGCGCTTGGGCTGGACCGCAACACGGTGGTGTTCGTGACCTCCGACAACGGTCCGTGGTTCGAAGGATCGACTGGCGGCCTGCGGGACCGCAAGGGCGGCATGGGCTGGGACGGCGGCTACCGCGTTCCATTCATCGCCTGGGCGCCAGGGCGAATTCCTGCGCGGCGGGTCAGCCGCGAGATCGCGATGAACATCGATCTCTTGCCTACCATCGCGGCGATGGCGGGAAAGCCACTGCCGGCGGCGGAGCTCGACGGCCGGGACCTCAGCGCCGCGCTCCGGGGCGGGAAGAGTCCGCACGAGGAGCTCGTGCTGTTCTCCAATCAATCCGTGGCCGCCATCCGCACCGACCGCTGGAAGTACGTGGCGCGCAGCTACTACCGCACCATCGACCTGCCGCTGGCGCGGCTGAACAGCGAGCTGCTGTTCGACGTGCGGGCGGACCCGAGCGAGAGCTACAACCTGGCCAGCCTGCATCCGGCCGTGGTGGCGGACATGAAGGCGCGCCTTGCGCGGGCGGCCGCCAAGTACGAGCCGATGGCGGTGAAGCGGTAGGGGCGCGAGCCTACCGCCGCACGGTCACTTCCCGTCGACCGAGTAGGCCAGAAGGATGTTGACGCCGTTGGAGCCCACGCGAGCGGCGCCGTTGTTGCCGCTCATGAGGTAGACCATGCCGTTGGCCACGCTGATCGGCACGCCGTCGATCCCGCCGCCGGGGTGCTGCTTGACGCCGTTGACGGTGTCGTAGCGCTGGGCCGTGGTGGAGTGCTCCCAGACGATCTTCCCGGTCGCGGTGTCGTAGGCGCGGAACCAGCCGTCGAGGCCGCCCTCGAACACCAGGCCGGGGATCACCGCCGGGGCGGCTGACTGGGCGCGGGCGCAGCGGCTGGGCCGGCCGCGGTCCGAGGCGTAGACGCAGGGCGCGCGAGGCGCCGGCGCCGACCAGATCACCTTCCCGTTGGCCGGATCGAGCGCATAGACGCCGGGTTTGGCGCCATTGGAGCTGAGGCCGGCTTCGGCCAGCGCACCGGGCTGCATCTCGGCGAACAGGCCGCCCAGGTCGGAGATCGGCGCGTAGACCTTGGCGTCGTCCGCCGCCATGCCCCACTCGACGCCGCCGAGCGCGGAGCCGACGCCGATCTTGGTCTGCCACAGCATCTTCCCGTTGTCGGGATCCATGCCGTAGACGACGCCGGACTTCTGGCCGGAGACCAGCACCTGCTTGCCGCCCTTGAGCGTCATCAGGATCGGGGTGGCGCCGAAGTCCACGTCAGGGCCGAGCGGCGTCGGGCAGTTGCCGGACGTCGAGTTGCGGCCGCAGCCCATGACGAAGTTGTCGCCCTCGGTCACCTGGTGCCGCCAGCGGACCTTTCCGGTGGCGATCTCCATGGCGAAGATGGCGTCCGCGCCCTTCGTGTCGATGTCGGTATAGCTGTCGCCGGTGGCCACGTAGACGAGGCCGCGCTTGCGGTCGACGGAGGGGGCCGACCAAATGGCCGCACCGGCCGGACCGGAGACCTCCGAGCCGTCCTCCTTCTTGCGGATGACCTTGCGCGGCTCGGTCACCGTGTAGGTCTTCCAGAGCAGCTTGCCGGTCTTCAGGTCCAATGCCGCCAGCGAGCCGCGGAACGTGCAACAGGCATAGCGCGGGCTCATGGCGGTCGCTTCCTCGATCGAGGAGATCGGCACCAGCAGCTTGTCGCCGGCGACGATCGGCGCGCCGGTGAGCGTCGACGACGTGTGATCCTCCAGGCTGGCCGAGCGCCAGATCTCCTTGCCGGTCTGGGCGTCGAAGGTGCGCACGATCCGGTTGCTCTGGCCGACGATGGCGATCCAGCCGGAGGGCGAGATCGTCGAGCGCTGGACGATCGGGGTGGTGCGAGAGACGAGGTCGTTGACCACCCACCGGACGCACCCGGTCTTGGCGTCGAGCGCGTAGAACTTGCCCGACCGGTTGGTGACGAACAGCCAGTCGCCGACGACGGTGGGGCCGCCGCCGCCGGTCATGGCGAAGGCCCACTTCACCTTCAGACGCTTCACCTCATCGACGGTGAGTCCGGGGGTCTTGTTGAAGCGCCGCGAAGCATCGTCGACGCCGATGGAGGCCCAGTCGCCGGGGCCCGGCTTGATGGCCGGCGCGGGGCCGGAGCAGATCGGGTCGGCGCCGATCACCCCGTTGCGGATCTCGACCTGGATGTTCTCCGTCGGCCGCGGCGGCTGGGCCGGCGGCGCGGCGGCGACCTGCGTCGCAGGAGCCGGCGGTGGCGTCGCGCCCTGGCTGGTCAGATAGACGGCGACCGCCTGCTTGTCGGCGTCCGAAAGCCCGGTGGCCATCGGGACCATGATGCCGCTGGTCAGCGCGGCGACGATGTCGGAGACGGGGCGTTGGGCGAGATCGGCTTTGTTGGGGGCCCGGGGGTTGGCGCCTGAGTGGCAACTGTTGCAGCGGGCCTCATAGAGGGCCTTGCCGTCCGGCGCCTGCGCGGCCGCAGGCTGGGCCAGGCCGAGGGCGCCAAGCGCCAGCGCGCCCAGGAGGCCGATGCGAAACTTCATCACGCGTATCCCCCGTTCGTCTTGTTATCGGCGTTCATACGATGCGCCATGGCCACGCTCAACGCGGCGAAATCTCCAGACCGGTCGGCGCCGGACGTGAAACGGGGGAAGCGGAAGCCGCTTCCCCCATTCGACGCTGCCGGCGAGATGAACCGTTACTGTCCGACGGGAGCGGGGGCCGTCAGCGCGACCGGGGTCGCGCCAGGGGCCGGCTGGGCCGGGTTGTTGTTCGTTCCGCCGCCGCGGCGGCCGCCGCCCATCCGGCCAAGGGCGGCGGTGGCCGCGTCCAGTTCCTTCTGGTTGATGGCGCCGTCCTTATCCTGGTCGATCATGGCGATGTACTTCTTCAGGTTCTCGCCCATGCCGCCCTTGAGTTCGGCGACCTGCAGCTTGCCGTCCATGTTGTCGTCCATGACGCCCATCATGAGGCCCTTCTGCATCTCGCGGTCATATTCGGGCTTCTGGTTGGCGACCGTCTCGTCCGTCCACTTGTAGTGGAAGTAGAGCGCCAGCATTTCCTCCGTCGTCTGCTCGCCCCACCGCACCTCCTGTTTCGGGTTCGGGTTGTCGGGATTGCGGGTCGAGTTGTCGAAGGTCCAGCGGGTGATCGCGCGCGTGCCCGCCGGGATCTTCATCGGCTTGGCGAGCATGTACTCGTACTGCCAGTTGAAATCGTAGCGCGGCACCGCCAGCACCAGTTCTTCGCGGCCGTCAGGGTACTTGAAGGACACCTGCGCCGAGCCGCCGCGCTTGTGAGCGTGCGGCGTGATGCCATAGATCGTCGCCTCGTGCGGGAAGTCGACGTAGGCGACCTCCTGGTGCCACTCCGCGCCCGGCGGGATCACGATCGAGAAATCGAAGATCCCGAAGGTGCGCAACACGTACTTCGGCTCCTGGCCCTTCGGATAGAAGTAGATGCCCATCTGGGTCTTCTCTTCAGTCTCCTTGCCGTAGGGCGTGTAGTGATTCTGGAACGCCACGCCGCCAGAGGGCGGCACCCAGACGCCGGTGTCGACGGGCTGGATATTGGAGCCGCGGCCGGGGCCGTAGCCGCCCAGCGAGGCGCCCCACTCATTCTCGGCCGCGGTGCGGCCGGGCTTGGTCTCGCCGGCGACCACGCCGGTCAGGATATGGTGGACGACCGCGCGGTCGGTGACACGGAAGGTGGTCGCCTTCATCCAGCGGCCTTCCGACAGGGTCATCGGCACCACCGGACGGGTGTACTCGAGGACGCCGGTGGCCGGGATCTTGATCGCCGGGATCTCGACGATGACGTCGGGCTTGCCGAGCGGCCAGTCGGGCGCCTGGAACTTGATCTTGGCCAGCGGATCCTCGCCCTCGCCGCGCTGGGCGCCCCCCTCGATCCAGTGGACCATGGTCTTGATCTGGTCAGGCGTCAGTCGCTCGTCGTCGGCGAAGTGGCCGACGGTCTGATCGGCCAGGTAGGGCGGCATCCTCTGGGTGCGGATGACCTCGCGGATCATCGGGGAGAAGCCCTTGATCTGCTCATAGTTGTTCAGCGCCATAGGACCGATGCCGCCCGGCTGGTGGCAATTGGCGCACTTCTCTTTGACGATCGGAGCAACGTCCCTGACGTAGGTCAGCTTCGAGAAGCCGGCCGCCTTGGCGCGTTCCGGGAAGGCGATGGGCGCGCCCTTGGGGGCCACCGCTGCGACGGTCACCGGCTGGCCGGCCACCAGGCCCTCGATGGCCTGCTTGGCGCCGGCGCCCGCCGGACCGCGATAGGCCACGGTCCAGCCCTTGGGGTTCACCACGACGACCTCGGCGGTCTTGGTGAAGCCGAGGCTCTCGCCCACCAACTGCTGGTAGTCGAACAGGACCGGCAGATCGAGGCCGATCGCCTTGACGTCCGGGGTCACCTTGGCGCGGGTCTCGCCCAGCTTGGAATCGATGGCCAGGAACTCGACGCCCTTCGGCGCATAGGCGTTCTTCAGCGCCATCCAGGCCGGCGCGTCGGCCTTCACCGCCGCGTCGCCGGCGGCGTAGGCCATCAGCACCACTGCCTTGGCGTCGCTCATCTTGTAGAGTGAGCGGGCCAGGTAGTGCTGGTCGGCGAGGCGAAAGTCCTCGACATGACCGCCGACGGCCGGCAGGCCCGCCTGAGGCAGCGCCGCGTGCACCGCTCCACCGATCGCCAGGGCGGCGCCGATCGCCATCCAGGCCGACTTCAACAGCTTCATCCCGTCCTCCCAGGACACCGCGCCTTGACGCAGCGTGAGCTTCCCGCGCCTATGCAGACCGCGCCGCAGCATACATACCACAGCGACGCCGTTTCGATATACAGTGGATCATAACGAGGTTTGTAACCGCAGTATGTCAACGGCCCTTTCCGACGCACGCGTCGTGCGCACCCGCGAGGCGCTGCGCCAAGCGGTGATCGACCTGGCGGCGGAGAGTCCGCTGGAGGCGATCACCGTGCGGGCGATCGCGGCGAAGGCCGGGGTCGGCTACGCCACCTTCTTCCGCCACTACGCCGACCAGGAGGCGCTGCTGGCCGACGTGGCCGATGAGCTGACCCGCGACTTCCTGGAACAGGTGCGCCCGCTGCTGAGGCAACGTGACCGTCTGGGAGCGGCGCGGACGCTCTGCGCCTACGTACTGGACCACCTGCCCATCCAGAAGGTGCTGATCGCCGGCAACGCCGGCGAGACGGTTCGCGCCGGCATGCTGCGCCAGACGCTGCAGACCGTGGGCGCGGCGCGCGAGCAGGCCGGCGACGGCCCGCTCTACGACCTCGTGCTGTTCCACATGGTTTCGGCCATCCTCAACCTGCTGGCCTGGTGGATGCGCAACCTCGAGACCGTCGACGCCGAGACGATGGCGCAGGTGATCGAGCGGCTGGTGCTGACGCCGACAGGCCAGGTCGCGATGAAACCGCCGATCGGCCTGGACGTGGCGGGGTAAGGATCGGCGAACTGGCGGCCCCTGTCCTGCCCCTGCGGGTGAGGAGAGCGTGGGCGCGCCGGCTCAGAGGTCCAGGCGCATGACGTGTTCGGTGTGGCCGTCGGGTTTGCCGTCGATGCGGGCGGCTTCGAGGAAGCCGTGGCGGCGGTAGAATTGCGGGGCCTGGAAATCATAGGTGGTGAGATAGACGCGCCTCGCGCCGCGGGCGCGGGCCTCGCCGATCGCGGCGCTCAGGAGCTTGGAGCCCAGACCGGAGCCACGCCGGTCGTCGGAGACCCACAGCTGGCGGATCTCGCAGATGCGGCCCCAGGTGTAGCCGGCGACGCCGCCGACGAGACGTCCCTCGTCCTCGAAGGTGAAAGCCAGGTCGCGGCCGTCGCGATGGCCGGTGGCGGCCTGGTTGAAGGCGTAAAGTTCGTCCTCCAGCGCCGCAGCGACGGCGTCGGCTTCCGCGTGCCGCGGGCGAAGATCCACGTCAGGGCGCCTTGCCCGTCGAGGGCGCGGCGGTGGCCTCCCGGTCGGCTGCGCGGCCGCCGGCGAGGATGTTGGTCAGGCCGTAGTTCCCCTCGTGGCAGGCGAACTCGTAGATCCGGCCGGCCAGCGGCCGGAACACCATCTCGCCCGACCAGCTCAGCGTGTAGAGCGCCGGATTGGTCACCGTGAAGCCGTAGGTGATCTCGTCCTTGCCGGTACGGGTGAACCGCTCGATGACCCGCTTGTCGGCGCGCGGATTGGCCGGGTCCTGCACCTCCTCGGCCACGAAGTTGGTGGTCTCGACCACCAGGGTGTCGCCCTCCCACCAGCCGATGGAGTCGCCCGACCAGCGGCGGACGCCCGAATCGGGGTGGCGGGCGCCCTCGGCGAGACGCACCTCGCGAATGTCCTGCATCCACTCGGCGTAGATGAGCAGGCGGTCGGGCGTCTGCACGAAGAGGAAGTTATCGTTGTAGCCGCCGTTCTGGAGCGGCGGCGATGTGCCGGTCTCCAGGCAGCGTTCGCCGAGGCCGCGCGACTCGGGATTGTCGAAGTCGACCTTGCGGCGCTCGCGCACCGCCTTGCGGCGCGCCTTGGCCTCGGCGGTAATCGGCTCCTTGCCGTCGGCCGGATAGACGATCCACGAACTGCGGGGCTGGCCGCGAATGCGGGCCAGCGGCGTATCGAGCTCCCACCATTCGGATTCGAGGCCCCCGACGGTGTCCTCGGGATCCTTCGGGGGTCTGTCGCGGTAATCCTTCTCGAACTTCGCCACCTCCGCCGCGGTCGGGATCAAAGTCTTGAACTCGTCGGGCCGCTGCAGCGAGGTCAGCGAGCGGTTGGTCCACGCGCCGTCGAGGCTGGGCGCGCCCCAGGGCGTGCGCGGCGCCCGGTAGTCCGCGGCTGCGGCGGGCAGCGCGAGGGCAAGCACGGCGGCTGTGAGGAGGATGCGGTTCATGGCCGTGAGTACGCTACGGCCAACCGGTCCGGATGTCAGGCGGCCCGCTTCGGGATGACCACCGGCATGGTCTCGTAACCCTTCACGAAGGTGGAGAAGGTGCGCTTCGGCTCGCCGACCATCTCGATGGCCGGGAAGCGTTTCAGGATCTCCTCCCAGATGATGGTCAGCTGCAGTTCGGCCAGGCGGTTTCCGACGCAGCGGTGGATGCCGAAGCCGAAGGACAGGTGCGTGCGTGGCCGCTCGCGGTCGATGATGTAGGCGTCGGGGTTGTCGATCACTTCGTCGTCCCGGTTGCCCGAGACGTACCACATGATGACCTTGTCGCCGGCGCGGATGGTCTTGCCCTGGAACTCGACGTCCTCCACGGCCGTGCGGCGCATGTGGGCGAGCGGGGTCTGCCAGCGGATGGTCTCGGAGACCATCGAAGGGATGAGCGAAGGATCCGCGCGCAGCTTGGCGTACTGGTCGGGGCTGCGGTTCAGCGCCAAGATCGAGCCGGAGATGGTGTTGCGGGTGGTGTCGTTGCCGCCGACCGTGAGCAGCACGACGTTCCCGAAGTACTCGCGCGGCTCCATGTTCCGGGTGGCTGGATTGTGCGCCAGCATCGAGATCAGGTCCTGCGCCGGCGGGGCGTTGACCTTCTCGTTCCAGAGGCCGGTGAAGTAGGCGTGGTACTCCTGGAAGATCGCCATCTTCTCTTCCAGGGTCTCGACCAGGCCGCCCGGGCGAGGCAGCGCCGTGACCACGTCCGACCAGTGGGTGATCAGGCGGCGGTCTTTCTGCGGCGCGTCGAAGAGCGTGGCCAGCGTCATCGCGGTCAGCTCTTTGGAAACCAGGTCCACCCAGTCGAATTCCTCGCCGATCGGCAGGCCATCGAGGATCTGCCCCGCCCGCTCGCGGATTTGCGGAGCCATGGCGTGCAGGTTGGAAGGCGAGACCGCCGGGCTGACCGCCTTGCGCTGCACGTCGTGCTTGGGCGGGTCCATGGCGATGAACATCGGCAGCGGGTCCATCTGGGCGTTGCCGCCGCCGATGGTGATGCCGCCCTTGAGGAAGTCGGAGGAGAAACGGTGGTGGTCCGTGTCGACCGCCATGATGTCGTTGTACCTGGTGATCGACCAGTACGGGCCCCATTCGCTGTCCGACGTGTAGTGGACCGGGGACTCGCGCCGCAGCCGCTCGAAGTAGGGCCACATGGCGTCGGCCTCGAACAGCGCCGGCTGGGCGGGGTCGAGGAGCTCCAGCGGGGTCGAATAGGCTGCGGCGCGCGCGTCGGCTAGCGACATCAGGTTACCGTCGGCCATCGTGGGTCCTCCTGAACAGCGATCACCATCGCTTTCGGTGACGGCCGCGTCAATTTCACGACACAGCGAAGGTCTCGAGCATCAGATCGAAGTAGGGCTTGCCGTCCTGGCGGATGGAGATCACCCGCGGCCAGCGGACGCCCCGGCTCGTGATCTCGCCGCTGAAGTCGAAACGCTGTGCGATGCGCCCCGCGCCGTCGGGCGCATCGACGGTATTCTCGGCGGCGACCAGGCGGCCGCGATTGTCGAGGCGCAGGATCGTCTCCGGGGCGCTCGGGTGATGGGTGACCAGAGCGCCGTCCGGCGTCACTCCGAGCGGGGTGTCGAGCAGCGGGGTCAGCAGCATCAGCCCGTAGATCGCGAACTGCTGGCGCTCATGCCGGGCCTGCGCATCGGGCAGGGCGGTGCGGATGCCCCCGCGCTCCTGCCAGGCGCCGGTCGCGTCCACGATCAGGCTCCGGAGCGAGCCGCGGCCTTGCGCTGCGATCCAGGTGTCCGACCGCGCGAAGCGGAATGGCGACACTCGTGTCTCCACCGCGATCCGGATGTCCTGGCCGCCTGCGTGGATCTCGGCCTCGCCCGTCCAGCCCAGGCCGCTGACGCGGCTGAGCGCCTCGTGGCCGCCGGCGGCGCGGATGGCGCGGTTCAACAGACCCACCCCCGGACCCGAGGTCAGAGCCGTGCACGCGAGGCCGCCAGCAATGGCGGTGCGGCGCGAGAGGCTCATGGCGCGTGCTTGTGGATGGGGTCGACCCAGGCCACGCCCTCCGGCGGCTCGGCGGGCTCGATGTCGAGGTTGACCACGACCGCCTCGCTGTCCGAGCGGACCAGGACGCAGGACAGCGTCTCGTCGGAGGAGGCGTTGATCTCCTGGTGCGGCACGTAGGGGGGGACGTAGATGAAGTCGCCAGGACCCGCCTCCGCCACGAACTCCAGCTTCTCGCCCCAGCGCATGCGGGCGCGGCCGGAGACGACGTAGATGACGCTCTCCAGCGGCCCGTGATGGTGGGCGCCGGTCTTGGCGTTGGCATGGATGTGCACCGTGCCCGCCCACAGCTTCTGGGCGCCCATCCGGGCCCGGTCGATGGCCACGGCGCGGTCCATGCCAGGCGTGGTGGCGCTGACCGGTCCCAGCTGATCGCCCGATACGACGCGGACGCCCGTGTGTCTCCAGCCGTCGTCGGGGATGTCGGTCATGAC
>CAZBXO010000040.1:0-8826 GCA_964495645.1 uncultured Phenylobacterium sp. | reverse complement strand
CCCTTCACCGGGTCGCGGGGCATGACAAGGATCTTGCGCAGCACCTCCATCCCCTCGACCACGCGGCCGAAGGCGGCGAAGCCCGGGTCGCCGCCGGGCTTGGCGTCGAGGTAATCCTGGTCGCCGATGGTGATGAACCAGTCGGCTGTCGCGGTGCCCGGCGCGCGGCGGCCCATGGAGATGGTGCCGTTCAGGTGCTTGATGCCGGTCTTGCTGTTGGGCTCGTGCGCGATCGGCGGGAACAGCTTGCCGGGCGCATTCTGCAGGCCGCCCTGGACCACGCCGTAGTCGTCCTTGTCGTAGTTGTCCGGCCGCGAGGTCCTGTAGAAGGTCGCGCCGTTGAAGCGGCCGGCGTCGACGTAGCGCAGGTAGTTGGCCGCGGTGATCGGAGCCTTGTCGGCGTAGAGCTCCAGCACGATCGACCCCTCGGCGGTCTCGATCTTCACCTTCGGGTTGGGCTTGGGGGCAGGCGCGGGCGGGGCGGCGGGTTGGGCTGCCGGCGCGGGCGTCTGGGCCAGGGCGGGCGTGGCGAGGACGAAGGCGGCAAGCGCGAGGAGGGTGCGGCGGAGCATGAGCGAACTCTAGGCCAGGCCCTGCGGCCTCGTCATCCTTGACCTCACCCGGCGGAAGGCGCGGACTCTCGGATCGGAATGAGGCCCGCATGATCACCTTGCCGCACCATTTCGAGTTCCTGTCCGACGCCTGGGTCGCCGAGGCGCAGGCGTGGTTCGCCAAGCACCGCGACCGGCTGCCGGCGGCTCCGTTCTCGGTGAGCGAGCGGATGACCGAGGCCCCGCCGCACCTGGGCCTGCCCAACGACGTGGCGAGCTGGACGGTGCGCTGGGACGGCGCCCAGGCGGTCGTCACGCGGGGCTTCGATCCGGACGCGGACATCACGTGCGAGGCCGACTACCAGGCGGCGCTGCAGGCCGCGCAGTTCGTGGGCGTGCTGGCGCCCGGCGCAGTCGAGGCGATGCTGCGCGAGGTCACCAACTGGTACGGCAAGGACGCCATCCGCATGAAGGGCGAGGCGTCCGCTGAGGTGGGCCAGGTCATGGGGGCGTTCCATGACCACATGGGCCGCCGCACCGTCGAGAACCCCGATCTTGCCCATCGCGCGCGCCGCCAGCGCGTCGACAGCCACATCCGCGAGATGGAGGAGCAGGGCTACACGATCATCGAGCGGGCGATCTCACCGGGATTCGCCGACGAGGTGCGGGCCGCCACCTACCGGGCGCTGCTGCCGCACCAGGGCACGTCGATGAACTGGATGCTCTACCACGGGCGCGAGTTTGAGCAGTTGATCCAGAATCCGCTGCTGATGACCCTGGTCGACGCCTCGCTGGGGCGCGGGGCGGTGATCGCCTCGTTCTCCTCGATCAAGCGCGGGCCGGGCGCGGGCTTCATCCCGATGCACACCGACTATGCCCACGTACCGGAGCCCTATCCGGAATTCGCCATGACCGGCGTCGGCGTCTGGGCGCTGGAGGACTGGACGGTCGAGAGCGGCCCAACCTGGATCGTGCCGGGGAGCCACAAGTATCGCCGCGGGCCGCGCGAGGGCGAGGGTACGAACCAGGGCGTGCCGGTGGTGATGCCGAAGGGCAGCGTGGTCTTCTTCACCCACGGGGTCTGGCACTGGCAGGGCGACCGAACCGAGCCCGGCGACCGCATCACCCTGCATGCCCACTTCAACCGCGGCATCCTGCGCAGCCTCGAGCCCAAGCGGGTCGACGTGCAGATGATGCACCGGAATTCGCCGCGGCTGGGCGAGATGCTGGGTGAGGACGATTGGTTCGACAAGCTGAGCGCCGAGGGCCGTGACTACGGCCGCCTCGCCTACATGAACAAGCTCCACCGCTTCACCGAGGAGCGGAAGCAGGCCCTCCTGGCCGAGGCCGGCTGACCCGGCAGCGGACCACGGTGTCGGTCTGAGACGTCGCGCGCAGGCCTCCGCCGGCGAGCGAGAAGGTGGCCGCCCGCTCGGCGCAGATGAGGCGCACACGGCCGCCGGTCTCCAGGCGGGTGACCACATAGGAGAGCGCGCCGGCGGTCTTGCCGTCGGCGCCGACGCGGACGTGGAGAACCTGTCCGATCTCGCGCACCTTGGCCTTGGCGAGCGCCTTGCGGGCCTGGGTCTTCGCCTGCGGCAGCCGGCTGGTCCCGTAGGGAACCACGGTGTTCTCGTTCGAGCGCGCCTGGTCGGTGAAGATGGCGGCTGGAGCGTAGGTGGCCGCCCAGGCGGCGACGTTGCCCGCGTTCCAGGCCGCCTCCTGCTTTGCGATGAGGGCGCGGACGTCCGCCACCGTGACGGCCGGCGCTGCGCCGGAGAGGAACAGGGTGAGGGGAACAAGGCTGCGCATCGCTCTCTCAACGCGCCAGGGCGCGCATGCGGTAGCCGTTGATGGCTACATGGCCGACCCGCTCGGTCAGCTTCCAGTTCACGACAGCGCCCACTGGCGCGCCGATGATCGGGATCATCTGCGCGAGCTTCGGCAGATCGATGGAATCCCGATACTGTTGCTGGAAGGCGCGCCAGTCGAAGTGGGAGTTGCCCTCAGGATGCTCGCGGGCGTCCCAGCCCTCGATCCCGAGCACGAGTCGGGCGCGGTGCTCGGCGCCGGAGAAGGCGATCTGGAAGAGATCCAGGATGAAGAGGCGCTCGGAAAACACCCCGGCGTCGTGGCCGTAGACGCGGGCCAGGTCGAAGAGCAGCCGCAACTTGATGGTGATGAGCGCCGGGAAGTCGGCCATGGCCAGCCAGAAGCCGCCGGCGCCGGAGACACCGCCCTCCACGGCGGCCATCTTGCGGTAGTCATCGATCTTTTCGAGGGCCATGCGATCGCGCTGGCCGAGCGAGAGGCCCTTGATCGGGTCGCCGTTGACCAGGTCGGAGCCTAGCAGGATCGCCTCGGTCATCCGGCGGATCACGTCGGTCAGGGTCACATGCACGGCTTCCGGGATGGCGCGGTTGATCCGCCGCTGGATGCCGCCCGCCGCATGGGCCAGCGCGCTCGGCGGCTTCAGCATCTCCGCCCGCCAGTGCGCCACCTCCCGGGCCGCCCAGGCCTCGTAGGCATCCGGGGCGGCGTGAAACGGCGGAGTCGCCGGCACTACATCACCATCTGCAGGATCCAGGCGCCGGCGGCGGTGAGCACCGTCCCGGCCAGGAAGCCGCGCACGAAGGCCCCGTTGCGCTCCCACCAGATGCGGCGGGCGCGGATGCGCTGGGCGCGATCGATCTTGCGTCTCTGCATGTGCGGCCGTTCCCCCCAGGCGAGGTTCTAGCAAGCCCGCGAGGCCCGGGTCCAACCGGAACCACGTTCGTCGCGGCGGGTTTGAGGCGAGCCATGCGCAGCTTGACCCTGATCCCCCTCGCCGCCCTGGCGCTCAGCGCCTGTTCGACCCCCAACACTCAGGAAGCCAGGAAGGAGATCGACGCCGTCGTTATCGACGAAGGGTCCCGCCAGGCCGCCGCGAAGGTCGCCAACGAGACCGCCAGCTCGAAGGCGGCGCTGGACGCCGCCGAAGACGCCAAGACCCGCGAGCCGGCGACCACGCCGCAATAAACTCGGGTTCACCCAACAATTGAGAATTCGGGCAGTCTCCGTCATCCCTAGGGTCGGGGCGGGGCTGGGAGTACGCGTTGGCCGACCACGACGGCGATCTGGCGCAGTTCGTGCGCGACCACGTCCGCTCGGTGTGGGCGGTGGAGTTGCTGCTCGTGCTCAAGCGCGACCCTTCACGGGCCTGGCCGCCGGAGGCGCTGACTGCGGAGCTGCGCGCCAGCCAAAGCCTGGTGGTCGACAACCTGCAGCGCTTCGAGCGCAGCGGCCTGGTCGTCCGCGACGAGGCCGCCGGGTGGCGCTATGCCCCCGCCTCCCCCGTGCTGGCAGAGTTCGCCGACCAGCTGGAGGCCGCCTACCGCGAGCGCCCTGTCGCGATCATCAATCTCATCGCCGCGCCCCCGGATCCGATCCAGGGCCTGGCCGACGCCTTCAAGTTCCGGGGAGACTAGTAATGGCCGCGCTCGTCTATGGGCTCTGCCTGCTGACCAGCCTCGCCTGCGCGCTCCTGCTGGCGCGCGCCTGGCGGCAGACGCGCACCCGTCTCCTTCTCTGGACCGCGATCGCCTTCGGCTTCCTGGCGGTCAACAATCTCTTCCTGGTGGCCGACATGGTCGTGTTTCCCGCCGTCGACCTTTGGCCGTGGCGGCAGACCGCCTCCCTGATGGCGATCGGCGTGCTGCTCTACGGCTTCATCTGGGAGTCCCGGGCATGATCCGGCCCGATCCCCTCGTCGCCGCCTTCCTCGCCGGAGCCCTGGTGATCGGCTTCCTGATTGCGGGGCTCTTCTTCCTGAAGTTCTGGCGCCAGACCCGCGACGGTCTCTTCCTCGCGTTCGCCGCAGCCTTCGCGTTGCTGGCGGCCAACCAGGCGGCTCCGGTGCTGCTCGGCATTCCCACCGAGAATCAGGCTGCGGTCTACCTGCTGCGCCTGGCCGCCTTCGCGCTGATCATCTGGGCCGTGCTCAGCAAGAACCTGAAGCGCCGATAGCGAAAGGCCCGCCGGAGCTTCCCGGCGGGCCTCGCAAATCCATACCTGGTCGAAGGCCCTAGAGCTCTTCGTTGATGAGGGCGACCTGGTAGAAGCCGTTGCCCTGCAGATTGTTCATCACCGCCATGAACTCGCCGTAGCGGACGTCGCGGTCGGCGCGGATGTACACGCGCTGCTCGGTCGGCGGGATGGTCGGGTCATCGCGCTGCAGCTGGGCCGACAGGTCGGCCGGCAGCCGGTCGAGCGTCGTCGGCGTCTGGCCGATGAACACGCGCCCGCCCCAGGCGAGGTTGATGAGCGTCGGGTCCTTCACCTTGGTGCCGGGCGGCGGCGGGATGGCGGGCGGCAGGTCGAGCTTGATCGACACCGTGGCCGCGGGGATCGAGACCATGAAGATGATCAGGAGCACGAGCATCACGTCCACGAAGGGCGTGACGTTCATGTCCGAGTTCTGGCCGAGGTCGAACCGCGACCCTCCGCCACCGCCGACTTTGGCGCCCATGCCTGACTGTTCCTTCCCTTGGACCGCGTGACACTGCGGACCCGTCGGGCGGACCATTGGCAAGCCCTCGTACGCTTGTAAAGGCCTAACGCCTCAAGGTAGGGGCAGCGCCATGCCGTTCGCCTTCGACGCCTATGTTACCGCCGCTGTGTTCGACCGGGCGGGCCGTGCGGGATTCGCCCTGGGCGACGGGACCGTGCGCTGGGAAGGCGGCGAGAGCCACACTGCGCACGACGGCGCCTCGCTCTGCGCCATGGCCCATCCGAAGGCCGAAGGGCTTATCACCGGCGGCGACGACGGGCGGCTGGTATGGGCGCGGCCGGACGGCGTGCAGGAGCTCGCGGCGCTGCCTGGCAAGTGGATCGAGGCAGTCGCGGGATCGGGCGAGTCGGGCCTCATCGCGTTTGCGGCGGGACGGGAGCTGCACGTGCGCGACCTGACGGACGCGGCGTTCACGCGGATTTTCGCCCACGAGAAGTCCGTGTCGGACGTTGCGTTCGATCCGAAGGGCCGGCGGCTGGCGGCGGCGACCTATGGCGGCTGCGCGCTCTGGTACGCTCGTATTGCGGATCAGAAGCCGGTGATCCTGAAGTGGGCCGGCAGCCACGTGGCCTGCCTCTGGAGTCCGGACGGCAGGTTCCTGATCAGCGCCATGCAGGAGAATCAACTGCACGGCTGGCAGGTGGCGACCGAGAAGAACATGCGCATGGGCGGGTACCCGTCGAAGGTGAAGAGCCTGGCGTTCCTGTCGAAGGGCCAGTTGCTGGCGACCTCCGGGGCCAACGGGGCGGTGGTCTGGCCGTTCGCCGGCGCCACCGGGCCGATGGGCAAGCAGGCCGCGGAAGTCGGCTATGACGACTCGACGCTATCGACCCGCGTGGCCGCTGCGCCGGACAAGCCGTGGCTCGCCTGCGGCACGGACGACGGCCGGGTCTGGGCCGCGGAGGTTTCCGGCGAGCGGCTCGTGCCGCTGAAGTCCGAGAAGGGAAGCGCTATCACCGCGCTTGCGATGAGCGCAGATGCGAAGCGCGTCGCATGGGGCGACGAAGACGGCCAGGCCGGGGTCGCCGAGATCCTCTAGAGGCGTGTGGGTTGAGCGTGACGGAAAGTGGCCCGATGCCCGCAGGGCGAGGGTCGATGGTGGAGGGATTCGGCCGAATCTGACTTCCCCCATCGGCGCGCCGCTTTCCCCGCAAGCGCGGGAATCGTGAAAGCGGTCCTCAACAGCCTCCAGCGGTTGACGAACAGGTTGATCACCACCCGCACACCCCGAGGCGGTCAGACTGTCCCGGCCCCGCGGGAATGTCCTGCCCCGTTGCCAAAGGCCGGTCGGCGCCAGAATGTCGCCGCCTGCACATCGGGGAGCAGAACCTTGCGTCTGAGCATGATCTTCGCCGCCACTTTTGCGGCCGTCGCCGTTTCCGCCGCCCACGCCCAGACGCCACCGCCGAGGCTGCTGCAATCGCCGTCGCTCAGCCGCGAGCGGATCGCCTTCGGCTATGCCGGCGACATCTGGACCGTCGCGCGGACGGGTGGGCGCGCGACCCGCGTCACCACCGGCGTGGGCATCGAGAACAATCCGATCTTCTCCCCCGATGGGCAGACCATCGCCTTCACCGGCGATTACGACGGCAACATCGACGTCTTCACCGTGCCGGCCGAGGGCGGCGTGCCCGTGCGGGTTACCTACCACCCGGCGCAGGACAGTGCGGTGGGATGGTCGGCTGACGGACGCCAGGTGCTGTTCCGCTCCGACCGCTCGGCCGCCAGCCGCTACACCGAGATGTTCGCGGTCGGGCCGAAGGGCGGGGCGGCCACGCGCCTGCCGCTGCCGATGGCCTGGGCGGGTCAGGTGGCTCCCGATGGCAAGGCGATCGCCTTCAACCCACTGCAGGCCGCGTTCGGCTTCAACTTCACCAACTACGTCGCGTGGGGGAACTACCGCGGCGGCCGCGCCTCGACGGTGTGGGTGACCAGCCTGCCCGGCCTGGACTCCGTTCAGGTGCCGCACGAGGCGGCGGCGGACATCTCGCCGGTGTGGGCCGGCGGCAAGGTCTACTTCCTCTCGGGCCGCAAGGGGCCGATGTCGGTATTCAGCTACGACCCTGCGACGAAGGCCGTCGCGGAAGTCTGGCACAATGATGGGCCGGAGATCCGAAGCCTCGCGTCGGATGGCCGGACCCTGATCTTCGACCGCCTGGGTGAGCTCTACCTCCTGGAGCCAGGCGGGCGGCCGCAGCGCGTCGCCGTCGACGTAACCGGCGACATGCCGGACGTGCGGCCCAAGCTGATGAACGTCGGCGAGCAGGTGCAGAAGGTCGCCGTCTCGCCGACCGGCCTACGCGGCGTCGTCGAGGCGCACGGGGAGATACTCACCGTCCCGGTGAAGAAGGGCGCGGTGCGCAACCTGACCAACACGCCGGGCGTGATGGAGCGGGAGCCGTCGTGGAGCCCCGACGGCCAACAGGTCGCCTACTTCTCCGACGAGAGCGGCGCCTACGCCCTGCATGTTGCCAGCCAGACCGGCGAGACGCCGGTGAGGAAGTTCTCGCTGGGGACCGATCCCGCCTACTTCTTCGAGCCGACCTGGTCGCCGGATTCGAAGCGGATCGCCTTCTACGACAATCGCGACAAGACCTGGGTGCTGGAGTTGGCGACCGGCCGGGTGACCCAGACCGGCGAGCCCGACCACTGGGGCGGGTTCTCGGACTCCACCCACGCCATGGCCTGGTCGCCGGACTCCAGGTGGCTGGCCTGGGTGCGCTCGCTGCCGAACCGGCTGCACGGGATCATGCTGTTCAGCGTCGACTCCGGCCGATCGACCCTGGTCACCGACCCGATGGGCGACGCGCGTTATCCGGCCTTCGACCGCAGCGGCAAGTACCTCTACTTCCTGGCCTCCAACAACGCCGGCATGGTCGCGCACGGGCTGGACATGTCGACCGATGTCTACCGCCCGACGCGTTCCATCTACGCCCTGGCGCTGGCCGCCGGGACCGCTTCGCCGGTGGCCCCCGAAAGCGATGACGAGAAGACCGTCTCGGAGGCCAAGCAGGAGGCCAAGGAGAACGCCGACGCCACGCCGGCCGGCCAGGCGGGCGAGGCGAAAAAGGACGCCAAAGAGCGGCCGCGGGCAGCCGCTCAGCCCGCCCCGGCGCCGAAGGGGACGGCCATCGACGTCGTGGGCCTCGGCCTCGATGCGATCACCGCGCGCACCGTGGCGCTGCCGGTCCCGCCCGGCGCCTACGCCGACCTGCAGGCCGGCAAGCCCGGGACCATCTTCTGGATCACCGACCCGGCCCTGACGGACTTCGGCGCGACTGGGCTCGACGGGACCCTGAACCGCTTCACGCTGGAGGACCGCAAGGTCGAGAAGGTGGCCGAGCACCTGGCCCGCTACCAGGTCAGCGCCGATGGCGAGAAGCTGCTGCTGGCCCAGTTCAGTGGACCGCCGCCGGAGCCGGGCGCGACCATGCCGCGCGGTCGGCCGAAGTACTCCGTCGTGCCGGCCAAGCAGATGGCCAGCGGCCCGCCGCCCAAGGCAGAGGACACGGCGCTGGAACTCACGGGCCTGGAAGTCCGTGTCGATCCTCCGGCCGAGTGGGCGCAGATGTACAAGGAAGTCTGGCGCATCCAGAGGTCCTACTTCTACGATCCGGCCTTCCATGGCTTCGACCTGGCCGCCGCGGAGAGGCGCCTGGCCCCCTACGCGGCGGCGGTGCAGAGCCGCGCCGACCTGAACTACGTCTTCCAGGAGATGCTGACCGG
>CAZBXO010000039.1:7286-24769 GCA_964495645.1 uncultured Phenylobacterium sp. | reverse complement strand
TGGGGACGCCCGACCACGTGCATCAGGAGATGACCATCCCGCGCGCCCGCTGGGCGGAGCTCCGCCGCTAGGGCCTGGCGGTCACCACCAGGGCCTGCAGCTCGGTGTCGAAGGCCCCCTCGCCGAAGCGCGCCCGCAGCGCCTCGGTCACCGCCGCGGTCGCGCGGGCCACCGCCTTCGGTCCGTGCCGGTCGATCTCCGCCGACAGCGGCGATCCCTGGCAGTAGCCCTGCGCCACGACCGCCGCCGACTCCGCCCGGCCGTTCAGCGGGACCGCCTCGATCGCGATGTCGTCGAAACCCGCCGCCGTCAGGTCCGACCGGATCCGGTCCCGGTCGGAATAGCCGAACGGCGTGCGCGCCAGGAAGCCAGGCGGGTCGGAGGGGAACAGCGCCGCCACCGTGTCCTGGGTGATCCGCGCATCGACGTTGTGAGCCAGGCTGTCCCAGACGTTGAACACGTAGCGCCCGCCCGCACGCAGCACCCGGCGCGCCTCGCCGAACCCCGCCGCGCGGTCCGGAAAGAACATCACGCCGAACTGGCAGACCACCGCCTCGAAGGCGCCGGCCTCGAACGGCAGCGCCTGGCCGTCCGCCGTCTGCCAGGCGACACGGCCCGACCAGCCGCCCTTGCCCTGCGCCTGTTCCAGCATGGCCGCGTTGAGGTCCGTGGCGATGATCCTGGCCGAGGCCGGCAAGGTCCGGTCGAGCGCCGCGGTGACGATCCCGGTGCCGGCCGCCACTTCGAGCACCGGCCCGGTCACGTCGGCGAGCCGTCTGGCCATGTCCGCCGCATAGGGCGCGAACAGCGCCGGCCCCAGGAAGCGGTCGTAGAACTGGGGCACCGAGCCCACGAAAGCTGCGTCGCTCAACGGAATCTCCCGCGCCAGGGCTTCTCCCTTGCCGCGAGACAGGGCTCTGCGGCAACAGGGGCGCATGACGCTCTACTCGGTCCTCGACCTCTCGCCTGTGACGCAGGGCGCCACCCAAGCCGAGGCCGTGCGCCAGACGATCGAGGTGGCCAAGGTCGCCGAGCGGCTCGGCTACCATCGCTTCTGGGTGGCCGAGCACCACAACATCCCGGGCCTGGGCTCGCCCAACCCGGAGATTCTGATCGCCGCGATCAGCCAGGTCACCACCCGCATCCGCCTCGGCTCCGGCGGGGTGATGCTGGTCAACTACTCGCCGCTGAAGGTGGCCGAGACCTTCATGGAGCTGGAGGCGCTGGCGCCCGGCCGCATCGATCTCGGCCTCGGCCGCGCGCTCGGGGCCGACGCGCGCACCGGCGGAGCGTTGCGCTCGGTCGGCTCCGACGCCTTCCCGCAGTACTTCCAGCTGTTGTCGGCCTGGTTGCTCGACGCCTCCGGCAAGGCGCCGATTCCCGAGGGCCATCCGATCCACGGCATCCACGCCAACCCGTCCGGGCCGTCGCACCCCGACCTCTTCTACCTCTGCTCCTCGGCCGAGAGCGCCGAGTTCGCCGGCCGCGCGGGCGTGGGCATGGTGTTCGCCGAGTTCATCGCGCGGAGCGAGGGCGACGCGGCGGTGGCCGCCTACCGCAAGGCATTCCAGCCGTCGGCCTTCCGGGAGACGCCATGGGCGGGAATCGCCTGCATCGCCTACGCCGCAGAGTCCGCCGAGCAGGCCTGGCGCGAGGATGCGCCGCGCCGCGCCGGCACGGTCTCCATGCTGTCCGGCCGGCGGCGACGCTTCACCGACGTCGAGACGGCGCAGGCCTTCCTCGCCGAATGGACCGGCACGCCGCTGCTGGCGGACGTCGAGAGCCGCACCCTCGCAGGCGACGCCGCCACGGTGCGCCAGCGGCTGCAGGCCAAGGCGGCCATGGCGCAGGCTGACGAGCTGTTCGTCATGGCCACCGGCCCGACGCTCGCGACGCGTATCCGCTCGCTGGAGCTCCTGGCGCCTCAAAGCGAGATCTCGCCCACGAGGTAGTCGGCGCAGCGGCCGGTGAGCCGCACGCGCTCTCCGCGGTCCTCGCAGACCACGGTCCCGCCCCGGGCGGAGATCTGGCGGCCCACCAGCCGGCGCTTGCCGAGCCGCTCTGAACCAGTAGGGCGTGAGCGCCGTGTGCGCCGCGCCGGTCACCGGGTCCTCGTCGATGCCCCGCGCCGGCGCGAACATGCGCGAGACGAAGTCCCAGCCCTCGGGCCCGTCGTACGGTGCGGTGCAGCTGATCCCGACCTCTCCGATCGATCGGCTGAAGGCCGCGAGCTTTTGCATGTCGGGAGAAAGAGCGCGCACCTCGTCCACGTGATCGAAGACGGCGACCATCGTCAGCGTCCGGACCACATGCTTCGGCTCGGCGCCGAGCGCCTCCGCCAGCGCGGGCGGAGCCGGCGACGGTTTCCCGCGGCGGGCCGGGAAGTCCAACACGTAGCCATTCGCCGCCGTGGTCACCCGCAGCGTTCCGCTCAGGCTCCGGAACACGATCTCGCGCGTCCGGCCCAGCTTCGTCGCCAGCACGTGCGCGCTGGCCAGGGTCGCGTGGCCGCAGAGCGGGACCTCCTTGACCGGCGTGAACCAGCGGATGTGAAAGTCCTCGCCCTCTGGAACGAAGAAGGCGGTCTCCGAAAGGTTGTTCTCGCGGGCGATCTTCTGCAGCAGCTCGTCGCCCAGCCACCAGTCCAGCGGCACGACCGCCGCCGGATTGCCCTCGAACGGCGCGTCGGCGAAGGCGTCGACCTGGTAGAGCCGCAGCTTCACGGTCCGACCAGCGACATCGACTTGCCGTCGACCTGGACCAGCGGCAGCGCCGCAGGATCGAAGCCCTCCAGGCAGTAGACGTTGACGCCGCAGGTGTTGGGGTCCGCCCGCCGGTAGTGGAAGACGTAGATGCCGCAGACGCGGCAGAAGTGGTGACGCGCCACGCCGGTGTTCCAGCGGTACTCGCCGAGTTCCCCCTCGCCGGCGGTCAGCTTCAGCGCCGAGGCCGGCATGCGCACCATCCGCGCGTTCTTCTTGACGCAGAGGCTGCAGTCGCACTGCGCCACCTCGACGGGGTCGGCCTCAACCGTGAACCGCACCGCGCCGCAGTGGCAGGCGCCCGGATAGCTCGTCATCGCCGCCTCCCTTGCATGGCGACGCTTGCAGGATGATTGTTCTTGTGTCAAATGCGATATTGTCATGGCACAATTCTGGCGGCCCGTGCTTTCCGATGGCCCCGAGCCAATCTACGAGCGTCTGATCGGCGCCCTGCGCCGCGACGTGGGCTCAGGCCATCTGGCCGCAGGGACCCGTCTGCCGCCCCAGCGCCAGCTGGCCCACGCCCTGGGCGTCAGCCTCGGCGCGGTGACCCGGGCCTACGCCGAGGCGGAGCAGCGCGGGCTGATCACCGCCCACGTCGGACGCGGCTCCTTCGTGGCCCCGCCGCCCGCACCCCCGGACGAGGCTGCGGTCGACCTCTCCCGAAATCTTCCGCCCTATGCCCCGGCTCGCCTGCGGCTGGCCGAGGCGGTGGCGCGCCTGCCGCGCATGCCCGGCTTCCTCGACGCCGTGGGCTACGCCGCGGCCCCAGGGGCGCCGGCGCACCGGGCCGCCATGGCGAAGTGGCTCGCGCACGCCTCCGGCCTGGCGGTCGCGCCCGAGCGGACCGTCCTCACCTCCGGCACGCAACAGGGGATGGCGCTGGCCTTCTCCGCGGTCTGCCGCGCCGGCGATACCGTGCTCTGCGAGGCCGCCACCTTCCACGGCATGAAGGCGCTGGCCGAGCACGCCGGCTACCGGCTCCAGGGGCTGGCGATGGACGCCGAGGGCCTGATCCCCGACACGCTGGACGCCGCCGCGGCCGGCGGTCCGAAGGTGCTCTACCTGCTCCCCACGCTGCAGAATCCTACCGGCCGCACGATGAGCGAGGCCCGCCGCCGCGAGATCGCCGCCGTCGCCCGCCGGCGCGGCCTCTGGATCGTCGAGGACGACGTCTACGGCGCCTACCAGTCCGACGCCCCGCCGCCGCTCGCCGCCTTCGCGCCGGACCGCAGCTTCTTCGTCACCTCGCTCTCGAAGGCGGTGGCCCCGGGGCTGCGTGCTGGCGCCGTGGTCGCCCCCGAAGGCGGTGGGTTCGAGCCCGCTCTCCTGCGTGCGGTGCAGGCGCTCAGCATCGCCGGCGACCCGCTGGGCCGGATGATCGCGGTCCGCTGGATCGAGGACGGAACCGCCGCGGAGATCGCCCGCGAAGCCGCCGCCGAGGTGACCCTTCGCCAGGCCCTGGCGCGCGCCATCCTGGGCGCGGCCGTCGAGGCCCCCGCCTCGCAGGCCTGTCCGCACCTGTGGCTGCCGATGCCGGAGCTGGAGGCCGAACGCATCGCCGGTCGGGCCCTGCGGGCCGGCGTCGAGGTCACGGCGCCGGCGGCGTGCGCGGTCGATACACGCCTGGTGAGCGGGCTGCGCGTCTGCCTGGGCGCCGCGCCCGACCGTCCGACGCTCGAACGCGGCCTGTGCGCCGTGGCCGAGGCGCTCTCACGGCGGACCGAGACCGCCGCGCGTCCTTTGGTGTGAACCGCAACGGAAGCGGCGGTTCGGCGGTTGATGCGCGAGACCGCTGGAGCGCGCCCCATGACCCGAATCCTCGTTCTCTATCACTCGACCTACGGCCACGTCGAAGCGATGGCGAAGGCGGTGGCCGAGGGGGCCCGCTTCGTGACCGGCGCGGAGGTCCACCTGAAACGCGTGCCGGAGCTCGTGCCGGAGGAGCTCGCGCGCAAGTCCGGCTACAAGCTCGACCAGGAAGCCCCCATCGCCACCATCGATGAGCTGGAGGCGTACGACGCCATCATCGTCGGGTGCGGCACGCGCTTCGGTCGAATGGCGTCACAAATGGCGAGCTTCCTCGACCAGGCGGGCGGCCTTTGGGCGCGCGGCGCGCTGAACGGCAAGGTCGGCTCGGCCTTCACCTCGTCGGCGACGCAGCACGGCGGCCAGGAGGTGACGCTCTTCTCCATCCTCACCAACCTCATGCACTTCGGCATGGTCACCGTCGGCCTGCCGTACTCCTTCGCAGGCCAGATGACCCTGGACGAGATCACCGGTGGCAGCCCCTACGGAGCGTCCACGATCACCGGCAGCCAGGGCCAGCGGATGCCCAGCGCCAACGAGCTGGAAGGCGCCCGCTTCCAGGGCCGGCTGGTCGCCGAGACGGCCGCGAAGCTCGGCCATGGCGCCCGCGCCCTGCTCGAGCAGCACGTGGCGCCGGCGGAGGCCCGGACCTGGGAAGATCCGCGCGACCCTGCGCGAAGCTAGTCGGCCGCTTTCCAGGCGCCATTCACCAGGGCGGCGCTCACCCACTCGCGCGGGCCGGTCACGACGGCGGCGGTCTGCTCGCGGACGACGACCCTCTGAGCCGCCTTCAGGCGGCGGATGAGGTCCGGCGCGATGCGCCGGAACTGCGGCAGCATCTCCGGAGGCGCTGAGCTCAGGAAGGCGCCGGCGGTTTCGGTCGAGAGCGCGGCGGCCGCCTTCAGGTCCCCCCGCCCAATGGCCTCGGCGCGCGCGATCAGCACCTTCACCGGCGCGGATTTCTGGACCTCAGGCCCCTTGAGGTCGGCCTTGACCCGGTCGTTGAACACCGGCGCCGAGAAGGTGAACGCCATGTCGTCACGCGGCTCCAGCGTCCCGGCGATACGGGTGTCGGAGACGTCCAGGCGCTCCCACAGGCCGCGGCTGTCCGACAGGCTGACCGACGGCAGCGAGAAGTCGCCCTCCGGAGGCGCCAGCACCACGGCGTTCAGCCGCTCCCGCTGCGCCGGATCGAACTCGATGAGAAGGCCGCGCACCGTCCCGGCCTTGGCCATGGCCCAGACCGGTGGAAAGGCCAGGCCGCAGATCGCCGCGACCGGGACCTCACGATCGCTGAGCAGCAGACGGATCCCGCGCGGGCGGTCCAGCATCCCCTCGGTGTTGTCGCGCGTCAGGGCCAGCGAGTGGGTGAGGTCGATGCTCAGGGGGCCAGAACGGTAGTGGCCGCTGGCCACGCCGGGATCCAGCGCCCAGCCCGGCCGCGCCGCGAGCGCCGCGCCGGCCGCACCGATGAGGGTGCGCCGTCCGATCATGACGCCCTCCTTCCAGACTCCGACGTCACCTATGCCCGTCAGGCAAGGCTGGACAGCGGCGGGCGTCGCCGCCTAGTTGCCGGCCGGGGACCCCGATGACCGACCTGCGCAAGTCCTTGCCCGCCCGCGCGTTGCGCCGCCTCGACCGCGCCTTTCGCGGCAAGGGGTTCAGCGAGCTCAAGGCGGTGAACATCGACTTCGTCCGTGGCTTGGCCGAGTCCATGCCACACGACCAGGCGATGAAGGCGGCGATCGGCACGGCCTTCGAGGATTTCGGCCGGATCGAGCGAGCCGTGGTTCGCCACTACGGGCTGGCGACCGGCGGCTACGTGATCGACGTCGGTTGCGGGTCAGGCCGCCTGGCGGTCCAGCTCGCCACGGATCACGACGGCGTCTATCTCGGCCTCGACCTGGTGCCGGACCTCGTCGCTCACGCCCGGCGGATCGCGCCACGCCCGAACTTCCGCTTCCAGGTGATCGACCACATCGGCGTGCCCGAGGCGGATGGCCGCGCCGACATGGTGGTCTTCTTCTCGGTGCTGACCCACCTGCTGCACGAGCAGGGCTACTGGTATCTCGAGGAGGCATTCCGGGTGTTGAAGCCGGGCGGGCGCGTTGTGCTGTCGTTCCTGGAGTTCGCCGACCCGGCGCACTGGCCATCGTTCGACGCTTCCGTCGTCGTCGCCAAGACGCAGATGCGGGCTCCGCTCAACGTCTTCATCGAGCGGCCGGTCATGCGCGCCTTCGCCGAGCGCATCGGCTTCGTGGTCGTGGAAATCCGCGACGGCGCCGAACTCGTCGTGCCGGAAGGCCCGTTCGGCCAGACCCTCTGCGTGTTGGAAAAGCCCGCGGCCTAACCGAACAGACCCTGCGGCAGCAGGCCCACGACCGAGGCCGTGAGGCAGGTGGCCAGGAACCCCGCCAGCATCGCCTTCCAGACCATGCCGACGATCTCGTTGCGGCGGTCGGGGGCCAGCACCGAGTAGCCGGCCAGGTTGATGCCCACCGAGGCTACGTTGGCGAAGCCGCACAGCGCGTAGGTCATCAGCACCCGCGAGCGGGGGTCCATGGCGTCCACCGGGATCGCGCCCATGCGGATGAAGGCGGTGAACTCGGTCAGAACCAGCTTGACGCCCAGGAGCGAGCCCGCCGTCGGCGCGTCCTTCCATGGCACGCCCAGCGTCCAGGCGAGCGGCGCGAACAGGATGCCGAGGCCGCGCTCCACCGACACCGGCGCGCCGTTCACGTCGCCGAGCGAACCCAGGATGTTGTTGAGCATCGCCACCAGCGCCACGAAGACGATCAGCGTGGCGCCCACGTTCATGACGATCTGCAGGCCGTCGGTTGTGCCCTTGATCAGGGCGTCGATCGAGCTGTCGTAACGCTTCGACGAGGCCGGGTCGTAGGTCTGCGCGGACTCGATGGCCTCGTCACGCGGGATGATGATCCTGGCCAACAGCACGCCCGCCGGCGCCGAAACGATCGAGGCGGTCAGCACGTGGGCCGCGGCGTTCGGCAGCACGTCCTTCAGGATAGTTGCATAAGCCACCATCGTGGAGCCCGAGACGCAGGCCATGCCGACGGCGATCAGCATGAACAGTTCGGAGCGCGACAGGCTGGGCAGGTAGCTGCGGATGAAGATCGGGCCCTCGACCTGCCCCATGAACACGGTCGCGGCGGTGGCCAGCGCGGGCGGCCCGCGCAGGCCCATGGTGCGCTCGAACACCACGCCGAAGGCGCGGGTGATCCAGACCAGGATCTTCCAATGCCAGAGCAGCGCAGCCAGCGCGCAGACCACCAGGATGACCGGCAGAACGCGGAAGGCGAAGACGAACAGGTTGCCCGGCTCGGTCAGGGTGTAGGGCTGCGCCGGCGTCCCGGCCAGGAAGCCGAAGACGAAGGCGACGCCGGCCTGGGTGGAGGCGGCCAGGCCGTCGACCGCGACGCCGACGCCCTGCAGCCCCGACCGCAGCGCCGGCAGTCCGAAGAGCGCCAGCACCAGGATCGCCTGGACGGCGATGGCGCCGATCGCCAGCTTCCAGGGGAAGCGCCTGCGGTTCTCGGACACCGCCCAGCAGGCAACCAGGACAAGCGCCACCCCGGCCAGGCTCTGGGCGTTCTCAGGACCGAACATGGAAGCTCCCCGCATCCCCGAGCCGCTACTGGGCCGCAGTTGAAGCGTGAGCGCAAGCCGGGGATTACAAAGGTTTAATTCCCTCCCGCGCATCTGCCGGCACGCGCATCGGCCTCCTACCTGTTGAGCGCGAACGCGTTCGCACGGAGGGCCCCCGCGTCATGTCTCTGGCGCTTGCCACACTGCTCTATGAATGGCGCCGCTACACGGCCGCCATCGTCGCGCTCGCGTTCTCGGGCCTGCTGATCCTGGCCCAGGTCGGGATGTTCACCGGCATCGTGAAGGGCATCACCGCCACCATCGACCGCAGCCGCGCCGACATCATCGTTCTGCCGGCCAAGATGGAGAGCCTGATCAATTCCGGCGGCGGCTCACTGCCGGCGCGCCTGATGCCGCAGCTCTACCTGAATCCCGAGGTCATGGAGGTGGCGGCCTGGGACAACGACGGCGGCCGCTGGGTCAACCAGCCGAAGAATGGCGAGAAGGCGGTCACCACCTTCATCAACATCAACATGGTCGACACCCGGCCGAACTCGGTGAACCTGCCGGTCGACTTCGATGAGGCGACCCGCGTCGCCCTCCTCGAGCCCTATGCGGTCGCCATCGACGAGAGCCAGCTGAAACGCCTCGGGGTGAAGCTGGGCGATTCTGCGTCGCTGGACGGCAAGACCGTGCACGTCCGGGCGATCCTCCACGGCTATCCGGACATCAACAACGCCTCGATCACCACCTCGCGCGACACGATCCGCCTCCTCGGCAAGGGCCCGCGGAACGGCAAGGTCGGACCGATCATGGTCCGCCTCAAGAACCCGACGGATGCGCTGAAGGTCCGCGACCAGCTGAACAAGTCGGCGAACGGCGCCTACCGCGCCTGGACCCGTCAGGAACTCGCCGACGCCAACCAGGGCGCGATCATGTCGGAACAGATCATCGGGCTGTTCATCAGCTTCTCTGTGTTCCTCGGCTTCCTGATCGGTGTCGGGATTACGTCCCAGACCCTGCGCGGCGCCATCCTCGCCTCGATCAAGGAGTTCGCTTCCCTGCGCGCGCTGGGGGTCAGCATGGGGTCCCTGCGCGTGATCGTGATGGAGCTCAGCTGGTGGGTGGGCCTGGTCGGCCTCGCCGCCACCGGGGTCTTCGTCTTCGGCGTCTATCTGCTGGCCACCAACAACGGCGTGCCGATGGGCTTTCCGACCCCTTGGGTGATCGGCGTCTCCATCCTCCTGCTCGCCATCTCCGGCGCCTCGGGCCTGCTCGCCCTGGGCATCCTGAAGAAGAGCCAACCTGCGGACCTGCTGCGATGAGTATTTCCAAGCACGCGATCCAGGCCTCGGGCGTCTACAAGCGCTTCAAGACCGGCCGCGCCCATATCGAGGTCCTGAAGCGCGTCGACTTCGACGCCCTGCACGGCGAAGTCACGATGGTCATGGGCCCGTCGGGCTCCGGCAAGTCGACGCTGGTGGCGGCGCTCTCGGGCCTCCTGAAGCCGGACGAGGGCTCCGTCACGGCGCTGGGCCAGCCGATCTGGGATCTGCGCCCCGGCAAGCGCGACCGCTTCCGGCTCGACCACTGCGGCTTCATCTTCCAGGGCTTCAACCTGTTCTCCGCGCTCACGGCCCTGCAGCAGGTCGAGATCGTCCTGAAGTACCAGGGCCATCCCAAGAAGGTCGCCCGCGAGAAGGCGGCGATGGCGCTCATGGAGGTGGGCCTGGAGACGCGCATGAACCAGCGGCCTTCCGAGCTCTCCGGCGGCGAAAAACAGCGCGTCGCCATCGCCCGCGCTCTCGCCAAGGATCCGCAGCTGGTGTTCGCCGACGAACCCACCAGCGCGCTCGACGGCGAGAACGGCCAGATCGTGATCAAGCTCCTGCAGCGCGCCGCCAAGCAGTACGGCGCGGCGGTGATCTGCGTGACCCACGATCCCCGCCTGGAGGCTTACGCCGACCGCGTCATCCACCTCGAAGACGGGCGGATCCTCGATGACCGTCGCGCCTCGCATCCGCAACCCACCCCCCTCGCGGCGCCCGCCCGCGAAGCCGTGCTCATCGGAGCCTGACCAATGTCCTTCCTGCGTAATCGCTTCGTCTGGATCGCCCTGGTGATCGTCGCCCTGGCGGGCGGCGGCGGGGTGTTCCTGAACGCCCAGGCCCAGGCCAAGAAGGCCAAGGAGGCGGCCGCCGCCGGCCCCGCCAAGCCCAGCCCCTATGCGGCCGTCGCCAATGGCAAGGCCGACGTGGAAGGCGGCATCATCCAGGTGGCCGCCCGCCGCGCTGGCGTCGTTGCCGAGGTGCTGGTCCAGGAAGGCGACGACGTGTCGAAGGGCCAGGTGCTGGCCCGCCTGGAGGACGATGAGCCGCGGCTGGCCTCGCAGCGCGCCGCCGCCGAGGTCGCCCAGGCCCGCGCCGCGCTGGACCTCCTCGGGGTCGAGCTTTCGGCCGCCCGCCGTGAACTCTCGCGTCTCGAAACGCTCGCGCCGTCCAACTTCGTCGCCGCCCAGAAGCTCGACCAGGCGCGCGACGCCGTCCGCGCCGCCGAGGCGAAGATCGCCGCGCAGCGCGCTGTCGTCGCCACCCAGGAAGCGCGCTTCAACGAGGCGCGCTACGATCAGGAACTGTCGATCATCCGCGCCCCCGCCGACGGCCGCATCGTGCGCCGCTACGCCAACCCGGGCGCCGGCGCGTCCACGCTGAACGTCTCCAACATGTTCGACGTGGAGCCGAAGTCCGGCCGCATCGTGCGCGCCGAGATCGCCGAGGGCGCTCTGCCGTTCGTCGCCGTCGGCCAGAAGGTGACCATGTCGCCGGAGGCCGATCCCACGAGGACCTACAGCGGCACCGTGCTGCGCCGTGCGGCGGTGTTCGGTGCACGCAAGCTGCAGTCGGACGACCCCAACGAGCGCACCGACGACCGCGTGGTGGAGGTGGTGGTCGACTCGACCGGCGCGCCGTTCCTGATCGGTCAGCGGGTCCTGGTGAAGTTCATGCGCCAGCAGCAGGCCGCCGCCGGCCAGGCGCCGGTGAGCTGAGCCGGCGCGACGCCGATCAACCAGGAGAACGCGCCACAACTCACGCGCGTAAACGTCTCTTAAGGACATCGGTGGCTTACTCGGCCTCGGAGTAAGCCATGGGTTTCACGAGAGATCGCGCCTCGGGGGCGGGCACGGAGCTGGCCCCCCACGACCTGGCGGCGCGCGCGATCCTCCCGCGCCGCATCCTTCTCGCCGGCCTGTGCGTCATGGTCGCCGCCCCCTTCCTGCCGGCCGGAACTCTGGCGATCTGGTTCCTTCTCTATCTCGCGACCGGTGTCGCCGAGCACCTGACGCTGGGCCGCCACGGCGCCCGGACCACCGGTCTGTTGGGCCTCTGCCTCACGTTCTCGGTCTCGTTGCTCACGGCGTTCGTCGTCAGCATCCTGATCGCCAAGGGCGACGGGGGCGGTCGGCTGTTTGCGGTGGTGCTGGTCAGCATGTCGTCGGTCAACGTGCTGCTGCGCTTCTACAACGCCCCGCGCCACTTCCTGGCGGCCATCGCCCCCTACCTGGGGGTCATGGGGCTGACCTGCTGGAGCATGATGCAGCTCAGCCTCGCCAAGGGTGACTGGCTACGCGCCTGCGCCCCCCCGGCGGTCATCGTGATCTACGCGTTACTGCTGGTGCCGATGCGCCGCAGCCTGGCGGAGGCCTGGTCGCGCCTCGCGGAGGCCAAGAAGGCCGCCGAGCAGGCCAGTCAGGCCAAGTCCGAATTCCTCGCCACGATGAGCCACGAGATCCGCACGCCGCTGAACGGGGTGCTCGGCATGGCCCAGGCCATGCAGGCCGACGAGCTGTCGCCGCCGCAGACCGAGCGTCTGCGACTGATCCGGCGCTCGGGCGAGACACTGCTGTCGATCCTCAACGACGTGCTGGACCTGTCGAAGATCGAGGAGGGCCAGCTCGCGCTCTGCGCCGAAGAGTTCGACCTCGAGCACGTCACCCGCGGCGCCGTCGCCACGTTCACGCCGCTCGCCGAGCGCAAAGGCCTCGGATTCGACTTCTCCATCGAACCGGCCGCCACCGGACGCTATGTCGGCGACTCCGTGCGCCTGCGCCAGGTGATCTACAATCTCGTCTCCAATGCCGTGAAGTTCACCGAGGTGGGCGGCGTGGGGGTCGCCGTCTCCTGGCGCGACGGCTGGCTGGCGGTGGCCGTCGCCGACTCGGGACCGGGCATCGCGGCGGAGAAGATCGAGCGGCTGTTCGACAAATTCGTGCAAGGGGACGCCTCGGCGACCCGCCGCCACGGCGGCACGGGGCTCGGCCTCACCATCTGCCGCCAGCTCGCCGAGCTGATGGGCGGCCACGTCTCCGCCCAGAGCGCGCCCGGCCGCGGCTCGATCTTCACGCTCGAAATCCCCTTGCCGCGGATCGCCGACGCCGCGCCGGCCGAAGCGCCCCCGGCGGCCGAGGCGGCCGCCGAACGGCCCCTGCGCATCCTCGCCGCCGAGGACAACCAGGTGAACCAGCTGGTCCTGCGCACACTGCTGAGCCAGGCCGGGATCGAGACGACCCTGGTGGAGAACGGCGCCGAAGCCGTGGAAGCGTGGGTCGGGGGCGCCTGGGACCTGATCCTGATGGACATCCAGATGCCGGTGATGGACGGCGTCACCGCGGCACGCGAGATCCGCGCCCGCGAGCTGGCGGGCGGCCGCCCGCGGACCCCGATCATCGCCGTAACCGCCAACGCCATGGCCCACCAGGTGAAGGACTACCTGGCCGCCGGCATGGACCTGGTCGCGCCCAAGCCCATCGACGCCACCAAGCTGTTCGAAGCGATGGAGCGCGTGCTGGCCGAGGCCGAGGCGGTCGAGGAGCGCGCGGCCTAGCCACGCTCGCCTTGACGCCCTTCCCGCCGCGCCGCACAAGGCGCGCCGGTTCGAATCCCAGAGGGCAGTTCCATGGCGGACATCCGCTTCGACGGTAAGGTCGCGATCGTCACCGGCGCGGGCGGCGGCCTGGGCCGCCAGCACGCCCTCGAGCTCGCCCGGCGCGGCGCGAAGGTGGTGGTCAACGACCTGGGCGGGACCGTGGACGGCTCCGGCGGAGGCTCGGACGCCGCCAACAAGGTCGTCGAGGAGATCAAGGCCGCCGGCGGCGAGGCGGTCGCCAACGGCTCGTCGGTCACTGACGACGCCGGCGTGGCCCGAATGGTCAAGGACGCCATGGACCACTGGGGGCGCATCGACATCCTGATCGCCAACGCCGGCATCCTGCGCGACAAGACCTTCGCCAAGATGGAGCTGGCGGACTTCCAGGTGGTCGTCGACGTCCACCTGATGGGTACGGTGAAGCCCGCCAAGGCCGTCTGGGAGATCATGCGCGAGCAGAACTACGGGCGGATCGTGGTGACCACCTCGTCGTCCGGCCTTTACGGCAACTTCGGCCAGTCCAACTACGGCGCCGCCAAGCTGGGCCTCATCGGCTTCATGAACACGCTGAAGCTCGAGGGCCAGAAGAACAACATCCACGTCAACGCCATCGCCCCGGTCGCCGGCACCCGGATGACCGAGAACATCATGCCGCCCGAGGCGCTGGCCGCGCTCAAGCCCGAGTTCGTCTCGCCGGGCGTGGTTTTCCTTTGCTCGGAAGAGGCCCCCACCGGCTGCATCCTGACCGCCGGCGGCGGCGCCTTCGCGCTCTCCCGCATCGTCGAGACGGAAGGCGTCTTCCTCGGCCAGGGCGCGACCGTCGAACAGGTGCGCGACGCGTGGAGCAAGATCACCGACGAGGCCGGCCAGAAGGCCTATGTGGCCGGCGGCGAGCAGACGGCGAAGTTCTTCCGCAAGATGCAGGGCGGGTAGCCCGCCCTCCGTTTCTGAAATGTAATCGGAAAGGCCTTGCGCCCGTCGCATTGACCACGGCTAGCTGACCTCCGCGCCCGCCAGGAGGCGTGTCGGAGGAGCGATCCCAAGTGGCTGGAGCCAGGCCGGGCCCTGCGCCCAACCTTTCGCTGCCATTCGTCCTGGCCTTCGCCTGCGCCAGCATCCCGATCCAGGCCCTGGTGCTCTCGATCAGCGTCTACCTGCCGCGCTACTTCGCCAGCGCCATCGGGCTCGAGCTCGCCGTGGTCGGCGCGGCCTTCGCCATGGTGCGGCTCATCGACATCCCGATCGACGTGGTCCTCGGCATGGCGATGGACCGCACGCGCACCCGCTTTGGGCGCTACCGCGTCTGGCTGGTGTTGGGCGCGCCCGTGCTGATGGCGGGGCTCTACGGGCTGCTGCTTGCGAACAGGACGACCACCCAGCTCGGCCTCTCGGCGTCCCTGCTCTTCCTCTACATCGGCTACTCGATGGTCTACCTCTCGCACCTGGCCTGGGGCGGGGTGCTGGGGCCGACCTACCAGCAACGCTCGAAGGTGTTTGGCGCCGTGATCGGCCTCGGCGTGCTGGGCGCGGTGATCGTCCAGCTTCTACCGGTCCTCCTGCAGTACATGGGCAGGACCGAGGGCGACGGCGTCCGGGCGATGGTCTGGTTCATCATCGCCGCCACCCCGGTCACGGTGCTGATCGTGCTGTTGACGACGCGCGAGCCGATCACGCCGAAGCCCACCACCTCATTCCGCGTGGCCGACTACCTGACCCTGCTCAAGCGCCCCAACGTCATCCGCCTGCTGCTGGCCGATCTGTTCGTGACCCTCGGCCCGGGCTGGATGGCGGCGCTCTACCTCTTCTACTTCAAGGACAGCCGCGGCTTCGACACCGCCTCGGCCATCTACCTCCTGATGATCTACATCGCCGCCGGCTTCGCGGGGGCGCCGCTCTGCGCCTGGCTCGCCAACCGCATCGGCAAGCACCGGGCGATGATGGCCACCACCACCGCCTATTCGCTGGGCCTGATCACCCTGCCCTTCCTGCCGGCGAGCAACTTCCTGGCCTTCGCGCCCGGCATGTTCATCCTGGGCGCCATGGCCACCGGCTCGGTGGTGATGATCCGCGCGCTCACCGGCGACATCGCCGACGAGATCCGGCTGGAGACCCGCCGCGACTGGATGGGCCTGATGTACGCGCTCACCATCGGCACCACCAAGATCGCCTCCGGCCTCTCGGCGCTGACCTTCGTGCTGCTGGCCGCGCTCGGCTACAACGCCAAGGCCGGCGCTGTGAACACGCCCGGCGCCGTCCAGGCGCTGGAGCTCACCTATATCGTGGGCCCGATCGTCTTCGTGATGGCCGCAGGGGCGTGCTTCATCGGCTACAAGCTGACGCCCGCCCGCCACGCCGAGATCCGCCGCCAGCTTGACGAGCGCGACGCCCTGGCCGGCGAGGCTGCGATCGAGAGCCTGGCCGGCGCCGATCCGGAGCTCGCGGTCGCGGCGCAGAACCGGGTGAACTGAGACATCGAGGAACGGCGACGCCCCGTGAGAGCGGCGCGCCGACGGGAGGACCAAGTTGACCCACGCCGCCACCGCAGGCGCCCGGCCGCTGACGCTGCCCCGCATCCTCGCCTTCTCGGCGACCAGCATGCCGGTCGCGGCCCTGGTCGTGGCGATCACCGTCCACCTACCGGCCTACTTCGCCGCCAGCATCGGCGTGCCGCTGGCCGCGGTCGCGGCCGCCTTCGCCATCTGCCGCACCATCGACATCCCGATCGAGCCGGCGCTGGGCCTGATGATGGACCGCACGCGCACGCGACTAGGCCGCTACCGCCTTTGGACGCTCATCGGCGCCCCCTTCATGATGTTCGGCCTCTTCATGCTGTTGGGCGCCGGCCAGGGGGTGGGCGTCGGCTACCTCATCGCCTGGCTGATGGTCATGTACCTGGGCCAGTCGATCCTGATCCTGAGCCACGCCGCCTGGGCCGCGCGGCTCGCCACCACCTACGAGTTGCGCGCCCGGATCTTCGGGATCATGGGCGGCGTCGGCGTGATCGGCATCCTGGGCATCCTCTTCATCCCCATCGTGATGGAGGCCAACGGCTACACCGACGCCGAGGGCGTCCGCGCCATGGTCTGGTACATCATCCTCCTGACGCCCATCGCCTGCGGGACCGTCACCTGGCTCACGCCGGAATCGGTCGCGCCGGAGGACCCCGGTCAGCGCTTCCGCCTGCGCGACTACTGGGAGCTGATCGTCCACCCCAGCATGGCGCGCATCCTGCTCGCCGACTTCTGTCTGGCGCTGGGTCCGGGCTGGATGGCCGCGCTCTTCCTCTTCTTCATGCGCGACCGCATGGGTTTCACCACCGGCGAGGCCAACCTGCTGCTGTCGGTCTACATCCTGGCGGGCCTGATCGGCGCGCCGGTCACCGGCATGGTGGCCGCCAGGATCGGCAAGCACCGGGCCGCCATGCTCTCGAGCGGGATCTACTCGGCGGCCCTGGTCACCCTGCTCTTCCTGCCCAAGGGCAACGTCTGGGCCTCGGTCCCCAGCCAATTCGTCACCGGCTTCGTGGCCGCGGGCTTCACGGCCCTGATCCGCGCCATGGTCGCCGACGTCGCCGACGACGTGCGCCTCAGCCAGGGCAAGGAGCGCGCCGGCGTGCTCTATGCGCTGACCACGTCCACCAGCAAGGTCGCCCTGGCCGGCGCCATCTTCATCGCCTACGGGCTGCTCGAGGCCGTCGGCTACCACCCGACGCTCGGGCCGAAGAACCCCGCGGAAGCCATCGAGAGCCTGACGATCGTGTTCCTGGCCGGGCCGATCGCCTTCCTGGCGCTCGGGGCCGCCGCGTTCATCGGCTACAAGCTCACCGCCGCCCGCTCCGCCGAGATCCGTCGCCTGCTCGACGAGCGCGACGCCACCGTCACCGCCGGCGTCGGCGTCTAGATCAGCCCTGTGACGCGGCTTCCGGGACCTCGCCGATCGAGGCGACCCAGGGGAGCCGCCGCTTGACCCAGATCTGCCGCTTCGGCGGACCGAGCTCTGCGCGCTGATCGAGGCCGCCGATGCGCAGCGAGTAGTTGGGGTTGTTGTCGGTCGGCAGCCGAAAAACCGGCGCGCCGCAGTCGCCGCAGAAGGCGTGGCCGCGGCGTGATCCGCTGGCGGCCACCTTGATGTAGATGCGCGGCTCTCCGCTGAGGAGTCGGAAGCCCTCCGGCGGGGCGGGGATCGTGACCCGGAACGCCGACCCGGTGAGTGTCTGGCAATCCAGACAGTGGCAGACCTGAACCGCGGCCGGATCCACCTCGGCCTGGTAGGCGATCCTGCCGCAGTGGCAGCGGCCTTCGACCTTCATCCGGACGCCCTCCCTAGCCGATCAGCGCTTTCGCCATCGCCAGGAACGCCCGCGCGGCCACGCTCTCGGGGTTC